>JANXRN010000319.1 GCA_025352995.1 Acetobacteraceae bacterium
GACCCACTGCCGATCGACGCGGCGAAGTGGGTGCAGCACGCCGAGCGCGATCCATAGCAGCGCTGCGTATAACATCAGCGCGAAGACCAGATGCAGTACCAGCCGCACGGGCGCAACGGCGGTGCTGTCAGCGTCAAAGCCTGACGCCACCATGAACCAGCCGACCGCACCTTGCAGCCCGCCGAGCAGAAACAGCAGCACCAGCCTGGGGATGAACCGGCGCGGAATGGCGCCGATCAGGGCAAACCCGATTAGCGGCAGCAGGAAACCGACCCCCAACAGACGCCCCCAGAGCCGATGCAAATATTCCAGCAGGAAAATCCGCTGAAACCCACCAATGTCCATGTTTTTGTTGAGCAATTCGTACTGGGGAATTTTCTGGTACAGCCCGAACAGACGCTGCCATTCGGCGTCCGACAGGGGCGGCACGGTGCCCATGATCGGCGCCCATTCCATGATCGACAGGCCCGATCCGGTCAGCCGCGTGGCGCCGCCGAGCACGATCATCACGAAAATCATCGCCGCCACCACGAACAGCCAGGTGGCGACGCGGCTGCGATGGTGCGCCGCTATCAGCATCTAGCGCACCGGCATGGCGATGTGCTGGCCAACCCATTTTGGCACGGGCAGCGCCTTGTGGGCGCGGGCCGCTTCATCCAGTGCGGCGCGAATCTCGGCCGGCCAGGGGGAGACCTTGCGGCGCCCGAGATCGACATGCAGCAGCATCAGTTCCTGCATCGCCGCCAGACTGTTGTCCGGCAGGCGGTACATTTCGTGCGCCATATGAATGCGCTTGTCGTCCACCGCGAGGATTTGCGTCACCACCCGCACTTCCTCGCCCAGCAGCAATTCCTGGACGTAGAGATTATGCGAGGCAACCGCCATGGTGCCGCAATTGGTGCGTTCCTTGTAGTCGCCAAGCGGGCCGAGGCCGAAATGGTTGTAGGCAACGTCGCCAGCGAGATCGAACAGCACCACGTAATAGGCAAGGTTCATGTGGTCGTTGAGGTCGATCCACTCTGGCAGCACGCGGCCGCGATATTGGTCGAACGGGGTTGGGAACGGCATCGGCAAAATCCTGCTGGACTGATGCCCTGCAATTCGTCGGGATTGGCGCGCTGTCAAGCCGCAGGCAGTTGGACGACTAGTCCGGATCGCTGCTGCCCCAGTCACTGCCGCCCGGGTCACTGCTATTGTCGGACCAATCCTTTTGCGCGCCGCCCTGGTCGTATGGATCGGCACCCGACGGCTGGCCAGACCAGCCGCCACTGGGCTGGCTGTTGCCATAATTATTCTCAACGATGGTGGTGCCGCCACCGCCACCGGCGAACCCGCCGCCGCCGAAGCCGCCGCCCATGCCGGAATGGCCGCCCGAAAACAGGCCCATCAGCGCGTTACCCGCCACCATGCCGCCCGCGACGCCGGCGGCCGTGGTCAAAGCCGAGCCGAGGAAGCCGCCACCCGGCCGCTGGAACATGCCGGGCTGATAGCCGGGCGCGTATTGCGGCGGCGGCGGGGCATATTGCGGTTGGGGGGCGTATTGCGGCTGGGCATATTGCGGCGGGGGCGGCGCGGGCTGGCTGGCACCGAACACGTTGCCGAAAAAACCGCGCGATTGCGGCTGTTGGGCCTGCGGCTGCGCCGGCGCGCCCCAAGGCGAGGCCTGCGGCGCCGCTTGCGCCTGCAATTGCTGCCGCGCCTGCTGCAATTCCCATTGCAGGCGGGTGATAACGTTCTGCGCTTCGGCCACCGCATGTTCCTGCACGAAGGCCAGCTGGGTGATGCGGTAGCGCGCTTCGGGATAGCGGGTGAACAGATCCCCGATCAGCGCGTCGGCCTGGGGATCAACCGGCGGCAAGGGGGCAGCGGGCGGCTGGGTTGCGGGGACCGAACCGCCGATGCTGCCAAGCGCAGGCGCCCCGCCCACGCGCTGGACAAAACCGGTAATCAGATTGGCTTCTTCGGCGTTCATCGGGTGGGTCCTGTGCTGGGATGGCAGGCAAACAAGTGGCGTTGGGCACGTCCGGGTTCAAGATATACACTTATCCACGCCGATTGTGCAGTTCTGCCTTCTTTTTGCCCTGTCGGCATTCTATTGCGACGTGCATCAATCGTCCTTAGAGCCGTCGCATGAGCACCATCCCGAGCTTTCAGGACCTGATCCTGCGCCTGCACGCCTTCTGGGCGCGCCAGGGCTGTCTTATTTTGCAGCCGTATGACGTGGAAATGGGTGCCGGCACCTTCCACCCGGCGACAACCTTGCGCGCCTTGGGTCCCAAGCCTTGGGCGGCAGCCTATGTCCAGCCGAGCCGCCGGCCGTCCGATGGGCGCTACGGGGAAAACCCGAACCGCTTGCAACATTATTATCAATATCAAGTCATTATGAAACCCAGCCCGGCCGATGCGCAGGCGCTACTGCTGGAAAGCTACAAGGAAATCGGGCTTGACCCGCTGCTGCATGATTTCCGCTTTGTCGAAGATGATTGGGAGAGCCCTACCCTCGGCGCCTGGGGCCTCGGCTGGGAAATCTGGTGCGACGGGATGGAGGTCGGCCAGTTCACCTATTTCCAGCAGGTCGGCGGCATCGCGACCGAATTGCCGAGCTTCGAAATGACCTACGGGCTCGAACGGCTGGCGATGTATGTGCAGAATGTCGAACGGGTCTACGACCTCGATTTCAACGGCCGCGGGGTGAAATATGGCGATGTCTTCCTGCGCGCCGAGCAGGAATATAGCGCGCATAATTTCGAACGGGCTGATACCATGATGCTGACCCGGCATTTCGCCGACGCCGAAACCGAATGCGCCGCGTTGCTGGCCGGCGACAAGCCGCTGGCCCTGCCGGCGTATGACCAATGCATCAAGGCCTCGCATTTGTTCAATTTGCTCGATGCAAGGGGCGTGATCAGCGTGACGGAGCGGGCAAGCTACATCGCCCGGGTGCGCGTGCTCGCCAAGGCTTGTTGCGAGGCATGGTTGGCGGGAGAAGTGGCCCATGGCTGAACCCGTAGGGCGGATAAG
>JANXRN010000109.1 GCA_025352995.1 Acetobacteraceae bacterium
CTCGGCATGCCGAACCAGGACACATAGCCGACTTGCGTCATTTCATCGCAGAAAATCCCGTCTTCCGGCAGCACGTCGCGGATCGCGTCGACCAGGGACATTTGCGGCTGGATGGTCTGGATGGCTTGGGTGATTTCGGCACGGGCGGCGGCGATTTGCGCGAGGCGGGCGGGGTTGTGCTTTTCGGCGACCATTTTGGTGAGCGCGGCGGCGGCCTGCGCGGCATCGCCAATAATGCCGATATCGACCGGCAAGCGACGCATTTCGGCAGGATCGATATCAATGCGCGCGACGGTCAGGCCTGCGGGACGCGCGCCGAAAGCGGTCAGCGGCGTGGTCATGCGGGTGCCGATGCCGATCACCAGATCGCAATCGTCCCATAATTTCGCGGCTTCGGGCACGGTGACGGACAGCGGATGATGGGAACTTACCACCCCCTTCCCGGTGCGCAGCGCGCCGACCGGGGCGCCGATGCGTTCGGCGAGCGCGGTGATCTCGGCACTGGCATCGAGCGCGCCGCCGCCAATCCAGATCATCGGCGCCTTGGCGGCATTGATGGCTTTGACGAGCGCTTCAAGCTTGGCGCTGTCGAGCGTCGGCTTGGGGTGCAGCGGCAGCGGATCGCACGGATCGACATCGGCGACGGTGGTGAACATGTCGGACGCCATTTCGAGCGCCACCGGGCTTTGCCGGCCGGATCGCATGGTCTGGAAGGCCTGGGCGAGCTTGTACGGGGCGTCGACCGGGGCTTCGATTCGCTCCGCCGATTTCAGCAAGGTTTTGAGGGTGGCGAGCTGGTCGGGCAGTTCGTGGAGCTGGCCGCGGCCTTTGCCGATGAAATTGCTCGGCACCTGGCCGGTCAGGCACAAAAGCGGCGCGTTGACGCCCCAGGCGGTGGCGAGGGCGGCGGTGGTGTTGAGCACGCCGGGGCCGGGGACGACGGTGAACACGCCGGGCTTGCCGGTGGATTGCGCGTAGCCGAACGCCATGTAGGCGGTGGTTTGTTCGTGGCGCGCGTTGATCAGGCGGATGCGGTTGGCATTGCGGCCGAGCGCGTCAAACAGCCCGTAAAGCTGCACGCCGGGCAGGCCGAAAATCGTATCGACCCCGTGCCGCAGCAATCCATCAACCAGGGCTTCCCCGCCTGTCATCCGTGCCATTACGTCGCTCCGCTTATTGCTTGGCCAATGTTGGCACGGAGGCCCGGCTGGGGGAAGTCACGGGTCGCGGGTCAGGCCCTGACGTTTCAGCGCATCGAGGTAGGCGTGCCACTTGTTGGTCCGCTCGCGCCCGAGTTCATGGAGATATTCCCATGAAAATATCCCGGTATCATGCTGATCATCAAATAAAATCCGCACCGCGTAGTTGCCGACCTGTTCAAGCCCGAGCATCCCGACATGGCGGCGGCCGGCGATGGTTTTACGCTCACCCGGGCCATGCCCCTGCACTTCTGCGCTTGGGCTTTCGACGCGTAGATACTCGGCGGGCAGCACGAAGGCGCTGCCATCATCGAAATCAATTTCCAGCAATTTCTCGGCGCGGCGCAGGCGGATTTCGGTGGGGACCGGCATGGTCAATCATCCAGCTTACGGGCTTCGTCGACCAGCATGATCGGGATGCCGTCGCGGATCGGGTAGGCGAGGCCGGCGGCTTTGCTGATCAGTTCCTCGGCGTCGCGGTCATAGACCAAAGTGGTTTTGGTCAGCGGACAGACCAGCATTTCGAGCAGGCGCGGATCGACCGGCACATGGGTTTGGGTGTTCATGGCAAAGGTTCCTAACTGGCGCGGCCGGGGGTTGGGGTTTCGCGGCTGTAGGCGTCCATGCGGAGCAGCGCCAGCAGTGTTTCTGCCCGCGCGGCGAGGCTGTCGGCTTCGAGCAGCGCCTGTTTTTCCGCGGTTTCGAATGGGCAGACCATGGCAAGGGTGGTGATCAGCGCCGGGTCCGGCATGCGCTCGACATGGTCCCAGTTCACGTCCATCGCGCGGCGGGCAAAGAACGGGCGCAAGGCGGCAAGCAGCGCCGCGCGATCGCCGCAATCGGGGTCCGGCGACATGGGCCGCGTGGTTGCGCGCACCCGGCGATAGCCGCGCTGCATGCCCAGTTCCTCCGCGATACGAAAGCGTTTGGTGCCGAGCAAGGTGATCAGATAGCACCCATCGTCGGTTTCGCTGAACGAGACCAGCCGGCCGAGGCAGCCGACCTGATAGAGGCCAGGCCCGGTCGGCCCATCGGCAAGCGAGGCATCGGGCTGGATCATGCCGAACACCCGCCCTGCCGCAAGCGCATCTTCGACCATCGCCTTGTAGCGCGGCTCAAAAATATTCAGCGGCAGCTTGCCGCCCGGCAGCAGCACTGCAGCCGGGAGCGGAAAGACCGGAAATTCGTCCACCCCGGCGCCTTCCATCAGCTGAACAGGAGCGCTGACAGCTTGCGGCGGGCGGCCAAGGTGGTGGGGTCATCAAAGCCCCAAGCCTCAAAAAATTTCAGCAATTGCAGCCGGGCGGCGCCCTCATTCCATTTGCGATCGCGGCGGATCACGTCCAGCAGGGCCTCGGCAGCTTCTTCGCGCTGGTCGGTGGCGTTGAGCGCGGTGGCGAGTTCGTAGCGCGCTTCATGATCGGCCGGATCGGCGGCGAGGCGGGCTTGGTAGGTGGCAAGCTGGGCGGCGGCCTTGGCGCCTTCGGCGGCGAGCGCGAGCACGCTGCGGGCGCCGGAGATTTCTGGATGCTCGGCGATCTTGGCGGGCACCCGATCGAGGGCGGTTTGCGCTTGTTCGGCTTCACCCTGGGCGTGAAGCGCGCGGATCAGCCCGGCCCAGGCTTCGGGGTTTTCGGGTTCGGTTTGCAGGACTTCGCCAAAGCCACCGGCGGCGATGTCAAACTGGCCGGCATCCATGGCGGCTTTCGATTCGGCGATCAGTTCCGCAGTTGGCATGGCGCCGCCGGCGGCTGTCAGCAGCTTTTCGACGAAGCGCTTGACCACTGATTCGGGCTGGGCGCCCTGGAACATGTCGGCGATCTGACCTTGCCAGAAGCCCACCACGGTCGGGATTGATTGCAGCGGCAGGCCCATCTGGGACAGTTGCTGGACGAGGGCGGCGTTGGCATCGGTATCGATCTTGACCAGATGCACCCGGCCGCCGGCGGCGCGCACCACTTTTTCGAGCACCGGGGTTAGGGTTTTGCATGGCCCGCACCAGGTGGCCCAGAAATCCACGAGAACGGGGACGCTGC
This sequence comes from Acetobacteraceae bacterium, assembly GCA_025352995.1. Taxonomy (GTDB): domain Bacteria; phylum Pseudomonadota; class Alphaproteobacteria; order Acetobacterales; family Acetobacteraceae; genus CAITOL01. The sequence goes on from JANXRN010000109.1 coordinate 3,236, forward strand.
GCGAAGCCTCAATAACGTCCTTCATGAAGGTCGCCTGGGTGCCATCGATGATGAAATTGGCGGCGGCGCCACCCTCGGGCTGGCCGATCAGCGTGTCCATGGTGTGGTCCTGTTTGCTGGAGTCAGTAGGGGACAAATATGGGCGTTTCCCGCCGGCACAAGCCATGATTTCGGTTGCCCGGCAAGAGTGCCATGCAAGGGCGCGAGGACTGGCGGCGTGCGGGGGCTTGCAAGGGGGGCGAATCAGTCCTAGAAGCCCGCCTCCCACCGGGGCGTTCCACCCTGTCCGGCGGGGCGGATGCGGGCGTAGCTCAGGGGTAGAGCACAACCTTGCCAAGGTTGGGGTCGTGGGTTCGAATCCCATCGCCCGCTCCAGTCAGCCTCCATAGTTTGTGGAGGTTACCGACCGAGGGTGGCATTTCAAGGTGATAACGAAGGTGCTGCGGGGACCGTTTGGGGAGCCGGTGCCGTCGGTCTGGTGCTGGTCCGGCCGCGATGCTGCGAGGGCAGCCGACCAAGCCTCGCCTACAGCAGCCCAGTGACGTGAACTATACGAATAGGGCCGCCCTTTCGGACCCGCCTTTCTATACAACGTGAGCCACCGGCGCCTTGGCTGTCGCGCTTGCTGCCTATGGCGCCGAGTTCACGGCGGCCACCTTCCCATGGCTGATGAGCTTCGCCTTGATGGTCACAATACCTGGACGATACGGCGGATTGAGCTTCCAACGGATGAGATCATCAAGGTAGCGAGCGATGCCCGGAGAATTTGAGGCGGACGCAATGCGGCCGCCTCGTCAGGACAGATAGGTCGTCAGCACGCGACCCAATTCCGCACATGACGGCGGACGCAACTCAGAGCGAGCCATACTGGCTTGCGAATCGCATCAGGTCACGCTACGAACATTTTCTTATTTTTGGCAGAGCTAAGCCCGCAAGATGAAACAACCTGTGCCGAAGGTTCTGAGAGATCCAAGGCTCGAGCAACCGGTATGGGTTAAACTATCGCCAGAGTCCGCCGCCGATCACGATACTCCGGTTTCCCCGCATGCGCTACAGTCGGTCCTCCACAGCGCCGGTGTCTCGAGCCTCGAAATGCATGCCGATGCGCGGCGAATACCGCTTCCAGTTTCGACTGTCGACTTAGTCGTAACCTCGCCACCCTACTGGCGGAAGCGCGACTATGGTTTTGCAGCGCAGATCGGACAAGAAGAGACTCCCCAAGCATTCGCGGCGACCTTAGTCGACGCAATGCGCGAATGGCGCAGAATACTGACACCACATGGGTCTGTCTTTCTGAACATTGGCGACACATATTTCAACAGGTCGCTCGCTGGAGTTCCGGCTCGCCTTGAGGCAGCTGCCTGTGACGATGGTTGGATTCTGCGAAACCGTATTATCTGGGCCAAGGATGGCGGGATGCCGGAACCCGCAAATAACAGACTCGCTAATCGACACGAGTACATTCTGCATTTTGCGACGTCGAAGGACTACTATTACGACGCATTGGGTTACTCTGAGCGCTTTGGGAATGGTACAACACCCGGAGATGTCTGGAATATCCCACTTCGACGCAACATGGGCGCACATCTAGCTCCGTTTCCAGACGAAATCGTGGAGCGCGCGATTTTCTT
>JANXRN010000340.1 GCA_025352995.1 Acetobacteraceae bacterium
CGCGAGGGCAGCAAGCTCTACGCCCCTGGCGTCGGCGACGACACGCGTAGTTTGGCGGTTCTGCTCGCCTATATGCGGGCGATGGACGCTGCCGGCATCAAGACACGGCACGATATTTTGTTCGTCGGCGATGTCGGCGAAGAAGGCCTCGGCGATTTGCGCGGGGTCCGGCATTTATTTACCGAGGGCAAATACAAGGACCGGATTGAGGCGTTCTTTACCGTCGATAGCCCGGAAATGGAGAACATCGTCACCGGCGGAGTCGGCTCGAAACGCTATCGGGCGATTTTCCGTGGCCCCGGCGGGCATAGTTTCGGCGCTTACGGCATCGTCAGCCCGCTCAACGCGATGGCCCAGGCGATGGTCGAACTGTCGCGCATGCAGGTGCCGAGCAAACCCAAAACCACCTATAGCGCCAGCGTCGTTGGCGGTGGCACCTCGATCAACGCCATCCCGAATGAGGTCTGGATGGAGGTTGATCTGCGCTCCGAAGCGCCGGTCGAACTCGCCCGCATCGAAGCGCGCTTCCATCGCATCCTGGCTGACGCCGTCGACGCCGAGAACCATGCGCGCTCCACCGCCCAAGGCACGGTGACCGTTGAAGCCGTCCTGATCGGCGATCGCCCAGCCGGCAGCACTGGCCATGGCACCGATATCGTCCGCCACGCCACCGCCGCGATCACCGCGCACGGCTTCGCGCCCAAGCATGTGTTTTCCTCGACCGACGCCAATATCCCGATGTCACTCGGCATCCCGGCGATCAAGATCGGCTCGGGCGGCACGTCCGGCCGGGCGCATTCGCTGGAAGAATGGATCGATGTCGAGAAATCCAACTCGCTCAACGGCATGGCTGCCGGCCTGACGGCCATTCTGGCGGTTGCCGGCGTCATGGAGTGATCGCCCGCGCGTTCTGGGGCCCGGCACTGATGGTGCTGGCGATGGCCTGCTTCGCCAGCATGGATGCGGCGAGCAAATGGATGATCCGCGACCACAGCACCGCGCAGCTGATGTGGATCCGCTACGGTTTCTACTGCGCCTTCGTTTTCATCCTGGTGCGCAAGCAAGGCGTGATGGCGGCGATCCGCACCACAAGGCCCTGGCTGCAAGCCAGCCGGGCCTTGCTGGCAACTGTCGAGGCCGCCGCCTTCGTGCTCGCCTTCCGCTATTTGCCGCTGGCCGACGCCCATGCGCTCGGGTCGGCCTCCCCCCTGATCGTGGTTGCGCTGGCCGGCACAATCCTTGGCGAACGGGTGGGCTGGCATCGCGCGCTGGCGGTCGTTGCGGGATTTGCCGGCGTGCTGGTCATCATTCGGCCGGGATTTTCGGAACTCAGCTGGCCGCTGCTGATCCCGCTCGCGGCGGCCTTCATGTGGGCGCTCTATCAAGTGCTGCTGCGGCTCTGCGCCCGGGTGGATCATTCGGACACCACCTTGCTCTGGTCATCGATCGTTGGTTTTGCCGCCTCCACCTTGGTCGGACCCTTCTACTGGTCGCCGATGGCATCGATCGACTGGGCCTGGATATCAGTGATTTCGCTGCTCGGCGCGGTCGCCCATCTGGCGCTGACCAAGGCCATGCAGTTCGGCAACGCCAGTTCGCTGCAACCCTACAGCTACACGCTGCTGATCTGGGTCGCGGTGCTCGGGATGATCTTCTACGGCGATTTCCCCGATGGCCCGACCTTGCTCGGGGCCGCGATCATCGTCGCCAGCGGGCTTTACACCTGGCATCGCGATCGGGTTGACCCAAGCGCCGCCCAGGCGTAGCCCGACCCAATGCCGTCCGATCGCCTGGCCGACAAGTTCGCCAATCTCCCGACGCCGGTGCCGCCCAAGCGCCGCCGAGCCTGGCCGGACCGCGGCCTCTTTCTGCTTGCCGCCATTCTGGGCTTCGCCGGCATCATGGCCGCCCGCCTCACCGGGCTGCCGGGTGTGTGGGTCGCCATCGGCGCCGTCCTCGTCATCCTGCTTTACGCGCTGATCGCCGGGCTCGCCGGCTGGTTCGCCGCCGAACCGGACCGGCTGGGCGATAATTGCTACTATCTCGGCTTCCTGTTCACCCTCGCGAGCCTTTCCGCCGCCCTCATCGCGGTCGAACAACAGCCACGGGCGCTGCGTGGAGACCTGATCGAAGCGCTGATCGGCTCTTTCGGCGTGGCGCTGCTGTCCACCGTCGCCGGCATCGCACTGCGCGCGGTGTTCCTGCAATTCCGCCCCGAAGCCCAGCTTGCCGAAGCCGAGCTTGAACGTGAAACCCAGGCCTTCGGCACCAAATTGCGCGACCAGATGGCCGCCGCCGTGCTCGAATTCGAAACCTTCCGCCTTCGTACGCAAACTCTGCTCGACAGCCAGCTTGACCATGGCGGCCGCATGGCGAGCGAACTCACCCGGCTGGTCGACCGCATCGCGCTGGTCGATGTCCCGCCCGACCTGCTGACGGCCAAATTCGATGCACTTGGCGGTCGGCTGCTGACCTTGACCCAGGTGCTGGAAGACGCCGCCGAAGCCGACGGCCAACGCCAGCGCGCGCTCGCCCGGGTGGTCGAAAATCTCGACCGCATGGTTGCCCGCCTGTCCAATCTCGGCGCGCTCGAAGCCGTCGGCCGCGAAGCCGCCTTGCTCGCCACCACGCTTGGCCAATTGCGCCAGCAATCAGACGCGCTGGCCGCCATGGGGGCGGCACTCGGCGCCGATAGTGCCGCCGTAATCGACGCCCAACGCGCCATCCGGCTTAACCTCGCGCAATCGGGCGCATCGCTCGCCCAGTTGCAGGACGGGCTGGTCGAGCTGGTCGAAGCGGTGACCGCGCGGATCAAGCCGTGAAAGCCAACGCCCAGGCCTATCGCCGCGGCATGGTGCTGGGCCTCACGCTCGCCGAGATCATGCTGCTGCTGGTCTTCATGATGCTGCTCGCCGCCGCCTTTTTGTTGCAGCGCCAGCAAACCGCAACTGCCGCCCTCGATGATCAGGCCCAGGCCATCGCGGCGGCAAAATCTGGCGCCAGCGCAAGGATCGCCACGCTGGAAGCAGCCCTTGCCCAGACAAGCGCAGTCGCCGCCACCGCCGAACAAACTCGGCGCCAAGTCGCGAACGACGCCGCCCGCCAGCTTGCCACCGCCAATGCAAACGTCGTGCGCCTGACCGCCGAACTTGCCGCCGCCCGCACCGACGCCCAGGCGCTCATCGGCCAGAACGCGCAAATGCGCGGCGAAATCGCCCGCATCAACGGCAATGCCGGCTCCGGCCTGCCCTATTGCTGGACCAGTCCGGACGGCAAGCCAATCACGCTGTTGCGTGTCACATTGCGCGATGACGGGGTGGTCGCGCAGGACCCAACCCCACGGCCGCGTCCGGATGACAGGCTCTGGACCGGCATCGCCGGCCTGCCGCGCGGCAACGTGCTAACGATGGACGCGTTCCTCGCCCAGGCCACCGTCCTCATCGCCCAATCCACCGCCGATCGCTGCCGCCACGCGGTGGACGTGATCGACGCCACCGGCCCGTCCAACAAGCGCGGATATAAGGGGCTGATGAACCAGCTTTGGGGCCATTTCCTGCTGCGGGAAGTGGGCGGTTGATCGATGCTGCGCTCGCCCGGTTACGCCAGATGGCGCTCGCGCGCCTGGCGCATCAGCGCGGTCTGCCCACATCACCCGACCTGCTGGACTACGCCCTGCAAGCCCGAACCATTGCGGGCGCACTTGGATTGTTGGATGGCTTGCAACGGGGTAGCCGCCTACGACTCTTACAGATAAAAGTTTTTTGCTTCTTTTTCTCAAAAAAGAAGGCGCTTGCTGCGTTCCTCGGTGTCTGGCTCAAAATGCGCTAGGCTGAGTCATCTGGCGTGTTTTTCGAGAACCGGCGCGGAGCGGACGCTGGTCCGTGAGCACCGGAAGCGCAGAAAAGTGCGCCAGATGGCCAGCATAGTAGCATTTTCAGCCTGGCACTCACCCACGCCCGGCAAAAGGCATCTTAGTCGCCATCACCGTCACGAACAGCGCGTTCGCGTCCGCTGTCAGCCCGGCCATATAAACGATCGTCCGCCCGACATTATCAACATCCATCGTCGGCTCCACCGCCATCGCGCCATCCGCCTGCGGCACGCCGCGGGCCATCCGTGCCGTCATCGGCGTCGCCGCATTGCCAATATCGATCTGCCCGCAGGCAATATCGAATTTCCGCCCGTCGAGCGCGATGGTCTTGGTCATGCCAGTAATCGCGTGCTTGGTCGCGGTATAGGCAACCGAACCCGGCCGTGGCGTATGCGCCGAAATCGAGCCGTTATTGATGATCCGCCCGCCTTGCGGGGTCTGATCGCGCATCATCCGGAACGCCGCGTTGGCGCACAGAAACGCGCCGTTCAAATTCACCGCCACCACGTGCTGCCACTGGTCCCAGGTGAAATCGCCGAAATTGGTCGATGGCACATTGCCGCCGGCATTGTTGAACAGCACGTCCAGACGCCCGAACTTGGCTTTGGTCGCGGCAAACAACGCCTCGACCTGCGCCGGATCGGTTACGTCGGTCGGCACTGCCAGCACGTCGCCCTGATTTGCCTTGGCCAGCGCAATGGTTTCCGCCAGCGCATCCGCCCGACGCCCGGCGAGCACCAGCCGATACCCGTCCGCCAGCAAGGCCAGCGCCGCCGAACGTCCCACGCCGCTGCCTGCCCCGGTGACGAGTGCGATTTTTGCCGTCATGTCTGCCTCCCCCAAAATCCATCGTCGAAAAAATCATTGAAGCATGATGCTTGACTGTTGTCGCCGGGCGCGCTGCCATGCGTCCAACAGCAAGGGCTTGCACCATGAACGTCACCCGCAACATCACGCTTGACGCCGCCATCGCCGACGCCAAGCGCGACTATACTGATCGCCATGCCGCAAGCTTGGCCAACCATCAGCGCGCCCTCGGCCCAATGCCGGGCGGCAACACCCGGTCGGTGCTGTTCTACGACCCGTTCCCGCTGACCTTCGCCCGCGGCGAAGGCGCCTATTTGTATGACATCGACGGCAATCGCTACGCCGATTTCCTTGGCGAATACACCGCCGGCATTGCCGGCCATTCCCACCCCGCCATCCGCCGCGCCATCATCGAGGCGCTCGATGGCGGCATCAATCTCGGCGGCCATAACACTTACGAACCGCGCTTTGCCGAGGCCGTCACCGCCCGCTTCCCGTCGATGGAGCAGGTGCGCTTCGCCAATTCGGGAACCGAGGCCAACATCCTCGCCATCAGCACCGCCCGCGCCAAAACCGGACGCGCCAAAGTAATGGTCATGCGCAACGGCTATCACGGCGCGGTTTTCACTTTTTCCCCAGGCGTCAACATCAACGCGCCCTATGATTACGTGTACGGGACATACAACGACGTCGCCGCCACCGCCGCCGAAATCGCCGCCCACGCCGCCGACCTCGCCTGCATCATCCTCGAACCCATGCTCGGCGGCGGCGGCTGCATCGCCGCCAGCCGAGAATTCCTGCAAATGCTGCGCGATGCCGCGACCAAACACGGCATCGTATTGATTTTTGACGAAGTCATGACCTCCCGCCTGTCGCCAGGTGGCTTGCAAGCCAAAGTCGGCGTCATCCCCGACATGACCACCCTCGGCAAATATGTCGGTGGCGGCATGAGCTTTGGGGCATTCGGCGGCGGCGCCGAGCTCATGGCCCTGTTCGATCCGCGTCGCGCTGACGCCCTGCCCCACGCCGGCACCTTCAACAATAACGTGCTGACCATGGCCGCCGGACACGCCGCGCTGACCGAAGTCTATACCCCGGAAGCCGCCGCCCAGCTCAACGCCACCGGCGAAAAGCTGCGTGCCCGGCTCAACATGATCTGCGAACGCCATGGCGTTGCGATGCAGTTCACCGGCATCGGCTCGATGATGGCGGTCCACATGCTGCGCGGCGCGGTGAAATCTCCGGCCGACGCCGCCCGCGGCAACATGGCAGCCAAGGAATTGCTGTTCTTCGACCTGCTCAAAGCCGGCTTCTGGATCGCCCGGCGCGGGATGATGGCGCTGAACGTGATGCTGAGCCAGGGCGATTATGATGGATTTGCCGATGCGGTGGAGGAGTTTGCGGTTTCTCGGAAGGCTTTGTTGAATTAAGGAAGACTCTTCTTTTTGTGAACAAAAAGAAGCAAAAAAACTTTATCCGTTTATGTCCTGCCCGTTGGGTCGGCCACTCTCGTAATTAATTAACAAATCGAAACGAATAAAGCACACCAACCCCAAAACGCTTCATATCCATTCCAACCTGCCGGTCGGGCCAACCACCATCTGCGCCTGCTTCGCCGCCCCCAACCAGCCGGGTGGAGGCCACACCACTTCGCGCTTGAACTTCGCCGCCGTCTTGCCGATCGGCACCAGCAACATCTTTTCCAGCAGGCCGACAATCTTCCTGGCCTGCGGAACTTCGGTCAGAAACCGGGCACATTCCGCCTGGCCAAGCAACAGCTCCAGCGACCCAATGCGCTGATGAATATCCGGCACCCGCGCCACCAGCCAGCCATACCCTGTCGGGAAGTTCAGCTTCGGCTTTCGCACCCGATCCGCCCGTTTGCCCTTCTCCGACCCACGCTCCCGCGCCTTGGGCAGGGTCCCGGCCCGCCATTGCTCGATCAGTCTTTCCAACCGCCGCCCCATGCGCCCGACGCGATTCCACAACGCCGTGAAGAAGCCCGGCATCGTCAGGTCGCGCTTGGACGCAACCGCAATCGCTGTTTGCAGCAGGGTGAGAAATGGAAGAAACGAGAACATAACACGAACATAAAAGCGCAAGACCGAGCGAGTCAAGATAATTTTTCTGGTTCGGAAAACCCTCAATCGCCGCGGCGTTGCGACCAATTCCATGCGCAGCACGCTGCGGTCAAACATGATCCGCTTCCACCAGAAGATAGAAAATCCTGCTTCGCCTCTCAGCGTCCCGCCGCAGCGGCTTCCCACTTTTCTTCGCCAATACCGGCGAGCGTCATTTCTCGAGGTTTTGAGCCTAAGTGTCTGTCCGGAAAGTCTGCCGGGTCGGCCCGACGGTGCTTTTTGCCCCTGGGAGCGTCGGAAATTTGCCAGGATGTCCCGCATCCTGGCGGCATTTCCTCCTTCCCAGGGCCAAAAATCCCTCGCCAGCCCTCCGCCGACAGACTTTCCGGACAGACACTAAGCAGTCACAAAAACAACATTCTCACGTCTTTCGCCGAGGCTCCCCCAACTTGAACCAAGCCCGCAGGATCTTTTCACCGCGCACTTCGTAGATCGCCACCACATCCACTTCCCCCACGCCCTCAGGGAAATTGCGCGTGACGATTTCCTGATCGATCACCAGTTCGCCCATATCGATGCGCTTGATCAGCTTGCCGTGCAGGTCCGG
>JANXRN010000111.1 GCA_025352995.1 Acetobacteraceae bacterium
GCCGCTTGGCAGCTTCACAATTTCATCAACAAAAATCACCTGGCTTGGCTTTTTGTAGCTCGCGATCAGCGTTCGGCAATGCTCGATGATCGCAGCCGGCGTGGTGGTTGCGCCCGGTTTGGTGACCACCACCGCCATCACCGCCTCCCCCCATTTCGCATCGGCGACGCCGATGACCGCAACCTCGGACACCGCGTCATGGGTGACGACGGCTTCCTCAACCTCCCGCGAATAGATGTTCTCGCCGCCCGAAATGATCATGTCCTTCTTGCGATCGACGAGGTAGAGATATCCTTCGTAATCCAACCGCCCGACATCGCCGGTATGCACCCAGCCATCACGCAAAGTTTCAAGTGTGGCGGCCGTATTATTCCAATAGCCTGACATTACGCCGGGGCTGGTCAGCAGGATTTCCCCAACCTCCCCGTTCGGCAAATCGGCGCCGAAATCATCGACAATGCGCACCCCCACCCGCGGTGATGCCTGCCCGACCGAGGTTAAAATCTCCCGATCGCGATCCGTCCCATCCGGGCGATGCTGATGGGCCAGCAAGGTTGTGCCGACGCCCTCGGTCTGGCCGAATTGCTGCTGGAACACTGGCCCAAGGATTTTCAACCCGCGCTTCAACACCGGGATTGGCATCGGGGCGGCGGCATAGACGATCATCCGCAGGCTCGATGTGTCAGCACCCTCGATCGCCGGTGAATCGAGCAAGGTCTGCACCATCGTCGGCGCCATATGGGTCACGGTAATCCGCTCCGTCACAATCGTATCGAGCACCGCTTTCGGCTCAAAGCCTTTTTGCACCACAACCAGGCCGCCGCGCCAATGCTGGGCGAGTTGGATCACCTTCGCACCGATATGAAATAATGGCATCATGATCAGCAGCCGGTCATCAGCGCCGTTGCGCATGTCGGACCCAAGGATTTCGGCTGCCGCCACCTGGCCGGCTTGCGACAGCATCACCCCTTTGGGCCGCCCGGTGGTGCCGCTGGTGTAAATCAGGAATGCGATGTCATCGGGGCGGGCGCGGAAGGGCGTGCCAACCGGGTCGCCGGAAGCGATTAGCGCTTCATAATCTACATCAATACACACATAATGCTCAACCGATTTAAGCTGCGGCCGCATTGCATCGATTTGGTCGCGATAGGCGGCTTCGAAGAACAGGATTTTCGGGCCGCCGTCATTAACGATATAGACCATTTCCGGCACCGCCAGGCGCCAGTTCACCGTGGCGCAGACGAAGCCGGAAATCTCGCAACTGCCGTAGATTTCTTGAAATGACAGCGAATTCTGGCTGAGCACGCCAACCCGGTCCTGCCGCTTCAGCCCAAGCCGATGCAGCCCATTGGCAAGCTTGCTCACCCGGCCATGAAATACCGCGTGCGACATGCGCTGCGCACCCCAGACGAACGCGGTTTCATTGGGATATTTCCAGGCATTATTGTCGAGCATGTCGGCAAGCGTGCGCGGTCCCTGGCCGTTGATCGTCATACGTTCCTCCAGACCCTTTCCAGCAGGCTACACCCTGGGAAAATCGAACGCTAGTTCGAAACTGCCGAATGTCGCCCGAGCGTTAGAAACCATTTCGTTCCGGCAAGTGCCGATCTATGATGTCGCATGATGACCAAACCGCTTGCCAAATCCGCCGTCTCGCAAAAGCGCGTGCTCGATGCCGCCGCGCGGGTTTTTCGCGACTACGGCTATGCCGGCGCCACCATGCGGGTGATTGCCGAACAAGCCGGCCTCAAGGCGGGCAGCCTGTACTACCACTACAGCTCCAAGGACGAACTGATCACCGCCGTGCTCGATCTCGGCATGAATGCGTCGATCACCGCGCTGAAAGCAGCCCTTGCCGCCCTGCCGCCGGACGCGACTGCGCGCCAGCGTCTGGAAGTGGCGTTTCGCACCCATGTCACCACCATCATCGCCAATGGCGACTATTCCCTGGCGACCAGCCGGGTGTTCGGCCAAGTGCCGGAAGCCATCCGCGTCCAGCATGAAAAAATCCGCGATTCCTACGGCCTGATGTGGCGGGAAATCCTGACCATCGGCCAACAGCGCGGCGAATTTCGTGCCAGCGCCAACCTGACTTTGGCGCGACTGCTGATCCTGGGAGCGCTGAACTGGACGGCCGAATGGTTCAAGCCAGGCACTCGCAGCATCGAAGACGTCACCAGCGGCTTTGCTGCCATCGTTATGGACGGGCTGGCGGTGCCGGATCAGTTATAAGGGGATGGTTCGGGCGGCAACTGCCCTTGCCCGAGCGAGCGCCCGCCATCGACGATCAGAACCTGGCCGGTAATGTAACGATTTTCTGAAGACGCCAGGAACGCCACTGCGCGCGCGATATCTTCGGGCTGGCCGATGCGGCCGAGCAGCTGCAAGCTCAGCATGACCTGCTGACGCTCCGGCGTCATGTAGTGCAGCATGTCGGTATCAACCACGCCGGGGGCAACGGCGTTCACCCTGATATCACGCGGTGACAAATCGATTGCCATCGCGCGGGTAAGGCCCACCACAGCCGTTTTCGACGCCACGTAGTGCGCCATTTGCGGCGCGCCGGCGAAGGATCGCGATGCGATGTTGACGATCCGCCCGCCATTGCGCATCCGCCGCGCGCCTTCCTGCGCAACGATAAAAGTGCCGACAGTATTCACGTCAAAATTATCGCGAAAATCCTGCTCGGTCAGGTCTTCAAAGCGATGGGTGCTGGTGATGCCTGCATTGTTGACGATCACATCAAGTGGCGCAAAGCGCTCCATGATCGCCGCAATCGCCGCACGGTCCTGCACATCAGCAACGATTGTTTCGGCAATATGTGCCAGGTCATGCACGTCATCACGCCGGTCAAGTGCAATCACCCGATATCCATCGGCCGCCAGTCGTTCAACAATGCCGCGCCCGATGCCGCGCGCGGCACCGGTTACCAGGGCGGTTTCCATCAGCTGGCGCTCCCATAAAGCTGCCGCAAGATGACTTTGTTGATCTTGCCGCTTGGCAGGCGCGGCAGATCATCAACAAAGACGATCGATTTCGGCTTTTTGTAGCTGGCAATCTGGCTGCGACAATGTTCGATCAGATCATCTTGCGAAGGTGACTGGCCCGGCACCAGCACGGTAATCGCCCGCACCGTTTCACCCCAATATTCGTCCTTCACCCCGATCACCGCAACATCATGCACTGCCGGATGGGTTGCCAAAGCTTCTTCGACCTCCCGCGAATAAATATTTTCGCCACCCGAAATGATCATGTCCTTCTTGCGATCGACCAGATAGAGGAAACCTTCATGATCGAGATAGCCAAGGTCGCCGGTATGGTACCAGCCGGCCCGCAAAGCCGCGACCGTTGCCGCACTATTGTTCCAGTATCCAACCATATGGCTCGCGGTCCGGGTCAGGATTTCACCGGGCTGTCCGGACGCCACTTCTTGCCCTTCATCATCGACAATTTTTACATCCACATTGGGCGCCGCCTGACCGATCGAGCCGAGCCGTTTCACATCGTCGGGCGAGCCATCGGGCAAGTGCTGGCGCTTGTGCAAAGTCGTGCCACCGCCTTCGGTCATGCCGTAAAGCTGCAAAAACACTGGCCCCAACAGCTTCAATCCGCGCCGCAGCAACGGCACGGGCATTGGCGCGGCGGAATAGCAGATCGTATGCAGCGACGACAGATCGGCGGTATCAATGCCCGGCACCGCCAGTGTCGCCTGCACCATGGTCGGTGCCATATGGGTCATGGTGATTTTCTCGCGCACCATGGTCTCGACAATTTCGGCGGGTTTGAAGTCGCGATGCAGCACCACCGTCGCCCCACGCAAATGGGCGCCCAATTGCAGGAAGCGGGCGCCGACATGGAACATTGGCATGATCAGTTGCAGCCGATCGGACACGATCAGCCCGAGTTCATTGGCCATCAATTGCGCCACCGCAATATCGCCGCGATGGCTGCGCATCACCCCTTTGGGTCGCCCGGTGGTGCCGCTGGTATAAATCAGATGCATGATCTCATCCGGCAGCGCCTGGCTTGGCGCGCCGGCTTCATCGCCACTGGTGAGAATTGTTTCGTAGTCGAGCGCCCAGCCCGGCCGGGGACCACCGATGCAGATGAAGGTCTCGATTGTTGCAAGCCCAGGTTTGATCTGCGCAATCATTTCAGCGTATTGCGCTTCGAACACCAGAATGCGCGGGGACGCATCGCCGAGAATATAAGCCATTTCGGGTGGCGCAAGGCGGAAATTCACCGTTGCCGCAATGAACCCGGCCAGCGCGCAGGCGCCGTAAAGTTCCATATATTCCATCGAATTCTGCGCCAGGATCGACACCCGGTCCTGACGCCGCAGCCCGAGCTTGTACAACCCCGACGACAAGCGCGCTGCCCGGCCGTGATGTTTCCCAAAGCCGATCCGGCGATCGCCAAACACGTAGGCGGTTTCGTTGGGAAACTTATAGGCGTTGTTGCGCAGAATATCGCCCAGCGTATCGATCATGGTGGTGTCCTTCAGGCTTTCGGCAGACCCATGCGATTGGCGATGTTGTTCTTCTGAATTGCGGTCGATCCGCCAATGATCGGCATCAGCAGCATATCCCGCACATGGCGTTCCATGTCGAAGCCGCGGGCATAGCCGTAGGCGCCCATCACTTTCTGGCAGGTCAGCACGATTTCTAGCCCAAGTTCGCACACATACATTTTCGCCATCGATGTTTCGGCACTGCAGGGGAGACTATTATCGGCCAGCCAGCAGCCGCGATACAGCATCAGCCGTGCGGCGGCGAGTTTGGTTTGCACGTCGGCCAGCATGTGCCGGATGGACTGGATGGCGCAGATGCGCTGGCCGAACTGACGGCGCTGCTGGGAATATTCCCAAGCGTCATCCACCGCCTGGGCCGCGATCCCGAGCGCCATCGCCGCGACCTCAAGCTTCTCAACCTCCAAGGCCGGGCCTGCGAGTTTGGTCCAGCCCTGGTTCCAGCCGGCTTCGCCACCCACCACATCTTCAATTGGGATTTCGACATTGTCGAAATTCACGTCGTTGGTGTTCAACCCGCGCGCGCCCATCACCGGCACGTGCTGCAAGGTCACGCCTTTGGCCATCGGCGGGATCAGCACCAGCGACAGGTTTTTGTAGCGCGCGCCAGCCTCCCCCGATCGCACCAGGGCGTAGATATAGTCGGCACTTTCGGCGCCCGAACACCAGCGCTTGTTGCCGTTGATGATGACCTTGTCGCCCTGCCGCTCAGCACGGGTTTTCACCGTGGCGAGGTCCGATCCGACATCGGGTTCCGACAGGCCATAGGCGAACAACAGCTCACCCGCCGCCAGGCGCGGCAGCAGGCGAGATTTCTGTTCGTCACTGCCTGACGCCAGGATGTTCATGCTGCCGTAGCAGGCATTCATCAGATACAGCGTGGCGATCACCATCGACCGGCGCGATAGTTCTTCCACCGTTACCATCGTTGCCAGAATGTCGCGCCCGGTGCCGCCGTACTCCTCCGGCACTGTCATCCCGCAGACGCCGAGTGCGCTGATATGCTCCATCAACGACCGCGGCACCTTGTCCGCTTCGTCCCATTTTGCCATCTGCTCCCGCGGGGCGTGCTTTTCCAGCATGCGGCGGATGCTGTCGCGCAGCATGGTAATGTGCTCGGGTTCGCCAAAGTTCATCATGGCTGCTCCTGGTTGGACAGTTTCAGGCAAGGCGTTCTTTTTGTGAACAAAAAGAACCAAAAAAACTTTTTGACTATTGTTGCCGTTTGGTCGGGTCCCCACCCCCCTCCC
>JANXRN010000364.1 GCA_025352995.1 Acetobacteraceae bacterium
GCGATGTCGTCGCCGCAGTCCGAGGCCACCGCCGGGCGTTCAGATAGGCTCGAAATTGGCCTTGAACTTCGGTTCACGGCCCTGCGCACGGGCATTGTCGGCGATGGCTTGCAACAAGGCGCGCTTGGACAAGGTGCGGCGCGACCCGTCGTTCAGCGCCAGGGGTTCCTGGTCTGTGATGCCGAGTTCCCGCTTGCGGGCAGTTACCCAGGCGATATAGGTCCTCGCATCAACCTCGATCATTGCCGATCAATCTTTTGAATGCGTCGAGAGAAATCTCGCCGGCCGTTTCATCATGCAGTCGCCGGTTGATGTAATCGTGGTTGATGCTGGTTTCAAGGATGATGAAGACGCGCTTAGCCTGGGTCAATAATGGTCCGCCATGCTGGGGATCGGCAAGATATTGTCCCATCCGGTCGGCAATGATGTCTTCCGGCGGCACCATCGGAATGAATGATGTCTCGGACAACCGCAAGGTTTGTATCCGCGTGCGATCGGCCAGCCCGTCAAATAATTGACCACTGACAAACTCAACGCCGAAATCAAAATCGGGATGGTAGAAGCCGCGCCTTAGCCAGCCGGGCCGATCTTCGTGGCGAAACCCGAGCACAAGCAATTCATCTGTCATAGGCCCGGTTACCGCGATCAGCAGGTCGAAATCACCAGACATATAGGCGCTAGCGGTATACCACTCGACCACCGCGCCACCAACCAGAACCGGCAAAGCCTGGCCCTTTGCCGCTAGGCGAGCGCAGGCTTGGCCGATCAGTTCAAGGGCATGATAGAATTCGGGCCGAACCCCCATGTCACTCCGCCGCCTCGGCATACGCTTCCAACGGCGCGCAGGTGCACACCAAATTGCGGTCGCCGTAAACATTATCCACCCGCTTAACCGGCGGCCAGTATTTTGCGGCCGCCACGAACGGCAGCGGGAAGGCGGCACGGTCGCGGCTGTAGCCGTGGGTCCAAAGCTCGGCGGTGACTTCGCGGGCAGTGTGCGGCGCGTTTTTCAGCGGATTGTCGACCGCTTCGAGGCGGCCGGCTTCGATATCGGCAATTTCCCCGGCGATGGAGATCATCGCGTCGCAGAAACGGTCGAGCTCGGGTTTGGATTCGCTCTCGGTCGGCTCGATCATCAAGGTGCCGGCGACCGGCCACGACATGGTCGGCGCGTGGAAGCCGTAATCCTGCAGGCGCTTGGCGATGTCCTCAACCTGGACATGGGCGGCGTCAAAGCCGCGGCAATCGATGATGCATTCATGCGCCACCATCCCGCCGGCGCCGGTGTACAAGATCGGGTAATGCGGCGCCAAACGGCGGGCGATATAGTTGGCGTTGAGGATGGCGACTTCGGTGGCCCGCGTCAGCCCGGCCGCCCCCATCATCCGCATATAGGCGTAGCTGATCGTCAGGATCAGTGCGCTGCCGTAAGGGGCGGCGGAAACCGGGCCATAGCTGGTGGCGGGACCGGCGTCTGCGCGGCAGGGATGGTTGGGCAGGAACGGCAACAAATGCGCGGCCACACAAACCGGCCCGACGCCAGGGCCGCCGCCGCCATGCGGGATGCAGAAAGTTTTGTGCAAATTCAGATGGCAAACATCGGCGCCGATTGCCCCAGGGCTGGTCAGGCCGACCTGCGCGTTCATGTTGGCACCGTCCATGTATACCTGCCCGCCAGCCTCATGCACCAGCCGGCAGATGTCGCGGATCGAGGTTTCGAAAACGCCATGAGTGCTGGGATAGGTGATCATCAACGCGGCGAGTTTGGCGCTGTGCTGGGCGATCTTGGCTTGCAGGTCCAACATATCGACATTGCCGTCGCGGTCGCAGGCGATCACTACGACGCGGTAGCCAGCCATCGCGGCGGAAGCCGGGTTGGTGCCATGCGCACTCGATGGGATCAGGCAGATGTCGCGGGCATGATCGTTGCGGCTTTCATGCCAGGCCCGGATGGCGAGCAGCCCGGCATATTCGCCCTGGCTGCCGGCATTGGGTTGGATCGACACGCCGGCGAACCCGGTGGCGACGGTGAGCCAGCCGCACAGGCGGTCAATCAGGGTCTTATAGCCTTCGGTTTGGTCGGCCGGCGCGAAGGGGTGGATGTCGGCAAAGCCCGGCAGCGTAATCGGGATCATTTCGGCGGTGGCATTGAGCTTCATCGTGCACGACCCAAGCGGGATCATGCTGCGGTTGAGTGCCACGTCTTTATCTTCCAGTCGTTTCAGATAGCGCAGCATTTCATGCTCGGCGTGATAGTTGCTAAACACCGATTGTTGCAGGAACGCTGTTGTGCGGATCAGGGCAGTCGGGATCGATGGCGCGGCGTCAGCCAGACTGCCGCCCAGGATGGTGGCGAGTTTCGCCAGATCATCGCGGGTCACGGTTTCGTCGAGCGCAATCGCCACGCCGGTCGTATCGATACGACGGAAGTTGAAGCCGGCGGCAACAGCGTCTGCCATCAGCGCGTCGGCGCGATCGCCGGCCTCAATCGCGATGGTTTCGAAATAATCGCCGTGGCGTAGCCCGAGGCCACCTTGCCGGGCGGCATCCGCAAGCAAGCGGGCTTGCAAATTGACCCGCTTGGCAATCCGGGTAAGGCCCACCGGCCCGTGCCAGACCGCATACATGCCGGCGATCACCGCCAGCAGCACTTGCGCGGTGCAGATGTTGGAGGTCGCCTTTTCGCGGCGGATGTGTTGTTCGCGGGTTTGCAGCGCCAACCGCATCGCCGGCGCCCCGGCGGCATCGACGCTCACGCCCACCAGGCGGCCGGGCATGGCACGCTTGAAGCTGTCCTTGGTCGCCATGTAGCCGGCATGCGGGCCGCCGAAACCCATCGGCACCCCGAAACGTTGCGCACTGCCGACAACGATGTCGGCGCCCATTTCCCCTGGTGGGGTCAACAAACACAGCGCCAGCGGATCGGCGGCGACGATGGCGAGTGCGCCCTGGTCATGGGCCGCCGAAATTTCACCCGACAGGTCACGCAACGCGCCGGTGCTGCCAGGATATTGCAATACCAGCGCGAATGGCTTGGCGGCCTTGATCGCGGCAACATCGCCGGGTGCGACATCGACCAAAATTATGCCAAGCGGCCATGCGCGCGTCGCCAGCACCGCACGGGTTTGCGGATGCAGATCGGCGGCAACCGCCAACACGTCTGATTTGGTGCGGCCAATGCCATGCGCCATGTGCATCGCCTCGGCGGCCGCGGTTGCTTCATCGAGCAAGGACGCGTTGGCGATTTCCATCCCGGTCAGCTCGCAGATCATGGTCTGGAAATTGACCAGAGCTTCCAGCCGGCCTTGGGCGATTTCGGCCTGATACGGCGTATAAGCGGTATACCAGCCAGGATTTTCCAGGATGTTGCGCAAGATCACCGGCGGCGTCACGGTGCCGTGATAGCCTTGGCCGATCAGCGACTTTTTCAACAAGTTGCGTTCGGACAGCGCGCGCAGCTCGGCAATCGTTGCGGCCTCGTCAATCGCCGGCGGCAGATCCATCGCCTGCTGCACCCGAATGCTGCCCGGCACGGTTTTGGACGCAAGATCAGACAGGCTCGCCGCCCCCACGGTGCGCAGCATGGCGGCAATTTCGTCCTCGCGCGGGGCGATGTGGCGCGAGACGAAACTATCGGCGGCTTCGAGCAGGGTGAGTTCGGCGAGCGCATTCATTTTACAGCGTCTCCAGGAAAGCGGTGTAGGCAGCTTCATCCATTAGCTTCTCGAAGTCGGCGACATCATCGAGTTCGATCTTGAAGAACCAGCCGCCGCCCATCGGGTCGCCGTTCACCAGCGCCGGGTCTTCGACGATCATCTGGTTGCTTTCGACCACGGTACCCGCCAACGGCGCGAAAACATCGGACGCCGCCTTCACGCTTTCGACCACCGCGCAGGCTTCCATTTCCGCGACCTCGCGGCCGTCTTCCGGCAATTCGACGAACACCACATCGCCCAGTTGTTCCTGGGCGTGGTCGGTGATGCCGATGGTGGCGATGTCGTCATCAAGTCGGACCCATTCATGGTCTTCGGTGTAGCGGATGTCGGTCATGGGCAAGGCTCCTTCAACGAATATAGCTGTGGGGGACGAACGGCATGGCAGCGATTTTGGCGGGCAAAGGCTTGCCGCGCACCATGAGGGCGATATCGGTGCCAATTGCGGCAAAATCGGCGCGGACATAGCCCATTGCGCAGGGTCCGCCGAGGCTGGGTCCAAAGCCGCCGGAGGTAATTTTGCCGATCACGCTGCCATCGGGCGCGACGATTTCGGTGCCTTCGCGGGCTGGCGCCCGGCCGGTGGGCAGGATGCCAACCCGCCGCCGGCTGGGTTTGTCGGCCAGCATCGCAAGGATCGGCGCCGCACCAAGGAAATTGGCTTCCGCCCGGCGGCGCTTGGGGATGGTCCAGCCCAGCGCCGCCTCGATTGGGTTGGTGGTGTCGTCAATATCGTGGCCGTAGAGGCACAATCCCGCTTCAAGCCGCAGCGAGTCGCGCGCGCCGAGTCCCGCCGGCATCACGCCGGGTTGGGCAAGCAGAAGCTGGGTAATCGCCTCGGCGCGGTCGCCGGGGATCGAAATCTCGAAGCCATCCTCGCCGGTATAGCCCGAGCGCGACGCGAGGCAGGGGGTGCCGTCGAGGGTGATTTCGGCGAGGCCCATGAACGGCAGGGCGGCAACTTCGGGGGCCAAGGCTGCCAGCACTTTTACCGCCAGTGGGCCTTGCAGGGCGACCAGTGCGCGGTCGGGCAGTAATTCCAAGGTCACGCCGGCAGGTAAGTTGGCCGCGATATGCGGGAAATCGACATGCTTGCGGCCGGCATTGACCACCATGAACCAGCGATCGCCGCCGAGATTGGCGACCATGAAATCATCAAGGATACCGCCATGCGCCATGGTCAGCAGCGAATAGCGCTGGCGCATCGGGGCAAGGCCGGCAATGTCGCCCGGGGCCAAAGCTTCCAGCGCTGCGGCAGCATTGGGGCCGGTGAGATACGCCTGGCCCATGTGGGAGACGTCGAACAGCGCGGCCTGGCTGCGGCAATGCACATGTTCGGCGAGCACGCCGGCAGGATATTGCACCGGCATCGCATAGCCGGCGAACGGCACCATGCGGGCGCCGAGGCTGCGATGCAGCGCATCGAGCGGAGTGGTCAACAGGATTTCTTCGGACATGGTTGTTCCGCACGCAGGTCGCAGGCCGGCCATGCTGCCAGCGAAGTGCGACCCCCCTCTGTCCACGGAACCTGAGAGATTCAACATTTCCATGGGGAAATGTTTTACTCCGTCGGTGCGGCCGCTCAGCCTGCGGTCGTCTTTCCAGAGATTCTTTCTCCGCAAGCGGTCCCTGATACCTGAGCGTTTCCGGGGGCCGGTTGCGCCTTCGGTGGCGACGCCGGGGCGCCGCACTCTCCCGCCCGGGATAGCCCGAACCGAGGCACCATGGCCGAACCCGGCCTGCGGTTCAAGCGATAAACGGCACCGGCAACGGTAATCCGGCGGCGTGCATGGCGATGCGGGCAAGATCAGGGCGGTCGGTGCACAGCCCGTCCACGCCCCAGGCGATCAGGCGGGCCATGTCGGCGGGATCGTTCACCGTCCATGGCATGACACGGAGGCCAAGCGCGTGGGCTTGCTCCAGCAATTCTTCGGTCAGCGTCGTATATTCCGCTGCCCAGACCACGCGGCGGCCATGCGACTCGGCGGCGACGGCGGCGGGAACGGAGCCTGCCATGTCGCCATCCCAGTAAAACGGCGCAAGCTCCGGGCGTGGGCGGCGGGTCAGGTAGGTGAGCGGGATGGTGGGGTGATTGAGGCGGACATGGCGCAACGCGAGCCAGTCGAACGACCGCAAATCAAGCCGGGCGAGTGCGCCGGCCTGGGTGGCAACCGCGATGGCGGCGTCCGCCATCACCGAGGCCGCCACGGTTGCCTCGGGCCGTTGCGGCAGGATTTTGAGTTCGGCCTGGAGGGTGACCTGGCTGCCGGCGGTGGCGGCGATGATCGCGGCAAAGGTCGGGATGCTTGTGCCATCGCGCGGGACCTGATCGGGGAAATTCGCGGCCGTCGGGCTGCCGGGACGGATGCGGCCGACATCGTAGCGCCGCAGTTCGGCGAGGCTGATCGTGCGGATCAGCGGTCGCGGCCCGTCGAGCCAGCTTCCATCGGGCAGCCGAACCAAATCCGGGTGCAAATCCGGGTCATGGAAAATCACCGGCACGCCGTCCGAGGTGGTGGCGATATCGAGCTCCAACCCGTCCACCCCGAGCGCCATGGTGGCGATGAAGCCGGGAAGGGTGTTTTCCGGAAACAGCGCACGGGCGCCGCGATGGCCGTGGAGTTCGAAGGGCTTTTGCATGACCGGCGGTGTGGCGCGGGTGGTCGAAACGGTCAAGCTTCTGCCCCGGCCATTGTCACCAGCCGGTCGCGCGAATAGCCGAAATTCTTTACCGCCGCGTTGGAAGGCGCGATCGCGCACTACGTCGCCGTAGCGCCCAAGTCATTGCGCTAGCAGCATTACGGCAATTTTGGCGACGAACAACCTGGCTTCGAGGATCGCGCGGGCAGCCCGCTCCGGCGACACGTCCGATCCCTGGCCTGTTTCGTAATCGGCGATTGCTTTGAGATTATAGCTGGCGCCGAGGAAATCGCGCATGGTGTCGTTTAAGCTGGCATCGCCCCGGACAAGGCGATGAAATTCGGACCGCACTCCGGCATGCGTTTTCACCGCGCGTCCGGTCAGTTCTGAAATCAATGCCTGGGCCGCGTGAAGCCGGCGAGGTAAGCGGTCCGA
>JANXRN010000152.1 GCA_025352995.1 Acetobacteraceae bacterium
CCAGCGCGGCGCGACCCCGGATGCGGCCAAGGCCAGCGCCGGGAACATGATCGCCGGCCAGTTGGCCTGCACCCGATCGCCGAACGCGTGCTGCACGAACACCAACGCCGGCAGCCAGATCAGGCAGGCCAGCAGGCGTCCAGCCGGTTCGCGCCCGGTCCGTGCCATGCCAATGCCGAACAGCACCGCGATGATCGGCGTCGCCAGCCCGACCTGCCCGAGCACCAGTTCGCCGAGAAACTGCGCCGCGCGGCCGATCTGGAAATCCCCGACCCGGCCGCCCTGCTTGGCAAAGCTCACCCAATCATGCGCTGCGTTCCACCGCAGCACCGGCAAGAAGACCAGCAAGGCGATCAGGCCTGCCAGCCATGGCCCCGGCCGACGCAGCCAAACCCGCATCGCCGGCACCCAGATCAGCCAGAGTAGAATACCAACGGGCAGCATCAATGCGGTGTATTTGCTATCGAGCGCCAGCCCACTCGCCGCACCGATCAGCCCCCACCAGCGCCCATCGCCGGTCGCCAGCAGCCGCCCGAGCCCGAACAGCGCCAGGGTCCAGAAGAAAATCAGCGGGGTATCGGGCGTCATCGTCACCGCGCCGATGCCGAGCAACAAGGTCGCGTTCAGCAGCAGCGCCGCCACCAGCCCGCGACGCCGGTCCCCGAACAAATCCTGCCCGGCCCCGACCAGCAGCCAGGCCCCTGCCAGCGCGGAGACCGGCCCGAGCAACCGCACCCCGAACGCGCCATCGCCGGCCAGCATTGTCCCCGCCCAAATCCACAGCGCCACCATGGGCGGGTGATCGAGGTAGCCTGGCGCCAGCGCCCGCGACCAAACCCAGTAATACGCCTCATCCGGCGACAAAGGCGCCGCGCCCGCGACCGCCAGCCGTACCGCCGTCAGCGCGCCCAGGATCAGCCAGACCGCGCGTTCAAAGCTCAGAGCGGCACGCCCGCCAGGCTGCGGCTGGTGCGGATGGTCTGCAGGGTCTGCACCCGGGCGACGTTGGCCGCCCCGGTCAGCCGCGTGGTCAGCTGGATTTCATGGGCGGTGTCGCGCGCCACCAGCTTGAGCAGAAAATCGCTGCCGCCGCGGATCATGTGGCATTCGCGCACTTCCGGCCAATCGGCGACCAGGGTTTCAAACCCGGTCAGCACGGTCTCCTTCTGGCTTTCCAGCCCGACGACCGCGAAGAAAATGATTTCCCAGCCGAGCTTCTGCGGGTCGGAATCAGCGTGATAGCCGCGGATGATCCCGGCTTCCTCAAGCCGTCGCACCCGGCGTAGGCAGGGCGGCGCGGATATCCCGGCGCGGCGGGCCAGTTCGACGTTGGTCATCCGGCCATCTTCCTGCAATTCAGCCAGAATGCGCCGGTCAATCGCGTCGAGCGCCTGGACATCGACGGTGGGTGTTTTCATGTGGACGGGACTTCCGTTCGCGGGCGTGGCGTTTCGCGTAATATTATTGCACAAGGTAGGCGAAGCAAGGGTTGTTCTTTTTGTGAACAAAAAGAACCAAAAAAACTTTCTCTCACTTTGTCGCCGTTGGCTCGCGAGCTCACCGAGTGGGTAAGCCAACGGCCAGGAACGGATAAAGTTTTTTTGCTTCTTTTTGTTCACAAAAAGGAGACTCTTCCCTACCCTTAGTCACTTACCTGTCTCGGACCCCAAGCCCCCATGCCCGACCCCCACGCGTGCAAAGTCCGGATCATCGGCGCCGGCCCCGCCGGCTACACGGCCGCCATCTACGCCGCCCGCGCCGGGTTGGAGCCGATCTTGCTCGCCGGCATGCAGCCGGGCGGGCAACTGACGATTACCACCGATGTCGAGAATTATCCTGGCTTTGCCGAGACCATCCAAGGCCCGTGGCTGATGGAGCAGATGCAGGCACAGGCCGAGCATGTCGGGACGAAAATCGTTTATGATCTGGTGACTGAGGTCGATTTCAGCGCCCGCCCGTTCCGCTGCACCACCGATGGCGGGGAGGTTTATCTGGCGGCATCGGTGATCATCGCCACCGGGGCGCAAGCGCGCTGGCTGGGGCTGGAGTCGGAAAAACGGCTCGGCGGCTATGGGGTTTCGGCTTGCGCGACCTGCGACGGGTTCTTCTTCCGTGGCAAGAGGGTCGCAGTGGTCGGCGGCGGCAACACTGCGGTCGAAGAAGCGCTGTATCTGACCCATCATGCGTCGGAAGTCCTGGTGATCCATCGCCGCGATAGTTTTCGTGCCGAAAAAATTCTGCAAAAACGGCTATTTGCTAACCCCAAGATCAAAGTCCTGTGGAACCATCGTGTCGATGAAATTCTCGGCGGCGGCAGTCCGGCAACCGTCAATGGCATCCGTCTCGCCGACACTAATAGTGGCGCGATCCAGGATATTGCGCTCGATGGGGTGTTCATCGCCATCGGCCACTCGCCGACCACCGCGCCGTTTGTCGGCCAGGTGGCGCTCGATCGTGACGGCTATATCGTCACCAGCCCCGGCAGCACCCGGACCTCGGTTCCCGGCGTGTTTGCCGCCGGCGACGTGCAGGACAAGGTCTGGCGCCAGGCGGTAACGGCGGCCGGCACCGGCTGCATGGCGGCGCTGGAGGTCGAAAAATACCTCGCCGACGAAATCCATTGACAAGACGCCGCCGCGACTCGGCATTTCATGTTAACCGCATCGACTTGATATGTGTATGAACACCAGACGGCC
>JANXRN010000504.1 GCA_025352995.1 Acetobacteraceae bacterium
AAATAGCCGAGCAGCGGCAGGTATTTGGTGTGAAGCGCCAGACCTTCAGCTTCGTAAAGTGCCAGGAACGCCGGCATCATGCCGGGCAGCAAAGTGTAGGTGCGCTTTTCGATGATCATCTCTGGTCCCCCGGTTGGCTGCTTGGTTGCGGCAGGCTAGCCACGCTTGCGTTTGAAATCAAACATCTGTTAGAAAATATGCAAGGCGCCCGCGCGGCAATCGGGGGCCGGAGGAATGACGATGATCCAACGCACCTTGTTCACCGAAGACCATGACATCTTCCGCCAGCAGGTGCGACGCTTTATGGAACGGGAACTCGCGCCCCATCATGAAGCCTGGGAAGACGCGGGCGAAGTGCCGCGCTGGGCGTGGAAAAAGGCGGGGGAACAGGGGTTTCTGTGCGCCGCGATTCCGGCGGAATGGGGTGGCGCGGGGGCGGATCGGCGCTATTCGATCATCCTGATGGAAGAACAATCGCGGCTGAACCTGACCGGACTTGGGTTCGCGCTGCATTCCGATATCGTCGCGCCCTATATCGACCATTACGGCACCTCGGCGCAAAAACATGCATGGCTGCCGAAAATGGCAACTGGCGACTATATCGCCGGCATCGCGATGACCGAGCCGAGTGCCGGGTCTGACTTGCAGGCGATCCGCACGACCGCGATCCGCGACGGCGATGACTATATTATTTCCGGCCAGAAGACTTTCATCACCAACGGCCAGACCGCCGATCTGTTCCTGGTGGCGTGCAAAACCGATCGCGCCGAGGGCGCGCGTGGCATCAGCCTGATCATGGTGGAAGCCGATCGGCCGGGCTTCCAGCGCGGCCGGCGGCTGAAAAAGCTCGGCACCAAGGCACAGGACACCTCCGAATTATTCTTCGGCGACGTTCGGGTACCCGCCACCAATTTAATCGGCGAGGAAGGCCGCGGCTTTGCCTACATGATGAAGGAACTGGCCTGGGAACGCATGCATGTTGGCATCCAGGCGGTATCCTGCTGCGAGGCGGCGCTGGAATGGACGATCGACTACACCCGCAACCGCCTGGCGTTCGGCAAAGCGGTGATCGATTTCCAGAATTCACGCTTCAAGCTTGCGGAAATGAAAACCGAGGTGCAGGTCGGCCGGGTCTTCCTTGATCGCTGTCTCGAACTGGTGCTGGACGGCAAGCTTGATACCACCACGGCAGCCATGGTGAAGCTGTGGACCAGCGAAATGCAGGGCAAGGTGCTGGATGCCTGCCTGCAACTGCATGGCGGCTACGGGTTTATGTGGGAATATCCGATCACCCGCGCCTTTGCCGATGCGCGGGTGCAACGAATTTACGCTGGCACGAATGAGATCATGAAAGAACTCATCGGCCGCACTTTGTAACAAGCAAAAAGGGGGAAATTCCATGAAACGTCTCGAAGGACGGCTTGCCGTGGTCACCGGTGCCGCCAACGGAATTGGCCGGGCGACGGCGCTGCGTTTTGCCGACGAAGGTGCGAACCTCGCCATTATCGATCTCGAAGCCGAAGGCCTCGCCACCACCGCCGGCATCGCCCGCCAGGCTGGCGCCAAAGTGCTGACAATTACCGGCGATTGCACCGATGAAGCACAGGTCGCCGACGCCTTCAAGCAGATTTACGCGGACTGCGGCTTCATCGATATTCTGTTCAATAATGTCGGGCAAAGCGCGCGCGAAAGGGCGTCGGAATTCTATAAATCTTCATCCGAAGTCTGGCGCTTCGTGCTCGAAGTCTCATTGATGTCCACCCTGATTGCGTCGCGCCAGGTGGTGCCGGCAATGCGGGACGCCGGGCGCGGCAAGATCGTCAATGTCGCATCCAACGCCGGCATGGCGGGCGAAATCGGCTTATCGGAATATGCTGCCGCCAAAATGGGGGTGATCGGCTTCACACGGTCGCTGGCGCGGGAACTGGCGCCGTTCAAGGTCAACGTGAACGCAATCTGCCCCGGCGTGACCCGGACGCGGGTGCTGGAGCGGATTTCCGACGACATCCTCGATGGCATCCGCAAATCCATCCCGCTTGGCTTCTTTGCCGAACCGGAGGACATCGCGGCAGCGGTTGCGTTCCTCGCCAGTGACGATGCCCGGTACATGACCGGGCAATCGGTCGTCGTCGATGGCGGGCGCTGGATGGTGTGACCGCTTGAACCCAGGCACAATTCGAACTATCGTTAGAAAAATCTTCGGAGGAACGTACGATGCACGTGGTCGATTATTCGGGCTACAAATATATCAAATTCGAACAGACCGACCGGGTGATGACGGTGACCTTCAACCGGCCGGAATCGCTCAACGCCATGACGGCGGCGATGCATGAAGAAACCTCGCGCATTTTCACCGATCTCGGCATGGATCACACGATCGATGTGATCATCCTGACCGGCGCAGGCAAGGCGTTCAGCGCCGGCGGCGACATCGCCGGGATGCGGGAAATGTATGAAGACACCGAAATGTTCGATCGTTCCATCATGGAAGCGAAGAAAGTGGTGTTCGGCATTCTCGATTGCGAGAAAGTGCTGATCTGCAAAATGAACGGCGACGCGGTCGGGCTTGGCGCCACCATCGGGCTGTTCTGCGATATTATTTTCGCCGCCGACCATGCCCGCATCGGCGACCCGCATGTGCGCGTCGGCCTGGCCGCCGGCGATGGTGGCGCGGTGATCTGGCCGCAACTAATCGGCTATGCCCGTGCCAAAGAATATCTGATGACCGGCGATCTGGTCACCGCGCCGGACGCGGCGAAAATGGGGCTGATCAATTATTCAGTGCCCGCCGCTGAACTTGACGCCAAGGTTGCGGCCTTCGCGGCCAAAATCGGCGCCGGCGCGATGAAGTCGATCAAATACACCAAGACCGCGATCAATATCGGCCTCAAGCAGCTCGCGCATTCGATGATGGATAGCTGCATGGCGTATGAGGCGCTGACCAATCGCACCAGCGACCATCTGGAAGCGATCAACGCGTTCAGCGAAAAGCGCCGGCCTAAGTTTACGGGGATGTAGCAGGAAGCACTCCTTTTTTTGAAAAAAAAGGAGCAAAAAAACTTCCCACTTTGCGGCCGTTGGCTCGGGACCCCACCACGG
>JANXRN010000516.1 GCA_025352995.1 Acetobacteraceae bacterium
AGAAAACGCCGCTTGAAACCGAAGGCACGTTCATAAAACGCCAACGCCGCCGGCACGTCGGGGACATGAATGATGACGTAACCGAAGCGCATGGCGGTCTCCGCATTAGAGAGTAACGGTCGTGGATGCTACCATGACCCACCGGAGAATTGCCAATGACGCTTGCCCTGTTATTCGACCTCGACGGCACCATGGTCGATACCGATCCGCTGCATATCGCCGCCTGGAACGCGATGCTGGCGCCGGTCGGGGGGAGATCGACACGGCATTTTACCCCAGCAAAATCATGGGATTCGATAACCCGACCTGTAGCGCGGCCGTGTTTGCGGATCGTAGCGTGGCGGAGCGCGATGCCCTTTCCGCAAGCAAGGAAGCCGCGTTTCGGGGCATGCTCGGGCGCCTCGACCCGACGCCGGGCCTCGCCGATCTGCTGGACTGGGCGGATGCGAAGGGTGTTCCCAAGGCGGTGGTGATCAACGCGCCGCGTGCTGATGCGGAGACCATGCTGCTTGGATTGGGCTGGCTCGACCGGTTTTCAGTGCTGGTGATCGGGGATGAGCGGGCGCGTGGCAAAGCCTGCCCCACTCCTGTATTTAACCGGGTTGCAACGCCTGGGCGCGATAGCCGAGGACGCAATCTGCGGGCATCGAAAGTGTTGGGCTGCAAGTCGCGCTCGATGCCAGCGCGTTGCGCGGCATTGGTGCCAGCTTGGTCATCCGCGACTTCACCGATCCGGCGTTATGGGCGCGGCTTCAGGCGCGCATGTAGCTCCCAAGATCGGGGCTCAGCCCGTTGCCCGCGAGGTAGCCGAAAGTGCCGTGTTCCAGGGCCTCGGTTGCGGCGCGCGCGGTTGCCGCCATGGCCGCGCGCCACAAGGATGTCGCGAGGCTGATCCGGCGCACGCCCGCGGCTTGCAGTTCGGCCTGCGTGAATGATTTGCCGGGGATGCCGACCATGAAGTTCACCGGCTTGTCGAGGGCTGCACAAACCGCCCGCACCGCGGCAAGATCAGGCAGGCCGGGTGCCATCAGCACGTCGGCACCCGCAGCCGCGAACGCTTGCAGGCGGCGGATTGTGTCGGCGAGATCGGGATTGCCGCGCAGGAAATTCTCGGTCCGCGCGGTCAGCACAAAACCGTTGCCGAGTGCTTTCGCCGCGGCAGCGGATGCGGCCACGCGAGCAACGGCGGCATCGAAATCATAAAGCGGCTGGTCAGCAAGCCCGGTTGCATCCTCAATCGAGCAGCCCACCAGACCCACGCCGGATGCCAGCGTCACGGTTTCGGCGGCAAAGTCCGGCGCATGGCCAAAGCCGTTTTCGAGATCGGCGGCGACCGGAATATCGACGGCGTCAACCACCAGCTTCGAATGGGCCAAAGCTTCGTCGCGGCTGATCCGGCCATCGCGGCGCCCTAATGTGCCGGCGCAGGCGCCGGACGACGTCGCCAGCGCCTTGGCACCGAGGCCGGCGAGCAGCCGGGCCGAGCCGGCATCGAACGGGTTGGCGATGATGAAGGCACCTGGCCCGGCATGAAGGGCGCGGAAAGCGACGGCTTTTTCGGACTGGGTGGGCATTTTCCACACTCCTTTGACGGCGTGACGATTCTTACGCGCTTTTGTCGCGCGGTCGATATCCAATTCGGGCCTTGCGGGCCAGGACAATTGCCCCACGAGCTAGCCCTGTCCAGCGCGCGCGCGCAATGCCTGGGCGTCAATTTTTCCAATCGGCAGCCGCGGGAACTGCTCCAGGACGTGCAATTCCGACAACCGGGCGACGCCCGGCAGTTGATCGACGATTGCCCGGCGCAGCGCCACGACGAGCGCGGCCGCGTCGGCGCCTTGGGCCTCGACAAATCCGACAAGGCGCATGCCGGACACTGCGCTCAGCGGAAGAACCGCCGCATCCGTGACGCCGGGCTGGGCCTTGAGCAGCGCTTCGATCTCCGACAATTCCAGCCGCACGCCATTGATCTTGACCTGGCTGTCTACCCGGCCAACCACGCGCAAAACACCATCCGGGGCAATCCGCACAATGTCACCGGTGCGAAAGACCCGCATGCCGGGATGCCCGGCCGCCGGCACCATCGCGCCGGGAACCAGCC
>JANXRN010000140.1 GCA_025352995.1 Acetobacteraceae bacterium
CCGTGCCTCAAACGCATCAGCGAAACTAATCGGCGCGATTGCCGGCATGGTGCCGCAATACATCGCCGTGCCAGCCGGCACGGAGTAGCGCGCCATCAGATCGCCGGGATGGCGCAGCCCAGTCATCGCACCGCGCTGATAGTCCCGCCAAACCCCGCCTTGCAACACCCGCGATGACAGTTCGAGCCGGTCCCAATGCGGCGCCACATCGTCATAGCGCCACAACGCCGCCCCGACCGGCTTCCCGCACATCTGCTTCGACCAGGTAACGCCTGCCGCCTCCGCCAGCCGGTCAGTGTGGTCCGACCCGACGCCGACCAGCAGCCCGCCCGGATGTCCGATCAGCACCGCTTCGGCCTCGCCGGTTGAGCCGCCGCCAGCGACCTCGATGGCCGCATCGGTGGTCAACAGGCTTGCGCCGACGCGATAGAATAAGGGTGTCTCCCGCGGCGGCTTCACCCCGAGCGCTGCAAGCTCATCAATATGGTGCTGCACGGCAGCCGCGTCGCGCCCGGCCCAGCCGGCGATGACCAGCGTGGTAATGGTGATCGGCAGGTCGGCGCCGTGAAGGGTGAAGATCGGCATGGCAGTCTCCGGATGATGGTCTTGCAAATCCCGCCCGAGGCGCACAAACCGCCTGCTGTAGTACCAGG
This sequence comes from Acetobacteraceae bacterium, assembly GCA_025352995.1. Classification (GTDB taxonomy): domain Bacteria; phylum Pseudomonadota; class Alphaproteobacteria; order Acetobacterales; family Acetobacteraceae; genus CAITOL01. Next base: position 654 of record JANXRN010000140.1, read on the forward strand.
AGGCGTTTCGCGTGGCGGGTCATTCGCAGTTCAAAAACATCATGCACCGCAAAGGCGCGCAAGACATCAAGCGCGGGCGCATTTTCGCCAAGATCATCCGGGAAATCACGGTTTCCGCCCGGCTCGGCCTGCCCGATCCGGCGTTCAACCCGCGCCTGCGCTCAGCGATGATCGCCGCCCGCCAGCAGAACATGCCGAAAGACACGATCGACCGCGCCATCAAGAAGGCCACCGGTGCCGGCGGCGAAAATGACTATGTCGAAATGCGCTACGAAGGCTACGGCCCGGCCGGCGTCGCGGTCATCGTCGAAAGCCTGACCGACAACAAAAACCGCACCGCGTCCGAAGTGCGCACCGCCTTCGCCAAAAGCGGCGGCGCGCTCGGTGAAACCAACTCGGTTGCTTTTATGTTCTCCCGGCTCGGCGTGGTGCGCTATGGGGCATCCGCAGCAGACGAGGACACGATGTTGGAAGCAGCAATCGAGGCAGGGGCGGAAAATGTCGAGTCCGGTCCCGACGGGCACGAAATCACCGTGCCGGTCGAAGATTTCCTCGCCGTGCGCGACGCCCTCGAAGCCCGCTTCGGGGTGGCCGACCTCGCCAAGCTCGAATGGCGGCCGAACATGAGCGTGGCACTCGATGAGGAAAAAGCCGCGTCCGTGCTCAAGCTGCTCGACGTGCTGGAAGATAATGACGACGTGCAGAACGTCTATGCCAATTTCGATATCCCCGATGCGGTGATGGCAAAGCTGTCGGCATGAATTTCGTCCGCATCCTCGGTATCGATCCTGGGCTGCGCTTTACCGGCTGGGGCATCGTCGAGGCCGCGGGCAACCGGCTGCGCCATGTCGCCGACGGGGTGATCGCGACCGACGCCGCAACCCCCGTGCCGACCCGGCTGAAATTGCTCCATGATGCGCTGGCGGCGTTGCTCGAAGCCTACCAGCCCGAAGAAGCGGCAGTGGAAGAAACCTACGTCAACGTGAACGGCGCGGCGACCCTGAAGCTAGGCTATGCCCGCGGCGTCGCACTGCTGGCGCCGGCCCTGTTCGGAATTTCGGTTGCCGAATATGGCGCCAAATCGGTAAAAATGGCGGTGGTCGGCACCGGTGGCGCAGACAAAGCGCAGGTCGCGCTGATGGTGCGGCGGTTGCTGCCGGGGGCGACCTTGAAGCGCGCGGATGCGGCGGACGCGCTGGCGGTGGCGATTTGCCATGCGCATCGGCGGGAGCATGCGGCGATGGTGGCTCGGGCAGGATGAAGGCAAGGCAAGACTCTTCTTTTTGTGAACAAAAAGAAGCAAAAAAACTTCGTCAATTTCTGGCCGTTGGCTCGGGTCCCTCCGTGGGCGCACGGCAACCGTACCAAAGTATTAAAAAGTTTTTTTGGTTCTTTTTGTTCACAAAAAGAACTGCTTCCTTCCTATGATCGCCAAACTCACCGGCCGCATCGAAGCCCTCGAAGCCGATCGCTGCATCATCGACGTGAACGGCGTCGGCTACCTGGTGCAGGCGTCCACCCGCACTCTGTCTGCCCTTGCCGATGGCGCGATGGCCAGCGTGCTGATCGAAACCCAGGTGCGGGAGGATGCGATCCAGTTGTTCGGTTTCGCCGATCCGGCCGAGCGCGACTGGTTCCGCCTGCTGACCACAGTGCAGGGGGTTGGGGCCAGGGTGGCATTGGGGATTTTATCGGCTTTGTCGCCGCGCGATCTGATCGGGGCGATCCAGTCAGGCGATCGGGCGAGCCTGACCCGCGCGCCGGGGGTGGGGCCGAAGCTGGCAGTACGGCTGCTGACCGAATTGCGTGACAAGGCCGGCGCGATGCCGGTGGGCGTCGGGTTTTCCGCCATCGTGCCGCCACCGGTCGGCGGGGCGGCGGATGCGGTCTCGGCGTTGCTCAATCTCGGCTATCGTCGGCCGGAGGCGCAGGCGGCGGTCGGCAAGGTTTTGGAACGGCTGGGTGAGGGCGCGCCGGTTGGGCAGTTGATCCGCGAATCGCTGCAAGAACTCGCACGATGAGCGACCGGGAAATTTCGTCCGAGCGGCGCGACGATGATTTCGGCGAAGCGTCCTTGCGTCCGCAAATGCTCGCGGAATTCGTCGGGCAGAAGGCGAGCCGGGAAAATCTCGGCATTTTCATCCAGGCGGCGCGGTCACGCGGCGAGGCGCTGGATCATGTGCTGCTGCACGGCCCGCCGGGCCTGGGCAAGACCACTTTGGCGCAAATTGTGTCGCGGGAATTGGGCGTCGGTTTCAAGGCGACCTCCGGCCCGGTGATCCAGCGGGCGGGCGATCTGGCGGCCATCCTGACCAATTTGCAGCCGCGTGATGTGCTGTTCATCGATGAAATCCA
>JANXRN010000535.1 GCA_025352995.1 Acetobacteraceae bacterium
GCAATGTTCGCTACCGCTACGGGCTTGGCCGCAGCCTGCTGGTGCTCGGCCGCCTGGACGACGCCGCAACGATTGCCGCCCAGGCGCTGGCCGCCGAACCGGCAAACGGCGAACTGCACGGGTTTGCCGCCCAGATCGCGATGCTGCGTGGCGACGACGAAGCGGCTTTGGCCGGCATAACCCGCGCAATCACTCGCGAACCGCGCAATGCCGATTTCCACAGCATCCGCGGCGATCTGCTGGTGCGTGCCGGCCAAATGGCCGATGCGGTCCAAAGCCACCATCGCGCCGTGGAATTGGCCCCGCATTCTGCCTGGCTGCGCTACGTTCAGAGCCGCGGACTGATGTTGGCCGGGCAACTCCCCGAGGCAATCGCTGCCGCGCACCAGGCCCTGGAACGCGCGCCCGACCATGCGGAAATGCGCGCCCACCTGGAGGACCTCCAGACCCGCACCGCGCGCTGAAAACCACCCCCGTGATGCTAGTCGAGCCAGCGATAACGCTCCAAAGCGAACCGATCTCCGACGTTGAACAGTATCCCTTCTTCTTCCAGCAAACGCCGCTGCTCATCGTCGCCGCCGTTGCGGGACAGCGTATAGGATACTTCGCCCTTGGCGTTGACTACCCGATGCCAGGGGATCTGGATGGCCGGATCAAGGTGGCGCAGCACGTACCCTACCAGGCGCGCACGCCGCGGCAGCCCCGCCATCGTCGCGACCTGGCCATAAGTCGCAACCCATCCTTTGGGGATGCGGCGGATAACGGCGCAAATCGCCGCCACCGCTGCATCGCCTTCGGGTAAAGCCGTCGCCGGCAATTTGCGCCTTGGTGGCATTCGCAGTTCTCGCCCTTCGTCTGGTGACCAACGCGCCAAGCTAGGCCATGATGCGTCCCAACGCAGGAGGCAACCCATGAAAACAGTTCTACGCGATCTCAGCTTCACCGAAGCCCCGCGCTGGCATGATGGCCGGCTGTGGTTCTCCGATTTCTACACCCATCGTGTCATTGCCGTGGACCCGGCCGGCAAGTCTGAAACCATCGTCACCGTGCCCGAGCAGCCATCCGGCCTCGGCTGGCGCCCGGATGGCACCTTGCTGATCGTCTCCATGCTCGATCGCAAGCTGATGCAGTTCAGCGCTGGCAGGCTCGCGCCGTATGCTGACCTGTCCGGCCTCGCCGGTGGGCCGTGCAATGACATGGTGGTGGACGCCAAGGGCCGCGCCTATGTCGGCAATTTCGGCTTTGACCGCCACGCGGGCGAAGCCGAACGCACCGCCACGCTGGCCTTCGTCGATCTCGACGGCCGCGTCACCGCCGCCGCCGATGGCCTGCAATTCCCCAACGGCACCGTCATCACCCCAGACGGTCGCGGCATGATCATCGGTGAAACCATGGGCCAGCGCCTGACCTGGTTCGACGTCGCGCCCGATGGCAGCTTGTCCGGCCGCCGCGTCTTCGCTGACCTCAAGGGCCATTTCCCCGATGGCATTTGCCTCGATGCCGAAGGCGCCATCTGGGTCGCTGACGCACGCGGGGCGGAGCTTTTACGGGTAAAAGATGGCGGCGCCATCACCGATCGAGTCGCCTTGCCCGCCGGTCGCCACGCCTTCGCCTGCATGCTGGGAGGGGCGGATCGGCGCGATCTTTATGTTTGTACTGCTGAAGGCAGCGGCCCGGCGATGGCGGCGAAGCTCACGGCCGGCATTGACGTCGCGCGGGCCGCGGTGCCCGGGGCAGGGGCGCCGTAAAATTGTCTCCCCATTGACGCACCACTGCTGGTGCGCACTCGGAACCAAGTGGGGAAGTTTTTTTGCTTCTTTTTGTTCACAAAAAGAAGACCTTCCTTTCTTGCTTTTCCTGACCTAGCCTCACGCCCAACATCATTCCAGGAGGCCCCAACATGTCCCGCCTAGGCTTCGGCGCGTTCCTCGCGCCCCATCATCCGCTCGGCGAACACCCGATGCTGCAATATCGTCGCGATCTGGATTTCACCGCCCATCTCGACAAGCTCGGCTTCGATGAATTCTGGTGCGGCGAACATCATTCCAGCGGCTGGGAAATGATTGCCTCGCCTGAAATGTTCCTGGCTGCTGCCGGCGAACGCACCAGCCGGATCAAGCTCGGCACCGGGGTGATTTCGCTGCCCTATCACCACCCGTTCAACGTCGCCCAGCGCATGGTGCAATTGGATCACATGACCGGCGGGCGAGCGATTTTCGGCTCCGGCCCCGGCGCGCTATCGTCGGACGCCCACGCCATTGGGCTTGACCCGATGATTTTGCGCGATCGCCAGGACGAAGCCATCGACGTCATTCGCCGGCTGATGAAGGGCGAGCGGGTGACCGCGAAAACCGAATGGTTCACCCTGCAAGATGCAGCCTTGCACATGCTGCCGCTGCAGGAAGACATGCCGTTCGCGGTGGCCTCGCAAATCAGCCCGTCGGGCATGACGCTCGCCGGTAAATACGGCATCGGCATCATTTCGATCGGGTCGCTTTCCAGCGAAGGCCTGCAATCCCTGCCGACCCAGTGGGGCTTTGCCGAGGCCGCTGCCAAGAAGCATGGCACCGTCGTCGATCGCAAGAACTGGCGCGTATTGCTGAGCTGGCATATCGCCGAAACCCGTGAAAAGGCCCGTGCCGAGGCCGGCGCTGGCATCATGCGCCACCATAACGAATATATCCACGGCACCTTGCAGCGCCCGGGATCGAAACCGTTCACCTCGCCCGATCAGGCGGTGGATTTGACCGGCTTCGGCGCAGGTGCGTCGGCGGTAATCGGCACGCCGGATGATCTGGTGGCGCGGATCAAATCGGTGCTCGACATCAGCGGCGGTTTCGGCACCGTGATCGGCTTCGCGCATGACTGGGCGAACCCGGAAAACACGTTCCGCAGCTGGGACATGGTGGCGCGCTACGTGGTGCCGGAAATCAACGGCTATCTCAAGGAAATGCGGGCGTCGCAGCAATACGTGATCCATAACCGCGCCGCGTTTGATCGCGGCAAGGACGCGGTGATGGCCAAGATCATGGAAAATGATGCGGCGGCGGCGGCGTTGCAGGTGACGAAGTCGGCGATGATGAGCGCGTCGGCGAGCAACGTGCCAGAAATGGGGAAGGCGGCTGAAGATTAAAGGATTCTTCTTTTTGTGAACAAAAAGAAGCAAAAAACTTTCCCACTTTGGTTCCGAGTTCGCACGAATAGCGGTGCGCCGATGGATAAAGTTTTTTTG
>JANXRN010000539.1 GCA_025352995.1 Acetobacteraceae bacterium
GGAATTTCCGGTTGAAGAACTCGCCAAGGCGGCCTTCGCGGCCCAACTCAATATCGTCCCCGCGCCGGTGAAATCCACCCTTGGCTGGCACGTCATCAAAGTCACCGCGATCGCGCCCGGCACCAGCAAGTCGCTCGCCGAAATGCATGACGCGTTGCGCGCCCAGCTGGTCGCCGACAAGGCTGCCGACCTGATCTACGACCGTGCCAACAAGCTCGATGACATGCTCGCCGGCGGCACCAAACTGGATGAATTGCCGACCGATCTCGGCCTCGCCGCCGCCACCGGCACGCTGGACGCGCAGGGCCTGACGCTTGAGGGCAAGCCCGCGCCCTTGCCCGGCAGCCTAACCCTGCACCAGATCCTGATGACCGCCGCCTTTGCCGCCAAAATCGGCGAGGCCCCGCATCTGATTGAGGCGCCCAGGTCGGCCGATACGGCGCAGACTTTTTACGCGCTGAGCATTGAGGAAATCACCCCGCCCGCGCCGCGCCCGCAGGCCGAGGTTGCGGACCAGATCGCCGCCGATTTTACCCAGGACGCCATTCGCCACACCCAGGAAGTTGCCGCCGCGGCCCTGCTCGCCGAGGTCAAGGGCGGCAAGCTGCTGCGCGATGCCGCCGTGCTCGCCAACTTCACCACCAGCCGGTTGCCGGCGGTGGGCCGGGCGACCCCGGTGGAAGGCGTGCCGCCGCAATTGATCGCGCCGTTATTCAGCCTCAAGCCCGGCGAGCCGACGATGGTTGAAGTCGAGGCGGGGTTCGTTGTGGCCGTGCTGTCCGAAATGGTCGCGGCCAACCCGGATACTGACGCGGTCGGCTACGGCAAGATGCGCGATGCGCTGGCGTCCGGCATGGCCGACGATTTGCAGGCGCAGTTCATTGCTGGCGTCCGCGAACGCGGCCAGCCGCGCATCAACCGGGCCATCGCCGACCGCCTTGTGCAGCCGGATAATTGAGCCCGGGCATGGATAGTTCCACCCCAAACTTTGCGGCCTTTCGCGCTGCCTATGATGCGGGCCTTGGCCGCATGCTTTGGTCACGCACGGTTGCCGATCTGGAAACCCCGGTCGCCGCGTTTCTCAAGCTTGGCGACGGCAAGCCCAATTCGTTCCTGCTCGAGTCGGTCGAAGGCGGGGCCGCCCGTGGCCGCTATTCGATCATCGGGCTGGACCCGGATTTGATCTGGCGCTGCCGCGACGGGGTGGCCGAACTGAACCGTGACGCCCGCGCAGCCCCTTTCGCCTTCGTGCCCGATGCGCGACCGCCACTCGACAGCCTGCGGGCGCTGATCGCTGAGTGCCGGATGGATTTGCCCGACGGGCTGCCGCCAATGTGCGGCGGGCTGATGGGGTATCTCGGCTACGACATGGTGCGCCAGATGGAGCGGCTGCCGAGCAAAAACCGCGACCAGATGGGCATCCCCGAAGCGGTGATGGGGCGGCCAAGCCTGTTCGCGGTGTTCGATAATGTGAACGATCTGCTGACCTTGGCCGCGCCGGTCTATCCGCGCCAGGGGGTTACCGCGACCCAAGCCTGGGAAGCGGCACAAGATCGTTTGGCCAATGCAGAGGCAGCGTTGGCCCGTCCGGTCCCGCGTGCGCTGCCGCCAGTCGCCTTGCCGCCGGTTGCCGAACCTGCGTCGAACTTCACCGAAGCCGGATTTCTGGCCGCCATCGACACCGCCAAGGAATATGTCGCGGCTGGCGACGTCTTTCAGGTCGTGTTGAGCCAGCGCTTTTCGATTCCGTTCGCGCTGCCCCCCTTCTCGCTCTACCGCGCCCTGCGCCGGGTCAATCCCGCGCCGTTCCTGGTCTATCTCGACATGGGTGGGTTTTCGGTGGTGTGCAGTTCCCCCGAAATCCTGGTGCGGTTGCGCGACAATATCGTCACCATCCGCCCCCTCGCCGGCACAAGGCGACGCGGCGAAACCCATGAAGAAGACCAGGCGTTGGAACGCGAACTGCTCGCCGACCCGAAGGAACGCGCCGAGCATTTGATGCTGCTTGACCTTGGCCGCAACGATGTTGGCCGGGTGTCGGCGCTGGGCACGGTGAAAGTCACCGAGAGCTTCGGCATCGAGCGCTTCAGCCACGTGATGCACATCATGTCGGACGTCCAGGGCGAGCTTAATCCCGGCCTTGACGCGCTTGATGCGCTGGTCGCCGGCTTCCCGGCCGGCACTTTGTCGGGCGCGCCGAAAGTCCGCGCAATGGAAATCATCGAGGAACTCGAACCCGACCGGCGCGGCGTTTATGGCGGCTGCATCGGCTATTTCGCCGCCAATGGCAGCATGGATACCTGCATCGGGTTGCGCACTGCGGTCGTCAAAGACGGGGTCATGCATGTCCAGGCCGGCGCTGGCGTGGTCGCCGACAGTGTGCCCCAGGCCGAATTCGAAGAAACTCGCCAGAAGGCCCGCGCCCTGATGCGCGCCGCCGAGGAAGCGGTGCGTTTTGCCGCCGGCCGTGGTGGCAATCAGGGGGGAGCCAACCGATCATGAGCGATTTCCGCGCGCTGCTCCCCTCCGGCCTGCGTGACCTGCTGCCGCCGGAGGCCGAAACCGAAGCCGCCGCCGTCGAAATGCTGATGGCGAGCTTCGCGTCGCACGGCTACCAGCGGGTCAAACCGCCGTTGCTCGAATTCGAAGACAGTTTGCTGTCTGGGTCCGGGGCCGCCATGGGCGACCAGACCTTCCGACTGATGGACCCCGACACGCGGCGCATGATGGGGCTGCGTGCCGACATGACGCCGCAAATCGCCCGCATCGCCACCACTCGCCTTGCCGTTACGCCGCGCCCGCTGCGCCTGTCCTACGCCGGCCAGGTGCTGCGGGTGCAGGCCTCGCAAATCGCCCCCGACCGGCAAATCCCGCAGGCCGGCATCGAATTGATCGGCCATGACAGCCCCGAAGCCGACGCCGAAATCGTGCTGGTCGGCGCCGAGGCCTTGCGCGGCCTCGGCATTGCGCGCCTG
>JANXRN010000544.1 GCA_025352995.1 Acetobacteraceae bacterium
TTCCCCTATGACCATGGTGAAATAGGTGATCAGCACCACCACGACGCCCAGCCCGATGCTTTCCGCAAACGGCGCCAACGCCGGCACGCGGGCGATCATCGGGGTGAGCAACGCCGCCACATGCGCGCCGCCAAACACGCCCGACAGAATTGAGATCATCGTGATCCCGACCTGCACCGCCGGCAAAAACCGATGCGGGTCTTCCGCCAGCCGCCGGGCGAGGGCCGCGCCGTGGTGGCCTTTGCGTTCCAGCACCGTCAGCCGGGCGCGGTTTGACGACACCAGGGCGAGTTCGCTCAACGCGAACAGCCCGTTCAGCACGATCAGCAGCAGAATGATGCCGATATCCAGCAGAATTTCCATGCCGGAGATTATAGCTGCAAAATTCCGCCAAGGGTAACGCCGGCTGGTGCGGCGTTACGGACCAACCGTGACGGTGACGGTGCGGAGGGCGTTGCCCGGATAGAGCCTGTACCCAAATGTATCGTCTCCGACGAAACCGGCGGCCGGGCGATATTGGATGTAGCTGCGGCTATCGCTGGAATAGACAATTTCACCGTGCTGCGGGCGGGTCGCCAGCGACATGCTTTCATAGGGCTTGATGTTAACCAGATTGCCGTTGTCTTGGTATCCGAAAGCCTCACTTATGGCGCAAACTTTCCCTTCATTGCTCACATTCATCGTCCATAGTTTTTCTTCATAGACCGCCTTGGAAGTATCGCTCCTTTTGAGCAGGCAGCGTGCTGCCCGCTCGGTTGATGGGATTCCGTCGGCGTACGCGATCATTCCCGAACTCAACACCCCAATCGTAGCCAACAATAAGCATCGCAGCATGTTCGCCCTCCCGTGTGATTAAACGGAAGTTTAAATGCTGATTTTTTTCTAAACCAATCAATTCGTCGTTAATTTATCATTACAAGGAATGCCGTAGGGTGGAATGCGCGTCGCATTCCACCGTTTTCGTGGCTACAGCACGCCAGAAGCGCGAACGAGTCTACGTTACGACCGCGCCACCAACTCCGCCAAAATCCGATCGAGATAGTCCTCCGCCATCGCCTGCAACTCGGCATCCGTCCGGTCCTGCACCGGGTGCGGCACGAACACGTAAGCCGGATCGGTCCCCAAGGCTTTCGCCTGCACCGCGGCCGCATCAATAAACTCGGTCGTTGCCACCGCGACCACCGGAATGCCACGCGCTTCAAGGTCTGCCATGTCATGCGTACAGCACGACGTGCAGCTCCCTCAATCGGCAAGGCCTTCAATGACCAGATCGACCTCCGTGCCAATTTGCTGCCGCAACGCCAAGGGCGCCGGGCGGGTCATCGTCGGCTTCATGTAGCGCTTGACGGTAATCCCCCGTTCGGCGAGCAACAGCCCGAGCCGATCGAGAAACACATCCCCCCGCGCCTTCGAAATATCCAGTAGCCCCACCACTTTGCCATCCAGGCTCGCCGGTCGCGCCAGCCGCGCCCTGATGGTCGGTGACCGCTCCGAACTCGGATCGAGAATCGTTGTCATGATTTCACCTCTACTGTCACTGGGGAGCTTCCTCGCTCCCCGCTGGCGGACCATCCGCCGATAATTCCAGAAAACATTCCAGCCCCGCCGCCGGCCCGCACAATCAGCAGCCCGCCACGGCGGAACTTACTGACCATCTTGCCGCGCACGCTGTCCGGCAAACCTTCCGCAATGCCGCGAACCCCGGCGACCAGATCATCGCCCGGCAACTGGCAAAGCCGATACAGCTCCTCATAGAGCCGCGCCTTGCTCCACCCCGCTTGATGGAATGTCCGCGCATGTTCCGGGCACACCACCAACACGGCATCGCACGACGGCGCCAGCTTGGTGTGATGCACCGCGTTCAAGCACTCCGCGAAACTGCGCGCCAAACTTTCCGGCGTCCGAGACTTCTGGTCCACCACCCCTTGCAACCCAAAGCCTGCAAACACCGTCACCGCCGATTTCCCCGGCGCCACCCCGCGTTCGGTCGCAAGTGACTCCCACTCGCTCCCTTCCTCATCCTCGGCAAAGCAGTAGCTGAGCTTGCCCGGATTGCCGAGCGTCGCCCGATCAACCTCCTGCGGCCGTCCGCCACCAATATTGCGGATGACCAATTGCAAGGCCCGCCCGATCGTTGCGTTGGCGCGATTGCCCTGGCCCAGCGCATTGCCGCGCGCATTCATCCCGATCTGCCGCCGAACCGGTCCGTTCACCATCACCACTGGCCCGACATACATCGTCGTCGCCAACACGCCGTGCATCGCAAACGGTTCTTCCAATACCGCTTCCACCGCCGCCAACACCACCGGCAGATATTCCGGCTTGCACCCAGCCATCACGGCATTGATCGCGATCTTTTCCACCGTCGCCGGCGCCAGATCGGATGGCACCAGCCCCACCACCTCCTGCGGATCGCGCGACGTTCCCGACAGCATCCGCAACACACGCTCCGGCGTCGGCGGCACCACCGGCAACCCGTCCGACCAGCCGCGGTCGAACATCGCCTCCATCTCATCCTCGCCATCGCCGAAATCAATCGTCCGCGACACCAGCCCGGTCTGCCCGAACCTGACCTTCAGCCGCTCAATCACCCCCGGCTCAACATTTTTCGCGCCACAACCCGGCCGCATCGCCGGCAACCCGGCGCCCAGGCCCGCAACCAGGCTCACCCGTTCCCACTCCGCCCGGTCCCAGCCGTAACTCCTGGCGACCTCCACACCGTTGGCGCGCCGGATCAGGGTCGGCACGATTTCAATCCCCAACATGTGCGAAACCGTCAGATCATGGTCGTCAATCGGGGAAACCGTCTCAGGGAACGTCGGGTCGTCCTGGGTGTAAACCGTCAACGCCCCCATCGCTGCCAACGCGCCC
>JANXRN010000161.1 GCA_025352995.1 Acetobacteraceae bacterium
CCGGTAAAAGGCGGGATGCGGGAATTGATCATCGGGCGCGGTGCGCGGGGTTAGGTGGCGCTCTATCGATTTGTTCCTGAAATCGACGCGGTTTTCATTCTGGCGATCCGGAACCAGCGTGAGGGGGGCTGCAATGGGTGACTGTTGATGACATAACCCTGTGATTGGCGATTGGACACATCCGGGCGGGATTTTGGCGACGCGCAATCCAACCGTGCGCCACCATCGAACTGCGCGATATCAGGCTTGGTTGCCTGCCGTCGCAAAAAAATCATTGATAATCGTGGCGACATCGATCGGCCGCGTCATCGCTGGCAGATGCCCGGTATTCTCCAGCAATACCAGCTTGCTACCCCCAATTATCGACTGCACATATTGCATCACCTCAATCTGATAGAACGGGTCCTGCAAACCGTGAACAAGCAGCGTTGGCATCCGCAATTCACCAAGCCGTGCCGGCCAATCGATCTGGTCCTCGGATTCCATGACAAATATCTTGTCGGCTGCCTCGGCAGTCGCGCGCGACAGGAGATTATGCGCCCAGCGCCTTATGTGCTCACTATCGGGTTCCGGCGTGCATTTTTCCGCAAACCATCGCAACCGTGCGCTGAAATCGACACCAGGCCAACTCGACGGTGCGGCGCGCGGGCGCACCGCAGCGCCCGGTAACGGCACGCCGCCGGACCCGTTCATCAGCACCAAACCGTCAAATCTCTCCGGCGCCTTTAGAACGGCCCGCAAAGCGGTCACCGATCCGCGGGAGAACCCGGCCAGCACACAGCGTTCGATACGGAGCTGGTCCATGACGCGAAACACATCGTCGACAAGCGCTTCGGGGGTTATCCGATCGACCGGCACGACAGTTTCACCAGCGCCACGGTGATCATAGACCACGGTTCGCCAGGTTTCGCTGAGTGGCGCAAGCGTTGCGATCCAGTCCTCGAAATTGCCGACCCACCCGCTATGCGCCAGGAAAACGCGCGGCGCGCTCCCGAAGCTGAGGGTAAAAACCTTGTTGCCGTCAATATCGAGAAACATGCTTCTCTCCGGTGCGGGGGGTACGGAAGCCTCGGCTAAAGCTTCACGTCACTGATCTGGATGATTGGTTGGACGTTGGTGTAATTGGCAATGTCGCCCATGATTTCCGTCGCATGCGGGGCGAAGGCGGTCTGAAAAGCGTCCACCGACGCGAAGCCGAGATGGCATAACACGATGAAACTGGCGGCCGTGTCCGGTGCGGGGCCAGCCAGACCATGCTCAATCGCAATCGACGTCAGGGCCTGACCAAATCTCGCTTGCAGCATTGGTGTGTGCCGGTTGAGATAGTAGTCCATGTCGAATTTTGCGCCGTCACCCGCCGGGTATAGAACATTGACCTTGATCATATTTTTCTCCGAAGATTAACCGCTGATCACCCCTGCCAAGCCGAGTGGGCCAGAATCATAATTCTAAAGCAATAGAAAAATGAGCACGCGCTATTGGTCATCCGATACCAAAATGGTTGGCGCAACTTAAACGATCATGTAACCTTTCCTCATGGTAACGCGTCGATATACCTCGTCAATCCTCAGCAGGACCGACCCGTGATGAAAGATTACGACCTTGCGATCATCGGCGGCGGTCTCGGCGGCGCCTCACTTGGGTTTGCGATGGCCCAGCTTGGCGCCCGCGTGGTCATCATTGAGCGCGAGGCAAAATTCCGCGATCGGGTGCGCGGTGAGGGTATTTTTCCGTGGGGTTGTGCCGAAGCGAAGGCGCTCGGAATCTACGATGCGCTGCGCGATAGCTGTGGTCATGAAGTCCGCTATTGGACCGGGCACGCCGATCCAACCCACAGCACGACACGGGACTTTCACACAACCACGCCCTCTGGCCTCGGCATGTTGAATTTCCATCATGAGCGCATGCAGCAGACGGTCGCCCAGCTTGCGGCGGATGTGGGCGTAGAGTTCCGGCGCCCGGCGGACGCGATCGGCGTAACCCAAGGTGCCTCACCGAGCGTAACAATCCGCACCGCCGAGGGAACGGAAACACTCGTCGCCCGCCTGGTTGTCGGCGCCGATGGCCGCGCATCCCGCGTGCGGGGCTGGGCAGGCTTCGAAGTACAGCGCGATCCTGACTGCCTGACTGCCTGACGGCCGCCAGCACGCTGCACGATGGTCTTCGGATACGCGAGGACTCGGTTCACGTGGCATCCAACCCCAAACTCGCGCAAACGATTTTGGTTTATCCGCTTGGCGCAAGGCGGTTTCGCTCTTACTTGATCCATCGCAGCGCCGATCGGGCGCATCGGTTCAGCGGTGACCGCGATGCGCAATCCTTCATCGACGCGTGCCGCGAAACAGGCGGTCCCGATGGATGGTATTTGGCACTGACCACGCAACGGAAACCACTATAAGTACTAGACGCAGTTTCCTGATCAAACTGCGTCATATATATACTCCTGGGCGCGCCCGCGCGTCAATGCCGGTCGCTATTATACAGCGACGGATAGATGCGCTGAGAGAAACTACGGCCAATGTGGCGAGCCGCTCAAGCTGTCCGCGGTCCGGGATGCCGCTGGAGCGGCTAGACTGTCTGTTTTTGGTTGCATCTGGCGCGAAAGGAATGATTAGATAAAGAAATGCCAAAAGGAGGCCGGTCCTTGAAGATGCTCCCCCTTGCGTTCTTTGCGTTGCTTTTTGCCACCGCCGTGGGGAATGCGGCCGACATCACCTCGCTGAGGCGTGGGGCGTACGTGAACAATAGGGTAACCTGCTCAGAGGCAGCAAACTCAACATTGATGTGGTTTAACGGTTCGCAGTTTAATGCGGGACGGTTTTGCCCCGCGTCCATTGCGCCGGGACAGACTGGTTCAAAAATATCGATTACGAGAGATTGTCCAGCAGAAAATCCTGCCGCCCGTCCCAATGTGGAGTCCGTGGAAAGTATATTTGAAATTATCAGCCCTACTGCCTTCCAAGTCGAGGGCCGCGGAACATATCTTTATTGCGCGAAAGCATCCTTGCCGGCAATTTGGCGCACAAACTACGAGTCGTCCGCGGGCCTGCCGATCCCAAATCCACATGAGGGAATTTGGGAATCTGATGTGGTAAAGATTAGGATTACAAAGCAGGAGGATTTCTATCTTGTGGATATAAACTGCAATGGTTGCATGTCGTCAATAGTAGGCACATTCATTGGGCAGCTCAGGGGCAATATCATGATAATAAACTCTCCCTTTGGGGTGGTTGTATTCAACCCAGATGATACAGTATCGTTTAGCGGCGCGCGGTGGCGACGTATAATGTAGTCATCGTGATCGGCCATCTATTCGTTATCCACGCCATGTAAGCGAGAACGACGAAATCAGTAATTCAACATGAAACAAATAGGAGAAATACGACGAACAGAACCTAGAAAAGCCTTTCAATCAGAAAGAGCCGAATACATCTTCCATCTCACCGAAGGGGTAAACCGGGGCCGGGCGCATAGTGCCTACCCCAAGCTCTCCCCGAGGGTGATTGCAATCAAGACCGCACACCTAACCATTCAGGATATGCACGCCTTTCTCAAGAAGTGCCGGGAAGCAGATAACTTCGGCCGGTGCTTCTTTGGTATGCTCAAACCAAAAGATGACACCCAAACCTAAGTGGCGCACCAAGAAACGCAAACCGCGCTACGTCCCTAAAGATTGGAACATCAAGTCCGGTGGGGCTTCTGAGGGGGCGGGGTAGTGTACCCTCTCGACGGTGGCTTTTTCATAATCACAAAGCCTGAGATGCGCAGGTGTTCTACCAGGCGCTCGGCAACAATGCTCGCCGCCATCCTATCCGCATCGTGTACGCGCTTTCCGTTCCTAAAAAGCAGGGAGAACGCAAGGGTATCCTCCGTATCTTTCCGGTCAGCAAGCGTGAGGTCAGGGTCGTTGGGGGCTTCGTTTTCCATGTCCCGAAGCTATGCGGACTCTTGGGAACATAGCAAGAACAAAAATTTCCCAAGGCACTCGGATGATGCCAGGCAGGTTGGACTGCTTGCATCGTTTGAAACAGCGTCCAGCTGGGTCGCCCATCCTGCGCGCGACGGTGTGGCGCTGATTGGAGATGCGGCGGGCGCCAGCGACCCCGCCTATGGCTGCGGACTCGCGCTGACGCTTCGCGATGTGCGGGTCATGCGTGACCATCTGTGCGCTGAGTCCGACTGGCGCCGTGCCGCCGACCGATATGCCATCGATCACGATCAATATTTTGACGCGATGAAGCGCATCATTGATTGGCGGACGGAGATGAACCATTCAACAGGTCCCGCGGCCGACGCCCGCCGCGCCCATGCCGGCCCCTTGATGCGGCAGGACCCGACCCGCGCCCCCGATATGCATGGTCTCGGCCCCGAGGCTCCCAGCAATGACCTTGCCCGGCGCCGTTATTTTGGCGCGGTGTGACATTCCTGCCGAGCAACGCGGTCGGTGCTCCCGTCGATCTTCAAACCGCGCTCCTCACCGTCCCAATTCGACGACGACCAAATCGCCTGCGCAATCTTCCAAGTTTCCCATCCGCGCTCGCGCGCGCTTCGTCTCGCAGTTTTTTCAAATGCGCCACAACGCTGCACTCGGCCATGCGGTGCAGGCGGGGATTGACCTGGGCGTAGTGCACCAGCACCATTTCAGCCGGCGACGCTGTCGCCCTCGGACATACCGACATCCGGCACGAAATGCTGGCTGACGCGGGGGAGTTGTGGTTCCGCAATACCGGGAACGCTTTCGCCAAAGTGGCGGCGGTGATGTCGACGATGTGATTGCGGCTGACAGGGTCGGTGATTTTTGCTAGAAGCGGGGGATGACAAGGTCGGAAATCATTGCCAGGCTGTGCGAGAATGAGGCTGCCCTGCGTGCACACGGCGTCAGCCACGCGGCACTATTCGGCTCGCGTGCCCGCGGGGACAATCGCCTGGATAGCGATACAGATATCATGATCGAAATCGACCCTGATGCTGCTGTCGGCGTCTACGAATATGTCAGCATCAAGGAATTTATCGCGGCGTTGTTCGAAGGCCCAGTGGACGTGACAGATCGGGAGGGTCTCAAGCCCTATATTCGGCCCGCCGCAACCACCGATGCGATTTATGCCTTCAGAGTCCAGCGAGGCGCGTCGCTGGCTGATAGATATTCTCCAGCACATTGCGATGGCTGAGCGTTTTGCGGCGGGCATGACGTACGAGGTTTTCCGCGATGACGACCGCACCGTATATGCGGTGACACGATGCCGAGAGATCATCTCGGAAGCGTCTCGTCGGCTGCCCGATACGCTGAAAGCGCGTCACAAATCAATCGCGTGGCACGAGATGGCGGCTGCCGGGAATATCTATCGGCACGAATATGAGGACGTTGCCCCGCGTCGCGTTTGGGGAACATTGACCAACAATTTGCCGATTTTGCGCGCGGCTATGGAACAGGAAATGACCGCGCTGGATGGGTGACCAACTTTGATTAGCTTTGCAGCCCATTCGCACTATCGTTGAACGCCTACGATGGATAGGGATTTGTCATGAGTACGACGACAATCCGCATCGAGGATGAACTGAATTCGCGTGCGGCATCGGCGGCGTCTCGCGCGGGGGCGGCTACGGGGCTGATTTGCGGTTTGTGCCATCTATGGGCGGTTCGGTTCGAGGTAGGTTTCTATCGGCATAGACCGCATCAAGACATTTCAGCCTGCGTTGTACTGGCGCTGTCGGAACTACTCCACGCTCAACTGTATCTTATGTAATGCAAATGCATTGTGATAGAAGAGGCCAGCTTATTCGGAGCAACCCCATGTCCGTCCTTGAAATCGAAGCCACCATCACCAGCCGGGGTCAGACCACCCTGCCATCGGCAATCCGCCGCGCGCTCAAGGTTGGTACCCA
>JANXRN010000172.1 GCA_025352995.1 Acetobacteraceae bacterium
CTCAAGTGTTGACCCATGAAGAATGGGTCAACGCGGGTCGGTATCAGTCTTTGTTTGGCGCGCCGCCGCCGGCCAACCCGGCGCGCAATACCAACCCGCCTTGACGATGGAAGTGTCATCGTCAAGGCGGGTTGGTATAACTCCTCTACCCTCTGTGGCGGCTTTCTTTCCTCTGGTCAGTGCAGAGCAGGATGATTGAGGTTTGCTTACAACGGGCGGAAACTCTTGGCGGAGCAAGTACCAGTTTTTCGGGTTTTCAAACGACCGGGGTAACAAAAAGAACGCCTTCCTTCCTACATCGTTGTCCGAACCTGCCAAAGCTCCGGAAACAAAACCACATCCAGCATCCGCCGCAAATACGCGACCCCCGCCGTCCCCCCAGTCCCAGTCTTGAACCCGATAATCCGTTCCACCGTCGTCACGTGCCGGAAGCGCCATTGCCGGAACGCGTCTTCCAGATCGACCAATTCCTCTGCCAACTCATACAGCGCCCAATGCTCGGCCGAATTGCGATAAACCACCGCCCAGGCCGCTTCCACGCTCGGGTCATGCCGGGTTGGCTCGGTCACATCGCGGGTCAGCACCGCCGGATCGATCGGCAATCCCCGTCGCGCCAACAGCGCAATCGCCTCGTCATAAATCGAATTTTCCCCCAGCATCTTTGTCAGCGCCGCATGGGCATCTGCCCGATGCAACGAAGGCGCCAGCATCGCTTTGTTCTTGTTCCCCAGACGAAACTCGATCTCCCGATACTGAAACGATTGAAACCCCGATGATTGCGCTAGATAGGGCCGGATCGCCGAATATTCCGGCGGCGTCATGGTCGCCAGCACGTCCCACGCTTTTACCAGCTGTTCCATGATCCGGCTGACGCGGGCGAGCATCTTGAACGCCGGCGGCAGATCATCGGCCTTGATCGCCGCAATCGCCCCGTTCAGCTCATGCAGCATCAGCTTCATCCATAATTCGCTGGTCTGATGCTGAATGATAAACAGCATTTCGTTGCGATCCGGTGATCGCGGATGCTGCGCCGACAAAATCGCATCGAGCGCGAGATAATCCGAATAGGAAAGGTCTTTATTAAAATCGAGCTTCGCGCCATGCCATTCAGACATGATCAAACACCTTCCCGGGGTTCAAAATCCCTGCTGGGTCCAAAGCTGCCTTGATCCGCCGCATCACCGCGATTTCGGCCGCCGTCCGCGAATACGCAAGATACGGCTTCTTCAACAATCCAATGCCATGTTCGGCGGAAATTGAGCCACCAAACTCCCGCACCCGACCATAAATAATCGCCGAAATTTCAGCCGCCGTCGGCCCATCCGGCATCAATTTGACATTAATATGCAAGTTGCTGTCGGCAATGTGCCCGAACCACACCGCTTCAATCGCCTGAAACCGATCGCGCAACGCCGCGCGCGCGCCAGTGACAAAATCCTGCATCCTGGCCACCGGCAGGCTAACATCGAACCCGACTGCGGGATTATAGGTCCGGTTGAATTCGGTCACGCTGTCACGCAACGCCCATAATTCCCGCCCCTCGCGGATATTCTGCCCGATCACCGCGTCATCCACCACGCCGGCTTCAAGTGCCGCTTCGATCACCCCATCGAAACGAACCGCATCGCTGTCAGGATCGGCGCCGAGATTTTCCAGCAACACGTAAACCGCACTGCCGCGCGGCAAAGGCGGCCGAACCCCGTGCGCGGTCGTTGCGAGTTCATAGAACTCCGTCCACATCACCTCAAACGCCGATAATGTCCCGCCCAGACCGCCCCGCGCCCGGCCCAGCAAATCCAGCACGGCGGCGTAATTCGGCAGCGCCACCAGCGCGATCCGGCTCGAAACCGGTTGCGGGAACAGCCGCAGCACCAGCCTGGTGACAATCCCCAGCGTGCCCTCGGACCCGATGAATAACTGCTTCAGATCATACCCGGCATTGTTCTTCTGCATTTTGTTAAGGCTGGTCAGCACCGTGCCATCGGCCAGCACCGCTTCGAACCCCAGCACTAATTCGCGCGCCATGCCGTAGCGCAGCACCCGATTGCCGCCGGCGTTGGTGGAGATATTGCCGCCGATCAGGCACGACCCGCGGCTGCCGATATCCAACGGGAAAAGCAGTCCCGCCGCCTCCGCCGCTTCCTGCACCATCTGCAACGGCACCCCGGCTTCAACCGTGATGGTGCTCGCGGCCCGGTCGACTTCCTCGATCTTCCGCATCCGAGACAATGACACCGCCACGCACCCCGCCACCGGCGTCGCGCCCCCCGCCAACCCGGTCAAGCCCCCTTGCGGCACCGCCGGCACGCCATGCGCCGAACACAGAAGCAAAATCGCCGCGACCTGGTCTGTCGTGCGCGGCAAAGCCACGGCGATCGGTCCGGCGTCGGACTTCACCATATAGTCGCCGAAATGCCGCGCCTCGATCGCGTCCCCGGTTTGCAGGCAATCAGCACCGATCGCAGCGCGTAGGTCATCCAGAAAATCCATGCCACACTCCTTCATCAATGCGAGCCTATCGCGTGAAACGACTGCCGGGAAGGAAGCAATCATGGGTCAATTTCCACTGCCAACCAGCGATCTCGCCAGCGCCAATATGCGGGGGGAGCAGATCGATCGCCTCGTCCAGCTCATCGAAACCCATATGGCCGAAAACCGCTTCCCCGGCGGCCAGATCGCCATCGCGCGTCACGGCAAGCTCGCCTACCAGCGCAATTTCGGTCAGGCCCGCGCCGGCGCGCCGGTGACAGACGCCACCCGCTTCCTGCTCTATTCCAACACCAAAGTCATCACCGCCGTTGCCACCTGGCTATTGGCGGAGCGTGGCGCCTTTCGTTTCGTCGACAAGATGGCCGATCACGTCCCCGAATTTGCCAAGAACGGCAAGCAGGACATTACGGTTATGCAGGTGATCACCCACCTCGCCGGCTTCCCCAACGCACAAGTGCCATTTGCCGCCTGGGAAGATCACGAAAAGCTGAAAGACGCCGTCTGCAACTTCAACCTCGAATTCACCCCCGGATCGCGCCTGCATTATCACGGCCAATCGGCGCACTGGACGCTTGCGGTGCTGATCGAAGCCCTCACCGGCCAGGATTTCCGGACCTTCATCCGCGACGAAGTGCTGGTCCCGTTGGGCCTGGGGGACGACGTCCATGTCGGCCTGCCGGACGCGCTGCACGGCGCCACCGCCGACATGCACGTCCCCGATGGCGACAATGTCACCTTGCTTCCCGAACATAACTCCCCGGAATGGAAGCGTGCCGGCTCCCCCGGTGCCGGCGGCTATGCCAGCGCGCGCGGCATGGCGGCGCTGTACCAGATGATGCTGCAAGGCGGGGAACTCAACGGCAAACGCCTGCTGTCACCCCGCACTTTGCAATACGCCATCCGCAACTGGACCGGCGATATGGTCGATATGAACATGGGCATGCCCATGCATCGCGGCCTCGGCCCGCATCTGCGCGGCACCACCCCCAGCATCCGCGGCCTCGGCAGCTTCGCCTCCCCCGGCACCTTCGGCCATGGTGGCGCCGGGATTGCCTATTGCTGGGGCGATCCGGAGTCCGGCGTTTCGTTCGCCTATCTGACCAATTGCCGCATTCCCGATCCGTGGCATTCGCGCCGCTTGGATCTGGTGGCGAATTTCGTGCATTCGGCGATTCTTTAAGAAAGCAGTTCTTTTTGTGAACAAAAAGAACCAAAAAAACTTCCTCACTTTGGTTCCGAGCGCTTCGCTGTTGCGGGGGGCGCACGCCAACGGCAAGGAATGGATAAAAAGTTTTTTTGGTTCTTTTTGTTCACAAAAAGAACTGCTTGCCTTCTGATTTTCCTTGCCTGAGAACCTTTCTCAAAATGAGAAATCGCTTTCTTCTAGTGCCCCCCCAACGGCACTAGATGCGACAAAAACATCTCCGCACAAGCCCGCCAACTGAACCGTTCCGCATGCGCCCGGCACGCCGCCCGATCGCCGTCAAGCGCGGCGAGCGCCGCCGTACGTAAATCATCATCCACCGCCCCGATATGCCCATCGGCATCGGCCAGCACATCCTTCGGCCCCGTCACATTGTAAGCCGCAACCGGGGTTCCGC
>JANXRN010000163.1 GCA_025352995.1 Acetobacteraceae bacterium
AGCTTCATTCCCGATAGCTGGTCCGAAACCTATGCGACGGCGGATATTGTTGAGTACGGCGACACGCCGATGGTCAAGGTTGGGCGAGAATTCCTGTTGCGGCGGAATGGCGATCGAAAGAAACCGACCGGATAATACCAAGCGCCGTGGACCCATTCTTCATGGGTCAACGGCGCTTAGTATAAGGCAAGCAGTTCTTTTTGTGAACAAAAAGAACCAAAAAAACTTTCTATCCATTCCTTGCCGTTGGCGTGCGTCCCCCCTCAACAGCGGAGCGCTCGGAACCAAAGTGGAAAAGTTTTTTTGCTCACTTTTTTTCAAAAAATGAGTTCTTACTTTTCCTCGTCACATCGTAGTACCTGCCGACCCTCCCCAATCACCCGAAACTCCCCACTCTCCGCATCTCGCACCAGCAACTGCCCCGTCGCCACCCCAAAATACGCCCCGTGCAGCGTCAGGCTTCCCGCCTCCACCCGGCTCCGTATCCAGGGAAACGTCATCAGATTGCGCAAACTGAGCGCGACGGACGCCAATTCCAGCCGCGTTTGGAAATCCGGCCCACGCGGCCCGAGTTCGGCGGCGGCCGGGGCGATTTGCGACATCCACCGCCCGATAAAATCGCCTGACGATAGCGGCGCAATTTCGTCGGCGTAGGCGCGAATGCCGCCGCACAGCGCGTGGCCGAGCACCACGATATGCCGCACTTCCAGGGCGACGATGGCGAATTCCAATGCGGCCGACGTGCCGTGCTGGGTGCCGCCCTGCTCGAAGGCCGGCACCAGATTGGCGACATTGCGGGCGACCAGAATTTCACCGGGGGCGGCATCAAAGATCACCTCGGGCGAAACCCGCGAATCGATGCAGCCGATCACCATGATCTCCGGCCGCTGGCCTTGATCAGCGAGATCACGATAGCGGGCACGTTCGTCATCGAAGCGCCCGGAGAGGAAGCTCCGGTAGCCATCGGTCAATCGGGTCGGAAACATCTAGCGCGTTATCCTTTCAATTTGAATCAGCGATCGCGCGCTAGAGGATTGTTTTTACAATCATCTTTATCCGATCGAGAAGGCAAGCCGATCGGACGATGATCTAGCTACCCCGCATTGGCCCCACGATGGCACGCGTCGCCAGGGCGGCGACCTGATCGGCCAGGCCGGATTGCGCATTGAGGAAGACCTGGATCGCGCGTTCAGCAAACTGGCGTTGCGGCCCGGTCATTGGCTGGATTTTCTGGTCCGGCGGGATGATGGGTTCCGCGCTCACCGCCATCAACACCTGGGCATAGCGGCTGCCGAGCATTGAATTGCGCGCTTGCAGCAGGCGTTCGCGCAAGCCCCCCGCGCTCGGGCGGCCATCGAGCCAATAGGTCATCGCGGTCACCCGCGCGGGGGTTTCGGTTGAAACCGTGCGCCAGCGCGATGGTTCGATGCCGGGGATGGTCATGCTGGAGAACAGGCGTTCGTCGGACGCTTCGGCGCCGCTCAGCCGATTGCGGTTCACCGCCAGGATGCCCGGGCTGGCGCGGCTCGAAAACACTTCGACCGCCACTTGCAGGCGGGTCGATCCGCAGATGAATTCCTGCAGGCTGCTGGCGTTTTGCTGGTCGGGCTTGGCTGGCTGGATGACGCAGCCTTGTGGAATGGTGAATTGCGGCGCCACCATTGCCACCTTGTCGCCGCCACCGGCGCGATCGAACCACAGCGCCAACGCCGGGCCACTGCTCGCGACAATCCCGACCACCACGACGGTTGCAAGCGGCGACCAGCGGCTGAAGCTCGGCGGCGGGCTGTAGCTGGGGGACGACATGCGTTCATGCTGGTCTTCGCGGAACGGCAAGCCCGCCAGGATCAGCAGCAGGATGACGAAGGAATTGAAAATCCAGCCATAGATCAGATGGTCCGCCGCGGCGGCCTCTGCGCTGCCAAGGATATTTCCCAAGGTCACAATGCCCAGCGCGCGGAACCCGTTGGCGACCACCGGGATGACCAGCGACGCGGCAAAAAACATCACCCGGCGCCCGGGGCTGCGGTAGATCAGGCAGGCATAGAGCACGCCGAAGGCCACCGACGCGATCAGGAAGCGCAGCCCGGCGCAGGCTTCGGCAATCAGGAAGCGGCCGGCGGAAATTTCGATAATCAGATCGTCGGTGTAGTGCGAAATCCCCAACACCGTCAGGCCAACATCGGTGAAATGCGCGGTGACGGTTTGCAACCACGGAGTCAGGAAATAGCCGAACGGGACCAGGAAATAGAGGTAGAGCAGCCCCGCCGACAGCGTCCACCAGAGCTGCCAGCCAAGGCAGGTCAGGAACAGCACCTCAACCATCGTAATCACGATCAGCTGTTGGCCTTCCATAATGCCGAGCCGTTCGACCAACAGCCAGGCCAGCACCAGCGGCACCATCAGCCAGGCGGCCTTGGGCATCGGCTGGGCGATTTTGCCAACCACATCGTCACGCCGATCCCACATCAGGTAAAGCGCGATCGGGATCACAAAGAAGCAGTGATTATAGGCGGTTGAAGCCTCCCAGATGCCGACCGCAGCGCGCCCTTCGGACCAGAACAGCACGGCGAATGCCGCCAGGCCCAGCCCAAGCGCCAGTGCCACGGGGCGCACCGCATTGACGAAATCCGCCAGTTCGCCTTCGGGCGGGTCGAAATCCTCGATGGTGGCCTCGTCGGTCATGCGGCATCCTGGCGGGTGGTGGACGACATGTTAGCACGGCGCGTGGAAAGTTCAGTATCCAGCAGGTGATCGAGCAACGCCATCCGCGAGCCCCAGCTATAACCGGCTTCCATGGCAGCGCGTGCGGCAGCCCCCAGGCCCGGATGCTTGCCGTCGAGCACCGCGCTGATCGTTGCTGCCAGCGCCGCGGCCCCATCGGCAACCAGCAGGTCGCGCCCTGCCTGGGCACGCACGCCCTCGAACGCTTGCGGCGTAACCACCACCGGGCGCCCCAGCGCCATGGCTTCCAGCACTTTGTTCTGGATGCCGCGCGCGATGCGCAGCGGGATCACCGCAACCGCCGCGTGGGCGACATAGGGGCGGACATCGGCGACCCGGCCGGTGACCATCACCCCGGGAAGCTCGGCGAGCGCGCGAATGCGCGGCGTCGGGTTGGCGCCGATGATTGCGAATTCAGCCGTCGGATGGGTGCGCCGCAAGATCGGCAGGACCTCAGCCGCAAACCACATCGCCGCGTCTTCGTTGGGCCAGTAATCCATGTTGCCCACCAGCGCGATGTGGGGGCCGGCGGATTGATAGGGGCTGTCGAACACATGCGCCGGGGAAAACTGATCGAGGTCCACGCCCTGTTCGACCGCATGCAATTTGTCGCCGATCTCCGGCATCAAACTGCGGAACTGGGCGCATTCGGGATCGGATACCAGGAAGGTCAGATCGCAAGCGTTGGCGGCCTGTTTTTCGTAGGCCAGCAAGGTGCGGGCCTCGCGCGCCCAGACCAAATTCATCGGGAAGCGCGCGGTAATGGCGTATTCGCGCCATTTTTCCGAATCGATGTCCTGCATATCCAACACCAGCACCGGCCGCTGGCCCGGCCCGACGAAGGGCAGCACGTAAGGCGCCATCGGGGTGGAGAATAAATAGGCGATATCCACTTGCTCCCGCGCCAACACGCCCTTGACCCAGGTCGCAAGGCCCGATTGGTGGTTATAGTTGAGCATCAATGGCCGGCCGGGGCGGAAGGTCGCGAGCGACTTGATCTTCTGGCGGCGCTTGTCGATCGGGAAGCACACAAGTTCGTCGCAAAACGGTCGTAATATGTCGTAGTGCGCCATGTCGGCAGGGTCATCGACCAGGCACCCGAGCAAAACCCGGTACCGTGTGGCGAAATGGCGCAGCAAATTCCACCCGCGAATTTTCTCGCCCTTCACCGGCGGGTACAAAAAGCGCGGGCTGACGAACAGCAGGGTGGGCTTCATCCGAGGCCCCTCACGATATGCGGCCCGATCAAATTGGCCACCGGGATCGGCAGGCGCTTCCAGGCGGCGATAAACAAAGCGAATTTCGGGTTGAGCGGATTATTGTCGGGGATCGCCTGGCCCGGCGCCAGGCGGAAGCGGTAATGCATCGGCGCGGGGATGAAACCCCAGTTCTTCTTGAATGCCATCGCCCCGGTGCCGAGCTTGCTGCGGCCGAAATCGAACAGGGTGCAGCCCTTGGCGGCAGCCCGGCGCATGACTTCCCAATACATGAAATCATTGCCGTAGCGATCGCGGGCAACGGCGCGGCCGCCGCCGTAATAGGGCAGAACCTCATTCCGGAAGTAGAAATTCATCACCGACGCAATCGGGGTTTGCCCATCGAGAATGGTCACGATGTCGATCTGCCCGGCGAATTCTTCCATCAGAATGGCGAAATAGCGCCGGGAGAAAACCGGCGTGCCGAGATTGCGCACGCTTTCGGCGTAAATCGCGTGCAGGCGGCTGACGCCGTCATCCAGTTCCGAGCGCAGGCCGCTATCGATCCCCTTGCGCACCATCGCCCGCTGCTTGCGCGGAATGGCTTTGAGGTTGGCGTCATCGGACGCCGAAATATCCTTGCGGAACAGCACATAAAGATCGCGGCGCTCTGGCCATTGCCCTTCATCCAGCCAGTCCGCGGGTGGCGCATCGCGAAAGCGGAATTCCATCACCGGCACCGATAGCCGATCCATCAAGCCGGCGGCATGGGCTTCAAGCGCCAGGAAGCTGGCGCGATCCGCCGCCAATGGCCCGCCATGGACACAGAACGGCACCGAAACCAGGCTATTGCCGAACAGGCGGGTTTTCACCTGGGCCAGCGGCAACACCCCGGTGATCATCCCATCGGTTTCGGCCAGCACATAATGCGTTGCATGGCCAAAGGCGCGGGTGATCACCCGTTGCCAGGCCGACAAATGGAAGAACGTGCCATCGGGATGCGCGGTGACGAAGGCATCCCACGCGGCGGCCTGGGATGGATCGAGGGATCGGATCGTCACGCTCATCCCTGCCCCGCAATCGCGCTGGCGAAAACCCGATCCATGCGGTCCCAGGCAAAATCACCCAGCAGGCGGACCAGTCGCGGCTCGGTTTTGTCGAGATTGAGGTAGTGACGGAAGCGCGACAGGCGGCTTAGCCCGGCGACGCGCGGCTGGCCGGGATCGAACTCCCACGGATGGGTGTAGAAAATTCCCGGCTTGCCCTCGGCCCCGTTGAACCCGCCCAGCCCGAGGCGGAACAGCGCATAGGGCAGCAGCCGGAAAAACCCACCGCCGGAACAGGGCATGTTGCGGCCCAGCATGGGCAAGGCGGTCATCGGCAATTCGCAAAAGCCCGCGGGACCCGGAAAATATGGCAGGCGGGGTGCGTCGGGTGCGCCATACAAATCATGCTTCACCGGATAGACCGAGGAACTATAGCGATGCCCGGTTTCGGCCAGCACGTCCGACGCCCATGGCGTTGCCGCCCCGATCGAAAAGGTTGGCGCGCGGTAGCCGATCACTGGCACCCCACCGATATCTTCCAGCAACGCCTTGGCGCGGCTGATATCGGCGCGGAAAATCGCGGCGTCCTGGCGTGATACACGCTGGTGGGCATAGCCATGGCTCGCGAGTTCATGTCCGCCGGCGACGATGCGGCGCACGATGTCCGGATGCCGTTCGGCGACCCAGCCGAGGGTAAAAAACGTCGCCTTCACGCCCGCTTCTTCAAACCGCGCCAGCAGTAAATCGGTGTTGGCAGCCACCCGGCTCGGGAAGCTGTCCCAGTCAGCCGGCGGCACCACGCCGGCAAACGCCTCGACCTGGAAGTAATCTTCCACATCGACGGTCATGGCATTGATGATGCGGGGCACGCCCTAGCCTTGGGTGCGTGCGGCGGCGAGCGCGTCGGCGAGGCTTTGGAACATCCGATCCTGGCGGGCGATTTGCGCTTCAAGCCGCTGGATGCGGCTGAGCAGGCTGGACCGCTCGTCCGGCGCCAGCAGCAAGGTTTCGTCAGACGAAGGTGCGTCCGCGTGATCGCCTTCCAGATCATGCTGCAATTCCTCGGCGGTGCCATCGACCGATGCCGCCGAAATACTGGTGGCTTCCTCAAGCGCGCCATACAGCAACACGCGTGAGCATAGCCGGTTAATCCGGCGCGGAATGCCCCCGGTTTGGCGGTGCACGGCGGCGAAGGCGGCGTCGGTCCATTGCGGGTTGCCGGTCCAGCCAACCGCGCCCAGCCGATGCTCGATATAGGCGCGGGTTTCGTCGGCATCGAGCGGGCCGAGATGGTAGGATGCCAGCACGCGTTGGCGCAGCTGATCGAGATCAGGACTAGCCAGTTTGGCGCGAAACTGCGGCTGGCCGAGCAAAATGGTCTGCAACGACGCCCGCCCGCCTTCGGTGATGTTGGACAACATACGGAGTTCTTCGAGGCCGGCGAGCGTCAGATTCTGCACCTCATCAACCACCAAAATGCAGTGCCGCCCTTCGATGCGATGGTCGTTCAACATTTCCTCGAACCGTGCCAGCAAGGTCGGCTTGTCGTTGGTATCGGCCTCGATCCCGAAGGCGCTCATGGTCAGGCGGAACAAATCGTCGCCGGACACCTGGGTGGTATTGATCCGCGCCAATGTGTAGGTCGCGCGGTCAAGTTCCGCCCAGAGCCGTTCGACCAGGGTGGTTTTGCCGGCGCCGACCTCACCGGTCACAATGATGAAGCCTTCGCCCTGCGACAGCCCATAGATCAAATGCGCGATCGCCCGGCTATGCCCTTTGCTGCTGAAAAAGAAGCGGCTGTCAGGGGTCAGCTGGAACGGCATTCCGGTCAGATGGTAGAATTTTTCATACATGGCGCGGGCTCAGAAATTCTTGCTCAGGCCGACGACGACCGTGGTGGTGTTCGGCCGTTGATTGCC
>JANXRN010000234.1 GCA_025352995.1 Acetobacteraceae bacterium
ACAATGATTTCCTCCGGCTTATAGTCGAGGCCGCTATCGGTCTTGAACTTGTGGGCGACGGCTTTGCGCAGCGCGAGCGTGCCGGCGACATCGGTATAGTTGGTGTCACCGTCCTGGATCGCTTTGATGGCAGCGTCTTTGACGAATTGGGGGGTATCGAAATCAGGTTCGCCCTGCGACAGCATGATCACGTCGCGGCCGGCCGCTTTCATCGCCCGCGCTTTGGTCGAAATGGCGATGGTCATGGAAGCGGAAATGCGGTCGAGACGTTCGGCGGTCAGGGACATGGGATGGCTCTTTGGCAATTAAAGAAAAAGCCGCGCAACCTAGGGCGGTGCGCCCGGTGGAGCAACCGCGCCAGCCTCCGGGCAGCTATCCGCCCGTGGCCTCGGTATCATGAAACCGCCGGTAATCGATCGCCGGGCGACCTTCCGGGGTCATCCCGAAAATATCGACATAGCGGTGTCCGAAGCGGATTTCGGCCGGCAAGAACGATCCGCGGGCATGGACGGTGGCGCCCAGGGTTTCGTCCATGCCGGTAACAGTCACCACGAGTTCGGCGCCTTGGGCCACCATGTCGTCATGCGTCGCGCCGTAAAGCGGGCTGGCGTCGTCCATCGTGTGCATCGCCTGGAACGACATCGCAAAGACCGGGGTATGCTGGCGTTGCAGGCGCAAATCGTAAAAGCGCCGGATGGAATGACCTTCGCGGTTGGTTTCGTTGCGGACGAGCGACATCTGTACTTCGGCATGGACGATCTGGCTCAGCCGTTCATTGCCCATGCGGACCATCAGGGTGGGTTCGCCATCATAGTCGGTCACCACGGCGACCTTGCTGAACATCACCCGTGCGGTGGGACGGGAAACGCGGGCGAACATGACGCCGGTGGTGAGCGCGACCAGCATGATGCCGACCAGGGTTTCAAGCGTCATAACCGCATTTGCCCAGATTGTTGCCGGCGCCATCACGCCGTAGCCGATGGTGCCGAACGTCTGGACGCTGAAGAAGAAGGCATCGAGGAAGGAGCCGGGCTGGGCCGCAACAATGCTGCCGGGCTGGGCGAGGTAGAGCAGGGCAAAGGCGGCATTGGCGAACAGATAAATAATGGCCGCGACCAGGAAAAAGCGTGGCCAGGACAGGGTCAGTGCGCGATGGTACAAATCGCCATGCCAGGGCTGGCGCAGGCCAATTCGGAGCATCGCGCTCGCCCGGCCATTGGTCGGCAAGCGCGTGCTGCGCGCCCGGGCGCTCATCATCTGCTGGGTGGTATCGATCTGGATATGGCGGCGGTTGGGCTTCTTCATATCGGTAGAGTATTATGATCCGATGTTATCAGCAAAGGCCCCGCATGACCGATAATCTGCCGCTCGATCACGGGCTGTTTGGGCGTTTGCGTCGCGATTGCGGGGCGGACTGGGATGCGTACGTGTCGCATGATTTCGTCCGCCAGTTGGGGGCCGGCACCCTGCCCCGCCTGGCCTTCGCGCATTTCCTGCGCCAGGATTATTTGTTCCTGATCCATTTCGCCCGTGCCTATGCGCTGGCTGGCGCCAAGGCCGGGAGCCTTGCTGAACTGCGGGCGGCAGCACAGTCGGTGAGCAATATTGTCGATATCGAAATGCCGCTCCATGTCGCCTACTGCGCTGAATGGGGGATCAGCGAGGCGGAGATGGAAGCCGAGCCAGAGGCGATGGAAACGGTTGCCTATACAAGGTTCGTTTTGGATCGCGGTCATGCGGGCGATCGGCTCGATCTCGACGTGGCGCTGGCCCCGTGCGTGGTGGGCTATGCCGAGGCGGTGGCGCGGCTGCTGGCCGATCCGGCAACGCGGCGCGAGGGTAATCCGTACGGCGCATGGATGGATGCTTATGCCGGGGATGAGTATCGCGGCTGGGTGAGCGGTTGCATCAGCAAGCTTGACGCGCTGGGCGCGGCAAAGGGCGCGGAGGCACGCTATCCCGAGTTGCTGGCGAGTTTTCGCGCTGCGACGCGGTTGGAAACGGCGTTTTGGGATATGGGGCTGCGGGCGGGGGATGCGGGAAGGACGTAAGAAATCCGCCACAGAGGGTAGAGGAGGAAGATGAGGGTAGAGGAGAAGCATCGAAATTTTGCTTCGCTTCTCATGCTGCCCTCCTTCTATCTCCTCTACCCTCTGTGGCGGCTTGCTTTCTTATCCAAGCTTCCACTGCACCAAAGTGTAGCCGTCATGCGGTTCGAACACCGCCGAGACCTTGGCGCCGATTTCGACCGTCTGGCGCGGATCGCCGAGCAAATTCCCCACCATGCGGACGCGGCCGTAGGCGGGGAGTTCGACCAGCACGATGATGTAAGGGCCGTGCCCGACAAGGGCGGCGTGCACCGGGTGGTGGGGGCGTTCGTAGCTGTAAATCACGCCCTCGCCCTGGATGTCTTCCCACGCCATGTCGAAGGAATGGCATTCATGGCAGCACCATTCCGGGCCCCATTGCCATGCGCCGCAGCCCTGACATTTCTGGATGCGCAGCCGGTTCTGGCGGGTGGCTTCCCAGTATGGTTCGGCCAGGCCATCCGGACCTGATGACGGCGCGGGCAGGCCAGCGGGCAAATAGGTGCTGCTCATAACGTTGCCTCCGAACCGAGAATAAGGGAGCTCACCGGGGTTACCATTGGCCCACCAATGACGATTGCGGCATCGTTCCGTTTCACCTGGTTGATGGCGGTGCCACGGATCTGCCGCACTGATTCGATCACCAGTTCCAGCCCGTGCATGTAGCATTCCGCGAGATTGCCGCCGCTGGTGTTGAGCGGCATTTTGCCACCTTCGACATAGAGATTTTCCGGCACCAGTATGTCATTGGCTTGCTCGGCGGGGACGAGGCCATGCTCCACCAGGCTCATCAAGACCCCCCCGGTGAAATTCTCGTAGCACTGGACAATGCCCATGTCGGACGGGCCGAGCTGCGCCATGTCATACATACGTTGCGCGATAGTGCCGAAATTGGAGCTTGGGTAGTTCGGCATGTTGTGCACCGGGGCGGCGCTGCGATGGTCGCTGCCCTGGCCGCAGGCAAGCAGGTAGCTGGGCTTGTGGCGCAGGTCCCGGGCGCGCTCGGCCGAGACCACGATCACGGCGGCCGCACCGTCATTTTCCTGGCAGCAATCGTAAAGATGGAAGAAGGGCTCAATGATCCAACGCGACGCGTCATAGGCCGCCGCATCCAGCGGCCGCCCTTGCATCACCGCATTCGGGTTCTTCTGCGCGTGATGGTAGCAGGCCAGCGAAATCGCCCGCAGCGCGTTCTGCCCGATGCCGTGATCATGCATGAAGCGGGTGACCTTCATGGCAAAACGTTGCGCCGGCGACATCAGGCCGTACGGGGCGAGGAAGGCGTCATCACCGCCCACGCTCGCAACCGGTGCGCCACGGCCGTAGCGGGCATATTGGCCTTGGGCGAGGGAGCGGAAAGCGACCACGCAATCAGCCATGCCGGTCGCCACCGCCGCTGCCGCATTGCCGACCGCCCCGCACACGCCACCGCCGCCACCGCCCCAGAACATGTTGGAGAATTTAAGTTCCTTGATGCCAAGTGCGGAAGCCAGGCGCCCGGCATCCGACCGGTCCCCGCCATAGGATGCGAAGCCATCAACCTCGGACGGGGAAATTCCGGCGTCTTCGCAGGCTTTCACCACCGCTTGCAGGGCGAGCTTGAATTCGCTGTCAGGGGATTTGCCGTGCCGGTAATAAATCGTTTCGCCAATGCCGGCGATCGCGGTTTTGCCGCGGAGGGTTCT
Source organism: Acetobacteraceae bacterium (assembly GCA_025352995.1). Taxonomy (GTDB): domain Bacteria; phylum Pseudomonadota; class Alphaproteobacteria; order Acetobacterales; family Acetobacteraceae; genus CAITOL01. The sequence continues at coordinate 3,773 of JANXRN010000234.1, forward strand.
TTCGGCCATCTGATGGTCCTTGGTGGTTTCCGCCGACAATCGTAGCGCGGATATTTGGAAAGGAAAGTCCGCACTTGCGCACGACTTGACCGCGCAAGGCGGGTGCCGCCATTACTCAAACTCGTGATATCTACTTGGAGGCAATTTTGTGAACCAAATCCGTACGACCCATGTTGGATCTCTGCCGCGTTCGGCGCTGGTGGCTGATCTGCTGTTCGGTCATGAAAAATCATTGCCGTTTGATCCGGAGAGCTATGCCCAGGCCATGCGTGAGGCCACTGCTGCGATCCTGGTGCGGCAACGTCAGGTCGGTATTGACATTCCGTCAGACGGCGAAACGTCAAAAATCTCCTATGCAACGTATATCAAGGACCGGTTGACCGGCTTCGAGGGCGACAGCCCGCGCGCACCGCCGCAAGATCTTCTCGATTTTCCGGCGTTTCTCGATCGGCTCGCCAAGGCAGGGGGCACCCCAAACTATCGCCGGCCGCGTTGCGTGGGGCCGATTGCGGTCAAATCGATGGCACCGCTGGAAGCTGATATTGCCGCCATGAAAGCGGCCATGGCGGCCGCCGGCTATACGGAAGGCTTCATGAACGCGGCAAGCCCCGGGGTTATCGCGCTGTTCCAGCCATCGGACTATCATGCCACGCTCGACGCTTACTTGTTCGACCTCGCCGAAGGCATGCGCGCTGAATATGAGGCAATCGTCGCATCCGGCCTGATCTTGCAAATCGATGCCCCCGATCTCGCGCTGGGGCGCCACATGATGTACAAGGACCTTGACGAAGCCGGCTTCCTGCGGCGCTTTGCCGTCCATGTCGAAGCCATCAACGGCGCGTTGCGCAACATCCCGCGCGACCGGGTGCGCATGCATATTTGCTGGGGCAACTACGAAGGCCCGCACACACGTGACATCGGCATGGAAGCGGTGCTGCCCGAACTGCTGAAGGCAAAGCCCGGGGCATTGCTATTCGAAGGCGCCAATCCACGCCATGCCCATGAATGGGCGGTGTGGCGCGACGCAAAAATTCCTGACGACCTGGTGCTGATCCCAGGGTGTCTCGACTCAACCACCAATTTTGTTGAACACCCCGAATTAGTCGCCCAGCGCTTGGAACGCTATATCGATATCGTCGGCGCCGACCGGGTGATCGCCGGCACCGACTGCGGATTTTCGACTTTCGCAGGCTTTGGGGTGGTTGATCCCGACATCGTCTGGGCCAAATTCGGATCCCTGGCCGAAGGAGCGGCGATGGCTTCACGGCGCACCCGGTAGAAAATAGCAGCGCTACAGAGCGGGTTAGAGCGTGATACGTGAGCGCAAGCAAACCTATCCCGCTCTAATACCAAGCGCCCTTGATGTTGACCCATGAAGAATGGGTCAACGGCGCTTGGTATTAGTCTTTGCTTGGCGCACCGCCGCCGGCCAACCCGGTGCGCCATACGTCGCAGCTCAGATGCAGTATGATCGCCGCGTGAAATCTTGATCGCTGAACCCATAATACCATCCCCAACAGCGAATCGACGCTGGGGGGAAGGGAATCACAAAGCACGCCCGTTGGGAATCCCGTGGAGAGTCAACAGATCAGGCACTTGGTATTA
>JANXRN010000246.1 GCA_025352995.1 Acetobacteraceae bacterium
GCTGGATGATGGGTAGCTACGGGTTCTCCGGCTTCGGCCCGCTCGCCGCCGCGTTCGGCGCGGTGGGGGCGGCGTTGGCGGTGGTGCGGCGGTAAGGAAGCGCTGGGGCGCTGCCCCAGACCCCGCCAGGGAAGGTCCCTGGACGCCAAACCCTTTAAGGGTAAGTCGCAATAAAACAGGGGGCTGAGGTACCGGTTGCAACCAGTACCTTAGCCCCCCTTCTTCATTGCGACTTCGCTTTCTTAGGATAGGGGTCCGGGGTCCCACCCCGGCGGGGGTCGAGGGGGCAGCGCCCCTCGCCTTCCTTACCGTCGCACCACCGCCAACCCCGCCCCCACCGCGCCGAACGCGGCGGCGAGCGGGCCGAAGCCGGAGAACCCGTAGCTACCCATCATCCAGCCGCCGAGGCTGGCGGCGAACAGCCATCCGAAGCTTGCCGAGGTGACGTTGAGGCCGAGGACGGTGCCGCGGATATGTTCGGGGACATCGGTGAGGGCGGCCATCAGGGACGGTCGGGCGACGGCGGTGACGAAGACGTAGAGGAAGCCGAGGGCAACGGTGGTGGCGACGTTAGGGTGCCAGCCGAACAGGGCGATGGCGACGATGCCGGAGGCGAGCATGGAGAGGGCGAAGGTGCGGAGGCGATTGGGGATGCGGTCGGCGATTTGTCCGCCGGCGATGGTGCCGAGGATGTTGCCGGCGGCGAAGAGCGCGAGTGGGATGGCGACGGCGGCGAGGGTGAGGGCGAAGGTTTCCTGCAGGAAGGTGGCGAAATAGACGGCGGTAAGGCCGTAGCAGACCCGTTCGCAGACCCCCATGGCGAGCAGGCGGATTACTGGGCCGGACATGGCGGCGCGGAGCGATGGGGCGGGCGTGCCGGCGACGCGGCGGCTGCTGGGGCGCCCGCCGGTGGTGACGACCAGGCCGAGCAGGGCTGCGACGGCGATGCTGGCGACGCAGAGATTGACCCCGCGCCACCCCACGAAGGACCCGATCCAGGCGGCCATTGGCACGCCGACCAGCAGGGTCAGCGATTGTCCGGCCATGACCCAGCCGAGGGCGCGGCCGCGCTGGCTTTGGTCCACCCGGGCGGAGACTTCGGCGAAGGTAACCCCGGTGAAGGTGCCGCTGGCCCCGCCGGCGAGGATGGACCAGGCGGCCACGGTGAGGAAGCTTTCGGCCTGGGACACCCCGATGAGCGCGATGGTGAGGACGGTTGGGCCGCCGAGCAGGAAGGGGCGGCGGCCGAAGCGGTCGGACCCGGCGCCGGCGAACATCGATGCGATACCCCAGGCGATGGAGGTCATGGCGACGAGGTTGGCGACGAGTGCGACTTGGGTTGAAAGATCGCGTGCCATATCAATCAGGAAGGGTGCGCGGGTGGTGCCGGACGACGATGCGGCGAACATGCCGAGGCAGGCGGATGCCAGCAGGGCGTAGGGCAAGGCGGGTTCGCTTGATTTTGGACGGTCCATTCCGGAGTTAGATCACGAAGCCGGCTGTGCGCCTATGCGCCTGGCGCGCCTCCCCCTGCCCATAAACCGCCGTCACCATTGCCCGCAGCGCATCGCTGAGCCGCTGCCGATCCGCGTCGTGAGGGGATGGCCTGGAACTGGGGCATTGTTGCTCCATCGGCAAGGTGGGGTAAGACTGGCGCGCATGGTGACCGCTCGCAAGACCAAACCGATGACCCGCGATCAGATCCGCGGGTTCCTGACCGTGCTGCGCGCTGAAAATCCAGCGCCGGAGACCGAGCTTCGCTTTCATGATCCGTTTACCTTGCTGGTTGCCGTCGCCCTGTCGGCGCAGGCGACCGATGTGTCGGTGAACAAGGCAACGGTGGGGTTGTTCGCCGACGCCCCCGATCCGGCTTCGATGGTGGCGCTGGGGGTGGACGGGGTTGCCGCCCATATCCGCACTATAGGGCTGTGGCAGGGCAAGGCGCGCAATGTGGTCGCACTATCGCAACAATTGCTCGATCTTCATGGCGGGCAGGTGCCGCATGATCGCGCGGCGTTGGAGGCATTGCCCGGCGTGGGGCGCAAGACCGCGAATGTGGTGCTGAACGTGGCGTTTGGCGAAGCAACGATGGCGGTGGACACGCATATTTTTCGCCTCGGCAACCGCACCGGCATCGCGCCGGGCGCCAATGAACGCCAGGTGGAAGACGGGCTGGTCAAGCGCATTCCGCCGGAGATGCTGCGCGATGCGCATAACTGGCTGATCTTGCATGGTCGTTACGTCTGCAAAGCGCGCCGGCCAGAATGCTGGCGCTGCCTCGCTGCTGAATTTTGTCGTTATCCGGATAAGGAAGCCGCCCCATGACCGCGATCCGCATCGCCGTTCTTCAGTTCAGTCACGAAACGGTGACGTTCCTGCCCAACGATACGACGCGCGATGATTTTATCTATCCGGGGTCTCCTGCGACGGGGGAAGCGCTGCTGGGCAGTGGGCCGAAATCCTATATTGGCGGGTTTGTGAAGCTGGCGCGGGAATTTCCGGGGGTGGAATTGACCGGGATTACCTCACCCTTGTGGCCGAAAACCGGGTCGGGGTCCGGCTGGGTGACGGAAGACGCGTTTGAGTATTTCCTGGGCGTGCAACTGGCGGAATTGCAGGCGCAGGGGCCGTTCGATGGGGTTTACCTCAGCCTGCACGGCGCAATGGCGGTGCGTGGGGTGGCGCGGCCGGAAGCGGAAATCGCGCGGCGGGTGAGGGCACTGGTTGGGGCGGGGTGCCGGATCGCTGGGACGTTCGATCCGCATGGCAACGAAGATGATCAGTATTTGCGCCATGCCGATTTCGGATTTTGCGTAAAATACTTCCCGCATTACGATGATTATTTGCAAGGAACCCGCGCGGCGCGGATGCTGATCCGGGCGATCCGCGGCGATTTCACCCCGACCCACCATACGGTGAAGGTGCCGATCATTACGCCCACGGTGGTGCAATGGACCGGCGCATCCCCCTGGATGGATTTGATCCAGCGCGCGCTCACCTGGGAAGCGCGCGAACCGGATGTGTTCGTCAACGTATTCTTTGGCTTCCCGTGGGCCGATACCGTCGATGCGGGGATGACAATGCAGGTTACCACCAACGGTAATCCGGCGCTCGCCAAGCGGGTTGCCGACGATATGGCGGGTGCTGCCTGGCGGGCGCGACAGGCGCTGGTATCGAGCACCAAAATTCTGCCGATGCCTGATGCGGTGCGGGCGGCGGCAACCGGCGAAGGCCGGGTGGTGCTGGCCGATTACAGCGACCGGTCCGGCGCCGCGACGTTCCTGCTGGCCGATATCCTGGCGCAGGATTTGCCAAACGTGCTGGTGGCAACAGTAATGGATGCCGAATTGCTGGCGCGCATCGCCAACGGCCAACCGGGCGATCCGTTCGATCAACCGGTCGGTGGCCGCGTGGATGTGTCCGCCGGCACCCCGGTCCGGGTGGTGGGCACCTTGCGTGACATCGGCAAGGGCTGGGCCACGGTGGATTATGGCCGCGACAGCGT
>JANXRN010000251.1 GCA_025352995.1 Acetobacteraceae bacterium
TTCCAGTCCGGATGCTGCGCCCATTCCGGATGGCCAATGGTTTCGCACAGCCGCACCCACAGCCTGCCACCCGATGCGGCGATGTTGATGAAACCGTCAGACGCCGGGAACACCCCGGTCGGGATCCCGGTCGGGTGATCGTTGCCGGCTTGCGGCGCCACTTCGCCCTTCATCAGCCAGCGCGAGGCCTGGAAATCCAGCATGAAGACCTGCACTTCGAGCAGGCTGGTGGTGACCCAGCGGCCAACCCCGGTTTTCTCCCGATCGAACAAAGCCGTCATGATGCCGAAGGCGAGCATGTTGCCGGCGGTGAGGTCCGCGATCGGGATGCCGACCCGCACTGGCCCCTGCCCTGGCAATCCGGTGATCGACATCAGCCCGCCCATGCCCTGGGCGATCTGATCGACGCCGGCGCGTTTGCCATAAGGCCCGTCCTGGCCAAAGCCGGAGATACTGCCATAGACGATGCGCGGATTGATCGCCCGCACGGTTTCGTAATCGACTTTGAGGCGGAATTTCACCGCGGAGCGCATGTTTTCGACGATCACGTCGGCCTTGGCCGCCAGGCGCATGAACGCTTCGTGGCCCTCTGGCGATTTCAGGTCGAGATTGATGCAGCGCTTGTTGCGGTGCAAATTCTGGAAATCGAACCCATCGCGATCGCCGGCAATATCCTCACCCTCCGCCGCCGGTGGCTCAATGCGGATCACGTCTGCCCCCCAATCGGCCAGATGGCGCACGCATGTCGGGCCAGCGCGGGCGAGCGTCAGGTCGAGCACGACCAGGCGGGCTAGAGGCAGGTTCACTGTGTCATTCATCGACGTCTCCGGTGTATGCTTGGCGGTATGATCCACCTTGAAGGCGAGCTAGGCAAGGAAGGCGTTCTTTTTGTGAACAAAAAGAACTTTGTCTGTTTGCGGCCGTTAGCTTGGGTCCTGGCGCAGCGGCACGATAGCCGTAACAAAATCAATGCTTGAAGCTGACCTTGCCCTGATCCTGGCCCTCGACTGCTCGGCAAGCGTTACGTTCGAGGAATTTGGGCTGATGGCATCGGGCTGTGCGGCGGCTTTGCGTCACGACGCGGTGATCGCCGGTCTGCTCGGCGGCCCTGGCGGGGCGAGCTTGTGTGCGGTGCTGATCTGGTCAGGCGTTGGCGCGCAAGATGTGGTGCTGGATTGGACCCGGCTCGACAGCGCCGCCGCGATTGCCAGCTTCGCCGATGATGTCGAAAACACCCCGCGCAGCATCCGGGCCGGCGCGACCGCCTTGGGCGATGCGCTGGCGATGTGCGCCGGACTGCTCGACCGCGCCCCACCGGCGCGCCGGTGGGTGATCGACGTGGTCGGCGACGGCCGATCCAACCAGGGCATTGCGCCGGAAATCGTGCGCGACCGACTAGTTGAACTTGGCGTTACCATCAACGGGCTTTGCGTGCTGCACGAAGAGCCAAATCTGGTGGCCAACTACCGCGACGAGGTGATCGGCGGCCCTGGCGCCTTCGCGTTGTGGTGCGAAACCTACCAGGAATTCGCCATCGCGATGCGCCAGAAGCTGGTGATGGAAATCGCCTGACCGGAGTCAGGCGCCCGGCGCTTCGGTCAGCAGGTCACCGAAGCGAACCGATACGCCGCGCACGCTCAGCATCGATGCCAACAAGTGTTGGATTTATAGGGCGTTTTTCCAGATTAAATTTGAGTGAAGGAGAAAAAATATTGAGAAGGAAGAGTGTCGTTTTTGTGAGCAAAAAAAGACCCCCATTTCTATACTTACCCTCACCAAAGCGTGGCCAAATCGCCCAACCTGAAATAGGCTAGCCCCACATCGCAGGAAACCACGAACCATGACGCTCGATCCGAAAACCAAAGCCGCCCTCGAAGGCATCACCACCGCAACCTTGACCACCGTGCTGCTCAAGAAAGGCCTGCGTAATGTCTGGATGCGCGGCGCCTTCCCGATCAAGCCGGGCCAGCCGCGCATCGTCGGTCCCGCCTTCACCCTGCGGTTTGTGCCGGCGCGCGAGGACCTGGCAACGCCGGCATCCTGGGCATCACCAATTTCAACCCGGGCGGCGATCGAGGCGATGCCGGAAGGATGCGTGGTGGTGGCTGATGCGATGGGGGTCACCGACGCTGGAATTTTCGGCGATATTCTCTGCGCCCGGATGGATAAGCGCGGTGTGGCGGCGTTGGTAACGGACGGCGTGGTGCGGGACCTCGTAGGCGTGCTCGGCACCGGATTGCCAGTGTGGTCGGCGGGGGTCGCGGCGCCGCCATCGGTTGCCGGCCTGACCTTCGTTGCCTGGCAGCAGCCGATCGGCTGCGGCGGGGTGGCGGTGTTCCCAGATGATGTGGTCGTCGTCGATCAGGATGGCGCGGTGCTGATCCCGGCCGATCTGGTGGAGGTGGTGACTATTGAGTCGATCGAGCAAGAACGCCAGGAGGGCTGGATCATGACCGAAATTGATCGCGGCGTGCCCCTGCCTGGGCTTTATCCGATGAACGCGGACACCAAGGCGCGGTATGAGGCTTGGGCGAAGGGGTGATCGCTGCGGCGTTGCAATGGTGCAGTTCCAAGCGGAACTGCACCCTACGCGGCGGGTAAATAGTGGTTTCTTAGAACCCCGATCCCGTCGATTGATACGTCGACTGCCATGCCGGGGCGCATCGGCAGCGCGTTGACCGACGTGCCGCAGGCGATCAAGTCGCCAGGATGCAACGTCATTTCGCGTGACAGCAGGCTGACGATGCGGGCGGGCGGCAGGATCATGTCCGATAGCGGGTAGTTCTGGCGTTCGCGTCCATTGAGCGCGACTTTGACCGACGACACCATCGGATCGAAGCCAGTGGCGATCACTGGGCCGACCGGGCCGAAGCCGTCGCAACCCTTGGCGCGGGCCCATTGCGGAAATGACGGAAATTCCGGGTCAGCCGCGAAGAACAGGTCGGCGGCGGTGATGTCGTTCACGCACGTATAGCCAAAGATGCAGGCGGCGGCTTCGGCTTCTGACACGTTGAAGCATTTGCGGCCGATCACCACACCAAGCTCGCCCTCATAAACCACTTTGCCATCGTAGGTCGGCGGCGCGCGGAAACCATCTTCGGGGCCAATGATGGAGCTGTTGGCTTTGAGAAAATAAAGCGGCACGTCGGGCGCCGGATGGCCAGTGCGGGCGGCGACGGCGTGGAAGTTGTTCCACAAGCCGATGAATTTGCCGGGCTGAACCGGGGCTAGCAGACGGACATCGGCGCGGCTGCGGACCTCCCCGGTTGGCGCGTTGGCGCCGAACATATCGCCGGCATGCACCGCGATGGTGTCATTGCTGAGCATGCCGAAGCCGCCGTCGAAACGAACCCAGAGCGTCATAGCACGTCCTTGTTGATGACATTATCGACGTTGGGATGGCCATCGATCACGCTGAGCAAGTTGCGCACCGAGGCGACGGCCATGCGGTCAAGCGCTTCCTGGGTGACGCCCGCCATATGCGGGGCGGTGATGACATTGGGCAGGCGCAGCAAGGGGTTTTCGATCTGGGTGGGTTCATCGAGGAAGACATCGAGGCCGGCGCCGGCGATACGCCCGTCGACGAGTGCGGCATGCAAAGCCTGCTCGTCCACAATGCCACCCCGCGCGGTGTTGATCAGCCAGGCGTGCGGCTGCATCAGCGCGAAGCGCGCGGCGTTGAACATGCCAATGCTGGTCGGCGATTTCGGGCAATGGATGCTGACCACGTCGATGCTGGGCAGGGCCGCATCAAGGTCCGGGGCCGGGATGCAGCCGCGCGCGGTGATGGCGTCCGGGGCAACATAGGGGTCATGCACGAACACGGTCATTTCCAGCGCCAGGCAGCGCGCGGCGAGCCTTGTGCCGATGCGTCCGAAGCCGACAATCAGCAGCTTGCGGCCAGCTAGGTCGTAAAGTTTGGTAGCATATTTGTCGCCCCAGCGCCCGTCTTTGACCACCGCATCCATTGCCGACCCGGCTTTGGCAAGGTGAAACATGAAGAACAATGCCTGTTCGGCGACGCTGATCGAATTGGCGATGCCGGCGGTGAGCAACGGGATGCCGGCCTTGCTCATGGCGGGAACATCGACCGCGTCGTACCCCACGCCGATGCGGGCGACGGCCTGCAAATGTGGTGATGCCGCAACATCGACGGCGCGGAACGGGCGGCCCCACAGCGCGATACCGGATGCGGTGGCCAGTTCGGCGTGCAACGCGGCTTCGCTGGTTTCGGGGGAAAAGGGGACGGCCTCGATATCGTCCCGTCCGTCGAGCACCGCCCAGCCGGCGCGGGCCATTTCAGTTGGCAGCAGCAGTTTCTTGCGGTTGGCGGTCAAATTCGTCGCTCCCCTTGATGGCGTGGCGCGACAAACTGCCCGTTCCGCGGCTTGGCGGCAATCACGCGGTTGCCGTTTTGGTAATGTTTGGCGGCGATGATCCTGCCATTCCAGGCCCAAGGCAGAATTCGTATGGCGACACCGCAAAACGCGCGTGACCAGGGACCGCAGGCTGGCCTGATCGGGGGGCTGTATGCGGTCGATATCGGCCATCCGATTGCTGATGGCGGCGGCGGGCTCGATAGTTTCGCGGTCAATGATCGCAATGGCGCCAGGCTCGGGCTGATGGCGGTGCAGGTGCGGGACCACGCGCCGGCGCGCGCGTCCGAACTTTTGGCGCTGGTCAGCAGCCCTGTCGAACACGTGATGACCCCACTGGCCCACGGCGCCGCCGGGTCGGGTTATTTCGTGATCTGCCCGCTGCCAGCCGGCGCGCCAATTTCCGCGAGCGCAACCGCGTGGTCGGAAGCGGCGCTGCTTGACGATCTGCTGCGCCCGGCAGCCGTCGCGCTCGATCGGCTCGCAGACCGACGGGCCACCCATCGCGCCATTCGCCCAAATAATGTGTTTCGCCACAAGGCGGGGGAATTCGTCACCCTCGGCATGGGCTGGGCCGGCCCGCCGGCAGCGCTGCAGCCAGCGATTTTCGAACCGCCTTATGTCGCGGTCTGCCCGCCATCGGCGCGCGGGGCCGGCAGCATTGCTGACGATGTCTACGCACTCGGCGTCACCATGCTGACCATGGCGCTCGGGCGGCGGCCGATGGAGGGGCTGGACGACACTGCGATCATTCGCCGCAAGCTCGAAGTCGGCAGTTATGCGGCTTTGGTCGGCGATGCGCGCTTGCCGCCGATGATCGGCGATCTGCTCAGCGGGATGCTGGCCGAGGACCCTGACCATCGCCCGCATCCCGGCATGCTGATCGACCCGGGCAGCGCGCGCGGGCGGCGGGTCGCGGCACGGCCGCCAAGGCGGGCGCAACGCTCGCTCGATATCGGCATCACCCAGGCCTGGACCTTGCGTAACCTCGCCGACAATCTCGGGCACGACCCTGAACAAGGGGCGCGGCTGCTGCGCCTTGGGGTCATCGATACCTGGCTACGGCGGCAACTCGGCGATCCGGGGTTGGCGGCGCGGCTTGATGAAATTTCCCGTCCGTTGGCCGCCGATGGCGCGGACGATCACTTGCTGGTGGCACGGGCGATCGCGCTGCTTGACCCGCTGGCGCCGCTTTGGTGGGGCGGCCAGGCGCTGTGGCCCGACGGGATTGGGCCAGCGCTGGCCGAGGCCGATCGCCCAGCCGGCGATCCAACGCGGGCGCAGGCATTGCGCGGGCTGATCGACGCAGAAATCGTCACCGCCTGGATTGCCCAACGACCTGAACGGAGTGACATTGCCGCGGTCAAAGCCGCTGCCAGCACCCAGCGCGGCATCTTGCGCCAACGCGGCTGGGGCGGTGGTATTGCGGCGTTGCGCTACGCGCTTAATCCGCTGCTACCCTGCGCCAGCGCGGTGCTTGCCGGCCAGACGGTGGTACGCAGCGCTGACCTTTTACCGGCATTGGAGGCCGCTGCCGGCCGGCCTGAACAACGCCGGCTGGTACCGCTGGATGCCGAAATCGGCGCCTTTCTCTCGGGGCGCGGCGAAACCGCGCTGCTGCCGGATATTGCCGCACTTTCGAGCGTCACGGACCCGACGCAAGCGGGCGCGTTGCAACTGCGCATTCTCGCCGGACTGCAAGCGCAATTCCTCGCCCCGCCTTTGCCGCAGCTCGCCGCCTGGCTCGGCGAACACGCCGGCCCCGCCGTCGCGGTGTGGCGCAGCCGCACGAGGCGGGCGCGGGCGGAAGCCGCGTTTCAGGAACTGCGACAAACCGGCAATCTGGTGGCCCTGCTCCGCCTGGTGGATGATCCCCAGGCGCTGGCAGCGGACCGGCGCGACGCCCAGACCGCCCTTCAGAACGTCGCCGCGATTGATCAAGAATTATCCGGCCTTTTGCACGGCGCGCCGGCCCGCGCGAGCTTCGCCCGCCGCGTGGGGTATGAACTCACCACCGCGCTCGCACTAACCGCACTGACGGCAAGTGTGGTTGTTCTGGCGATCGGGTGATGGCAAGCGTGGCCAAGCCGGCGCGTAGCCTGGTCTGGGTGCAGGGCCTGATCTGTGGCGGGCTGGTCGCGTGGCTGCCGGCCACCGCGACGCTCGGGGCGATTCTGCTGGCGCCAGGGTTGATCGCTTATATTGCCGATCGCAGCCCGTCGCGCGCGGTCGGGCGGGCAGTGTGCCTGTTCGGCGCGGTGATGGCGTCGCATAGTCTGCTTGCACTGTGGCATGCCGGCAACAGCATGGCGGCAAGCCTGGGTATGGCCGGCGACATGCGACGTGTGGCCAGCGCCTGGGCGATCCAGGCGGCCGGCTGGTTGCTGGTAGAACTGGCGCCAGTCCTAACGCGCCTAGTACTCGACGCCAAAGCGCAAGCCAGGATCGCCACATTGCGACGCCAGCGGGTAGTTCTGGAAGACGAATGGAATTTAGCCCCCAGAACCGATGAAGCCGACCACCCGATGGCCCCCCCATGAGTGCGCACGCCAACGGCAAGGAATGGATAAAAAGTTTTTTTGGTTCTTTTTGTTCACAAAAAGAACTACTTACTTTGCTCCCTCTGAATTCTTTGTATCTGCCCCATAGCCTGCTCCGCAAACAAGACCCCCAACGGCGAGGTCGGCAACCCAGCGGCCCGCAGCGCCTCCAAAGTCCATGTATTGCAAGTATAAGTCGCGTCATAAGACGCGGTTGAGGCATAAACCCGCATGTTGAATTCCGGCGCGTCCCGCAGCATCTCGGCCCCGGCATAGGCACCGGGAGAAAAGTCGCGCCAGAGAAAATCCTGCAACCGATCCAGCCCTGCCCGACTGATTTTCAATGGCGTGGTGCGCAGGGTTTCATTGCCGGCGGAAATCGTTGCGACATGGCCGATCACCATGACGATGCCCGGCCCAGGGATCAGCGCGATCAGATTGTCCAGCGCGTTGTGCTTTTGCTGCAATTCGTAGCGGCGCTCGCCAAAGCTGAAACTGATCCACGGATTGGCCGGAAAGCTGCCGCGAAAGCGCGCCAAGGGTTCGTCAAGGCTCGCGGCCGGCAGGGCCACTTCGGTGTGCCAGCCATCGTCCAACACCAGGATCGTTTCGGTTAACGGCTCGGGTGGCAGCAACGGCACGGCTTCGAACACGCGGCTGGTGGCGCAGCCGGCAAGCTGCGCCACCATCACAACCAAAAATGCCCAGCGCATCACTGGTCAGAAGCTCAGCGAGGTCGCCTGCACCACCAGCGGCAAGGTGCGCACCATGGCAAGAACATCGTCGGGCACCGCTTCATCGACCGACACCAGACAAATCGCGTCACCACCCGCTTCGGCGCGGCCAAGATGGAAGGTGGCGATATTGATGCCAGCGCCGGCCAAGGTCGCGCCGAAGCGGCCGATGAAGCCGGGCTTGTCGAGGTTGGTGACGTAAAGCATGTGCCGGCCGAAATCGGCTTCGATCTTGATGTCCTTGATTTCGACAATGCGCGGCCGCGATCCGGCGAACAAGGTGCCAGCAACCGATCGCGCATTTTGCTCGGTGGTCACGGTGATGCGCACCAAGGTCTGGTATTCGCTCGGCCGATCATGGGCGATGTCGGCAACATCGATGCCGCGTTCGCGGGCCAGAACCGGCGCGTTGACCATGTTGGCGCCGGCCATCACGGGCGCGAGCAGGCCGGCGAGGGCCGCAGCCGTCAGCGGGCGGTGGTTCAACGCCGCCGCATTGCCTTCATATTCAATTTCGACCTTCCGGATGGTACCATCGCGCGCCTGGGTCATCTGGCCAGCAAAGGCGCCGAGCAAGCGGCACAATTCCATGTAGGGCTTGAGGCGCGGTGCATCCTCGGCGGACACTGATGGCATGTTGATCGCGTTGGTGACAGCGCCGGTCAGCAGAAAATCGCTCATCTGATCGGCGACCTGAAGTGCGACGTTTTCCTGCGCTTCGGTGGTCGCGGCCCCGAGATGCGGGGTGCAGACAACGTTGTCGAGGCCAAATAGCGGATTGTCGGTCGCCGGTTCGGTTTCGAATACATCCAACGCTGCGCCCGCGATGTGGCCGGATTTCAGCGCGTCTGCCAAGGCGGCCTCATCAACCAGCCCACCACGGGCGCAATTGATGATGCGCGCGCCCTTGCGCAGTTTGGCGATATTCTCCCGCGACAGGATATTCTTCGTCGCCTCGGTCAGCGGCGTGTGCAAGGTGACGATGTCGGCGCGGGCGAGCAATTCGTCGAGTTCGACCTTCTCCACCCCCAACGCCAGCGCACGCTTGTCGGTGAGATAGGGGTCATAAGCGATCACCCGCATTTTCAGCCCCTGCGCGCGATCTGCAACGATCGAGCCGATATTGCCGCAGCCGATCAGGCCGAGCACTTTGGCGGTGAGCTCGACGCCCATGAAACGGTTCTTCTCCCACTTGCCGGCGCGGGTGGACGCACTCGCCTCGGGGATTTGCCGGGCGAGCGCGAACATCATCGCAATCGCGTGCTCGGCGGTGGTGATGGCGTTGCCGTAGGGCGTGTTCATCACCACGACGCCGCGCGCGGTTGCCGATTTGACATCGACATTATCGACCCCGATGCCGGCGCGGCCAACCACTTTCAGGTTCGGCGCGGCATCGAGCAATTCGCGCGTCACCTTGGTCGCCGAGCGGATCGCCAGCCCATCATACTCGCCAATGATGGCGCGCAGATCGGCCGACGACAGGCCGGTTTTCAGATCGACATCGATGCCGCGGCTGCGAAAAATATCAACGGCGGCAGGGGACAGCTTGTCGCTGATCAGGACCTTGACCATGATTATTCCGCCTCCACTTTGGCGGCGAATTCGGCGGCAACCTGGGCGTACGCCCAATCGAGCCACGGCAACAACGCGGCAATATTGTCGGGTTCAACCGTGGCGCCGGCCCAGATGCGCAAGCCCGGCGGCGCATCGCGATAGGCGCCGATATCATAGGCGATGCCGTCTTTGTCGAGGATCGCTGCGATTTTCTTGGCAGCGGTCGCACGATCACTATCGTCGAGATCAAGAAACCACGGCGCCTTGATCACCAGGCAGATCGACGTGCAGGACCGCGTTGCCGGATCGACGGCGAGGAAATCCGCCCAGTCGCTGCCAGCCACCCATTTGGCGATATGGGCCAGGCTTGCTTCACTGCGGCCGATCAGTGCTTGCAGGCCGCCAATGCTTTCGGCCCAGCGCAGCCCATCAAGCGCGTCTTCAGCGCAGAGCAGGCTCGGGGTGTTGATGGTTTCGCCCTTGAAAATCCCCTCGGTGAGCTTGCCACCCGAAGTCAGGCGGAAAATCTTCGGCAGCGGCCAGGGCGGGGTGTAGTTCAGCAGCCGTTCGACGGCGCGCGGCGACAAGGCCAGCATGCCGTGGGCGGCTTCCCCGCCCAACGCCTTCTGCCACGACCAGGTGACGACGTCGACCTTGTCCCACGGAAGCTCCATGGCAAAGGCTGCCGAGGTCGCGTCGCAAATCACCAGCCCGGCCCGATCGGCAGCAATGAAATCGGCATTGGGAAACCGCACCCCCGATGTCGTGCCGTTCCACGCCAGCACCAAATCATGCGCCGGATTGACCTGGGCCAGATCGGGCAGCGCGCCATAGGGCGCGGTCAGAATGCGGGCGTCCTTCAGCTTCAGCTGCTTGACGATGTCGGACGCCCAGGTCTGGGAAAAACTTTCAAACGCTAGCACATCGACCGGACGAGCGCCGAGCAAAGACCACAGCGCCAGTTCAACCGCGCCAGTGTCCGACGCCGGCACAATGCCCAGCCGCCAGTCAGCCGGCATGCCAAGAATGTCGCGCGACCGGGTGATCACCTCAGCCAGGCGCCCTTTCGGAACCGGGGTGCGGTGCGACCTGCCGAGCGCATCGGTCGGCAACGCCGCCAGCGAATAGCCAGGTCGTTTGGCGCAAGGGCCAGAGGAAAAATTGGGGTTCGCGGGTCGGACAGTCGGACGCGCGGCGGGATCGGCGAGTGCCATAATAAGCTCTCCCTCACAGAAGAAATGCGCTCCGGTGGGGGAGCGTGGCCCGGCGCGGTCTTAGCTGGGTTCGGTGAGGCAAGGCAAGCGTCTTCTTTTTGTGAACAAAAAGGGACGCGGGAACTTACGAGAAGCAAAAAAACTTCTAGTGGATAGAATCTGACGGAAAAAACCGTCAGATTCTATCCACTAGCCTTATGATTTGGTGGAACGGATCACCTAACGCTTGGGTAGTGAGCGTTAGGATCGCACCACTAGCCGCTACTTCCTGCCCGTTGGGTCGGCCATTCTCGCGGTTTATTTCGATATCGTAACAAAATGGACACACGAATCCTGAAAGCGCTAATTCCATTCTAAACGACCCGTCGGCCCCAGATGCATCCCCGCCTCCTGCCAGGCCGGCGGCGGCCAAACTTCCGCCCGCTGCATCGTCGGCACGGGCTTCCCCGGCGGCACGATCAGCATCCGCTTCAACACCCCAACAATCCTGCGCGCCGCCGGCACCTCATCCAAAAACCGGACGATCTCCTCCTGCGTCAGCATTGCCTCCAGCATCGCGCCAAACTTCGCCGCGTCGCGCACGCGCGGAAGCAGCCATCCGTGATTGCTCGGCATCGTGATTGTTTTGACCCGTCCATCGCGCGGTTCCCCGGCCCGCGATGCACGCTCCCGCGGCAGCGGCAGCATTCCGGCACGCCACAGCACAAGCAATTTCTCCAACCGCGTCCGCATCCGGCCAACACGGTTCCACAGCCCGATGAAAAACATCGGCATGCTCCGGTCGCGCGCCGACGCCACGGCAATCGCCGCTTGCAGCAGGGTGAGGAGATTATAAAAAATAGACATAGTTAGATATATAATTTAACCTGTTTCCTTTGTCAAGAAATTATGTGCCCAAACCTACGACAGGTCCCAAGCCAACGGCCAGGCAGTACCCGGGCAAAGTTTTTTTGGTTCGATTTTGTTCACAAAAAGAACACCTTACGCCTCCCCTACCGCGCCAAAGGATGATGCAGATCGACCAGCTTCTGCAACCGCTCCGCCAGCACATGGGTATAAATCTGCGTGGTCGCGATGTCGGCATGCCCCAACAAGGTTTGCAGGCTGCGCAGGTCGGCGCCGCGGGCGAGCATGTGGCTGGCGAAGCTGTGGCGCAGGACGTGGGGGCTGACCCTGGTGGGGGCGATGCCGGCAGCAAGGGCGACGTGTTTCAGCATCACCCCGAAGACCTGGCGCGGCATGGCGCGGCGGCCATCTTTGGCGGTGAACAGGAAGCGCGGTGGGGGCTTGGGCTTCATCGCCGCGACCAATACGCGGGCGGCGTCGCGCGCGGCGTCGGACAGGGGCACGATGCGTTCCTTGCCGCCTTTGCCTTTGATGAACAGCAGGATGGCGTCCCCGCTGAGGGCGCCGCGCGGCAGGGACAGTAGTTCGGAAACCCGCAGGCCAGTGGCGTAAAGGATTTCGAGCGCTGCCACCATCACCCGGGCGCGGGCGGGTTTTTCGGCGGCGGCAGCGGTGAGCAGGGCATCGACTTCGACTTCGGATAAATATTTCGGCAGGGTTTGCGGCAAACGCGGGCTGTCGAGCAGCAGGGTTGGGTCATCATCGCGGATGCGCTCGCGCAGAAGAAAGCGGTGGAACTGGCGCAGTGCCGACAGGCGACGGGCGGCGGTGCGGGCGGACAGGCCCTGATCATGGAGATACGCAAGATAGGCTTGCAGCGTGGCCGCATCGGCACGCGCCACCGCCTGGCCGCGTGCGGCGGCAAACTCGGCAAAATCATCGAGGTCGGCGGTGTAGGCGGCCAGCGTGTTGCGGGCCGCACCACGCTCGGCGGACAGCATTTCGAGGAACGCGTCGGCGTGGCGGTCCATAGCAGCTAATGCACCGCGAGGAGCCTGATCAGCCCGATGCTGAGAGTAAGCATGATCAGCAGCGAAATGGTCACCGCGAGGCTGACTCGCCCGCCCGCCTTGGCGAGGATTTTAAGGTCAGTGCCAAGGCCGAGCGCCGCCATCGACAGCACCGTCAGCGCGCTGGTGACAGTGGCAATCGGGCGCAGCAGCGGCACGGGCAGCAGATCAAGCGAACGCAAGGCGGCAAGCCCCAGAAACCCAAGGATGAACCACGGCACAAGGCGGCTGATATTGAGCTTGGTCGGCGCCCTCCCTGCCGCACGCCCGGCAATGGCTTGTTGGCGTCGCATCAGCAGCGACAGCAGCAACACCACCGGCCCCAGCATCAGCACCCGCACCAGCTTGACCAGGGTGCCGATCTGGATCGCAACCGGCCCCATCGGCGCGGTGGCGGCCAGCACTTGCGGCACCGCATAGACGGTCAGGCCGGCGAACACGCCATATTGTTCGATGCTCATCCCCAGCGGGACCGCAAGCAACGGCAAGGTCAGCACCGCCGCGACCCCGAGCACGGCGGTAAAGGCGATCGATGCGGTAACGTCTTCCGGTTTGGCGCCGATCACCGGGGCCACCGCGGCAATGGCGGAATTGCCGCAGATCGCGTTGCCGCAGGCGATCAGGGTGGCCATTTTAGGGGGCAGGCCGAGCAAACGGCCGATCGTAAAACTCGCACCAATGCCGAGCGCCACCACCAGCGCGATGCCCAGCACCAGCGTGTTCGGCCCCGCGGCCGATATGGCGCGGGCGCTGACCGACGCGCCGAGCAGGAACACTGCGATTTCGAGCAGCATCTTGGCGCTGAATGCAATGCCGGGCCGCCAGGCCGCACCCGGTGCCCAAGCCGTGCGGACCAAAGTGCCCACCAGGATCGCCATGATCAGCGGTTCCAGCCAGGCGGCGCCGAAAATTGCGGTCTCGATCCAGGTCAGCCCGAGCGCTAGCAACGAGATGACCACGCAAAGCGCAATGCCGAGGGCCAGGTCGCGCGCCGCGCTGGTTATTTTGGTGAGACTCGACGACATAAAGGCCTCGGGCTGTGGCGGTGCCGCAGACTGCACCGATGATGTGCGCCGCGCCAGATCAACCGGCCGGCTTGAAGCGATCATTGGGCAAGGTTTTCTGGATCTGCTGCGGGTGCGGATCGGGCGGAAAGGCGCCAAGCGCGATAATGCCGACGCCCATCGCCAGCAGCCCGAGCACAACGACGACGATGAAAATGCGGGCCATGCGCGCCTTGGACAGTTGGAACGGTGCGCCACGCTTGGCCACCACCACGGGCTATGTGCTAGCCTCGGTCGCGATGACAAGCAACTCTGTCCTTCACGATGCTGAACCGACGCTTGACGCTGCAACCGCCGCTTTGCGCGGGCGCAGCGTGGTGCTGGTCGGGCTGATGGGGGCGGGTAAGACCTCGATCGGGCGGCGGCTGGCGGCACGGCTCGGGCTGCCGTTCCGGGACGCGGATGCCGAAATCGAGCTGGCGGCGGGATGTTCGATCCCGGAGATTTTCGCCCGCTTTGGCGAACGGGAATTTCGTGAAGGCGAGCGCCGGGTGATAAGGCGGTTGCTCGCCGGGGATCCATTGGTGCTGGCGACGGGCGGGGGGGCTTACATGGACCGCGACACGCGGGCGACGATCCGGCGCGAAGCAGTTTCAGTATGGATGCGCGCCAAGCTTGCAACCTTGCTGCGCCGGGTGACCGGGCGGACCAACCGGCCGCTGCTGAACGGGCGCGACCCGGCCGAAGTGCTGGAAGGACTGATGGCGGAGCGCCATCCGGTTTATGCCGAAGCCGATATTATCGTTGATTGTTCGGACGAGCCGCCCGACGGTACGACATCCAAGGTGTTGACGGCGCTCGAGCAATGGCGGCCCGCGCGGCGGCTGTCATTGTCGCTGTCCACCGGCAGCTATGATGTTGTCATCGGCAAGGGCCTGCTGGCCCGCGCCGGCGCCTTGCTGGCCCCGGTACTGCCGCAAAAGCGCGCGGTTGTGGTGACCGACGATCTGGTCGGCCCGCTGCATTTGCAGACCTTGCTCGATGGGTTGGCGGCGGTGGCGATTGAGGCGCGGGTGGTAACGGTGCGATCGGGCGAGGCATCGAAGGACCTGGCGACCTTCACCAGCGTGGTTGAACAATTGCTCGATCATGGGGTGGAACGCAAAACCGCGATCATCGCGCTCGGCGGCGGCGTGGTGGGTGATCTGGCGGGCTTTGCCGCGGCGACCACCTTGCGCGGGCTGCCGTTTGTGCAAATCCCAACCAGCTTGCTCGCCCAGGTGGATAGCTCGGTCGGCGGCAAGACCGGGATCAACACACGCCATGGCAAGAATTTGCTCGGCGCATTCCATCAGCCGCGCATTGTGCTGGCCGATACCGAAACCCTGGCGACCTTGCCGCCGCGCGAACTGGCGGCCGGCTATGCCGAAATCGCCAAGGCCGGACTGATCGGCGACGCGGCATTTTTCAGCTGGTGCGAAGCCCATGGCGCTGCGGTGATCGGTGGCGACCAGGACGCCCAGGCCGAAGCGGTGCTGCGCGCGTGCGCCTTCAAGGCGCAAGTGGTCGGCGATGACGAACGCGAGGAAAAGCCCAATGATGGCCGCGCACTGTTGAATTTGGGCCATACGTTCGGGCACGCGCTGGAAGCGGAGCTTGGCTATGGCAGGATATTGCATGGTGAGGCAGTGGCGGTCGGCATCGGCCTCGCGTTCCAATTGTCGGCGCGGCTTGGCTTCTGCGATCCGGCCGATCCGGCGCGGGTGATGCGGCATTTTGCCGATATCGGGCTGCCGTCCGACATCGGGATGCTGAACCGGCGGATTTCCGGCGACCGGCTGATCCAGCATATGCGGCGCGACAAGAAGATGCAGGATGGCACGCTGAAATTCGTGCTGGCGCGCGGCATCGGCCAGGCTTTCACCAGCAGCGACGTGCCGGCTGATGCGGTTGCGTCGTTGCTGCACGATGCGGGATGCGTGGATTAATGCAGGACGGGCGCCCGGAAATTTATCTGGCCGGACCGGAAGTGTTCCTGGTCGACCCGTGGGCGCGGGCGCGCGAATTGAAAGCGATCTGCACCGCGCGCGGGGCCATCGGCTGGTTTCCGATGGATAATCAGGCCGATGTGACCCATCCCGACCCCGGCGAAATGGCCGCCCGGATCAGCCGCGCCGACGAAGCACTGGTGCGACGGTGCGATGCGATTGTCGCCAACATGACCGCGTTCCGTGGCCCATCGATGGATGCCGGCACAGTGTTTGAAATGGGGCTGGGCAAAGGGCTCGGCAAGCTGGTGGTAGGCTGGAGCGAAGATCGCCGCCGCTGGCAGGACAAGATCGCGCTATTGGGACCGCTGGCCGAAACCCCGACCGGGCTACGCGATGCGGACGGCAATCTGGTGCGCGATTTCGGGCTGATCGATAATCTGATGATGGTGAAGGGCGCCGATTTCGTGGCCGACAACTTCGCCGCCGCGGTTGATTTCGTGGTCGCGCATTTTCGCCGCTGACATGGTGACAACCCGGTTCGCCCCGTCGCCAACCGGATATTTGCATCTCGGCAGTGCCGCATCCGCGCTGCACGGCTGGCGGGCGGCGCAAGATGCCGGGGGAAAGTTCCTGCTGCGGATTGAGGATATCGATACGATACGCTGCCGGCCTGAATACGCAACGGCAATCCACGAGGATTTGCGCTGGCTGGGCCTCGATTGGGATGGCCCGGTTCGCGTGCAATCCGAACATTTTGCGGATTATCGCGCAGCGATCGATAGGCTCAATGCGACCGGGTTGCTGTATCCGTGCTTTTGCACCCGGACCGATATTGCCGGCGCCCCGCATGGGCCAGACGATGTGCCGATCTACACAGGCACCTGCCGCAAGCTGTCGGCCGCCGAACGGCAAGACCGGGTCGCGGCCGGGCAACCGCACAGCCTGCGGCTTGATATGGCAGCTTCCAACCGGCCGGGCCTGTCGTTTTTTGAGCATGGCACAGGCCGCATTGCCTGCCATCCGGAATTATTCGGCGACGTGGTGCTGGCACGCAAAGACACGCCGGCGAGCTACCATTTATGCGTCACCCACGATGATGCGCTGCAAGGCGTGACCTTGGTAACGCGCGGGGTGGATTTGTTCGCGGTGACCGATTTGCACGTGCTGTTGCAAGCGCTGTTCGATTGGCCGACCCCGGAATACGCCCATCATGGTATGCTGACCGGCCCGGATGGCAAGCGCCTCGCCAAGCGGGACCGCACCCTCACGATCCGGGCGATGCGGGATGCGGGAATGACGCCAAGCGATGTACGAACCCAGGCAGGATTTAGATGATGATGATCTCCTCGAATTTTGCCGCCGGAAGATCAAAGCCAAGAAAGCACTCCTTTTTTTGAAAAAAAAGGAGCAAAAAAACTTTACCACTTTGGTTCGGAGCGCCTCGCTGTTGCGGGGGGCGCACGCCAACGACAAGGAATGGATAAAGAGTTTTTTTGCTTCTTTTTGTTCACAAAAAGAAGACCCTTCCTTACTACTTCCCTAGTATAAAATCCGCCGCCCGCTCCCCCACCAAGATCGACGGCGCGTTGGTATTCCCCGACGGCATTGTCGGGAAAATCGATG
>JANXRN010000286.1 GCA_025352995.1 Acetobacteraceae bacterium
TCTGGATGGGCACCGATGGCACGTCCCCCAACATCAAAAGCGGCGACGTGGTCGAAATCGACATCACCGGCATCGGCACGTTGCGCAACCGTTTTGTACGGGGGGCCTGATCGATGCCGGCATCTTACGAAGACCATCGCCGCCAACTGGAACTGATTTTGCGCGCCTGGGGCATGCCGGCGATCAACGCCGCGGTCACCGCCGACATCATGGCCTGGGCCGATCTGCACGGCATTGATAGTCACGGTATGTCGATGATTCCCGGCTATGATGAACGGCGCCAGACGGGCAAAATGGTGATGTCGGCGCAGCCCAAAATCGTTACCGACCGCGCGGTTGCAGCCCTTATCGACGGCGGCGGCGGCCTGGGCCATTTCAGTTCATATACCGCGATGAATTTGGCCATTTCCAAGGCCCGCACGATGGGGGTCGGCATTGTCGGGGTGCGCAATTCGGCGCATTTCGGCGCTTGCGGCTATTACGCCAAAATGGCCGCCGATGCCGGGTTCATCGGCATGGTGACGACATCGGCATCGGGCGTGCAGGTGGCGCCAACCTTCGGCGCCGAAGCCAAATACGGCACCGATCCCATTGCGTTTGCCGCCCCCGGCCGCGACGGCGAACCGTTCCTGCTCGACATGGCGACCACCACCGTCGCCGCCGGCCGCATTCGCAACAAAGCCAATGAGGGCCTGCCAACGCCCGATGGCTGGGTGGTCGATCGCGATGGCCAGCCGAGCAATGATCCGCTGATTGCCAGCAAGGGCGGGTTCCTGACCCCGCTTGGCGGGACGGCTGATTCGAGCAGCTACAAGGGCTACGGCCTTGCCGCCATGGTCAATATCCTGTCGTCGGCTTTGTCGGGCGCGACGATGGTCACCGATCCGATGCACACCAAACACCCTGGCACGATGGGCATCGGGCATTTCTTCCTGGCGATCGATACCGGATTATTCCGCGACCCAGCCGATTTTCGCCGCGATGTGGTCGATTTCACCGACAGCCTGCGCGCCACCCGCCCAGCCGATCCCGCCCGGCCGGTGATGGTCGCCGGCGACCCCGAACGCCGCAACGCCGCGCGGCGGAAGCAGGAAGGGATTCCGGTTGGGACCAATTTGCTGGCGAAAGTGAAGGCGATTGCAGGCGCGAGCGGTGCGGAGTGGGTTCTATCATGAAGGTGCGCGCCCGGGTCGCCTAAATCGGACTGGTCGCAGGACCACCGCAAGCGCGCGACCAATGACCTTTGTGCGTCGCTTCGGTCACGCCCCCCAATTAAGAGGGCGATTGCCGCCCGAGATTTGCCTCCCCCGCCTCCTCCCCTTACAAGACCTCGCCGCCGCAGCATCGCAGATCAAGGGAGCCAGGCCATGGCCAGCTATCAGTACGTCTATGTCATGAAGGACCTGACCAAGAACTTCCCCGGCGGGCGTGAGGTGTTCAAGGGCATTACCCTATCCTTCCTGCCGGGCGTGAAAATCGGCGTGCTGGGGGTCAACGGCGCGGGCAAATCAACCTTGCTGAAGATCATGGCCGGGGTGGAAAAGGACTATGGCGGGGAGGCGTGGGCGGCCGAGGGGGTGCGGATTGGCTACCTCGAACAGGAACCCAAGCTCGATGAAACCCGGACGGTGTCGGAAAACGTGCAGCTGGCGTTCGGCAAATTGCGCGCGGCGTTGGATCGCTTCAATGAGATTTCCAACCTGTTCGCCGAGCCGATGGACGACGACAAGATGAACGAACTGCTCGCCGAGCAGGGCGATTTGCAGGAACTAATTGACGCCGAAGACGGCTGGGAGCTGGAACGGCGGATTGAGATCGCGCTCGATGCGCTGCGCTGCCCGCCGCCGGACAGCCCGATCACCCATTTGTCCGGCGGGGAGCGTCGGCGGGTGGCGCTATGCCGGCTGCTGCTGGAAAAGCCCGACATTCTGCTGCTTGACGAACCTACCAACCATCTCGACGCCGAAAGCGTGGCCTGGCTCGAAAAGACCTTGCGCGATTTCGCTGGCACGGTACTGGTCATTACCCATGATCGCTACTTCCTGGAGAATGTGACCAACTGGATCCTCGAAATCGAGCGCGGCCGCGGCTATCCGTTCGAGGGCAATTATTCGTCCTGGCTCGACCAGAAGCGCAAGCGCTTGCATCAGGAAGAA
>JANXRN010000289.1 GCA_025352995.1 Acetobacteraceae bacterium
CGGCAGCAGCAGCACCCGCGCTTGCCCATCGCGGCCATCAACGTTGGACTGATCGACGCCGGCATTGGCCATCACGAAGCCGAGCTTGTGTTCAACGATCATCAAGCCAGGCCGGGCGCGCACCACCCGGACGGATTCCCCGAGGATGGCCTGGACGATACGCGGGTCCTTGCCGATTTTGTCGCCGAGTTCTTCCGCTTCCGCCGATGGCGTGACGGTGCTCAGCAGCACCGTCCGGCCTTCGGATTTGGAGATGATCTTCAGCGCGATCACCACCACATCGCCGTCTTGCGGGACAAGCCCGGCACGCGCCAGACCGTCGCCGATCAGTCCGGCAATGTCGTCGCCTGGCATCACCATCGGCATGCCGGGCAGCGCGTGCAGCGAAAGCGCGCTCATCCGAAGCGCTTGCGCAGGCGGGGCAGCACTTCCGCACCGTAAAGCTTCAGGAACCGCGCCTGATCCGGGCCAGGGGCGTGGAACACCAGATGGTTGAAGCCGAGCCCGACATACCAGGCGATTTTCTCGACATGTTCGTCAGCGTCGTTCGACACAATCCAGCGCTTGGCCGTGCGCTCCAACGGCAGCGCGTCGGCGAGCTTTTCCATCGCGACGGGGTCTTCGACCGTCATTTTTTCTTCCGGCGTCAGCGCCAACGCCGCCCAATGCTTGGTATCATGCAGGGCGCGTTCCTTGTCGGTATCGAAGCTGACCTTAACCTCAATCATCCGGTCATAGGGCGCGCGTTTCGGCGCCCCGAGGGTGATGCCCTCGGCGACGTTGGGCAGCAGGGTTTCGGTATAAAGCGTTTCCGCCTTTCCTGATGTGCAGATGAAACCATCACCCATGCGGCCGGCGTATTTCGCCACCATGGCGCCGGCGCCGGCAACGTAGATCGGCACCGGGATTTTCGGCTTGTCGTAAATCGTTGCTGATTCGGTCTTGTAGTACGCGCCCTCGAACGTCACCCGATCTTCGGTCCACAGCTTGCGCATCAGGGTCACTGCTTCGCGCATGCGGGCGAAGCGTTCCTTAAATTCCGGCCAGGGCTGGCCGGTCGATGGCACTTCGTTCAGGCCCTCGCCCGTGCCGATGCCCAGGATCACCCGACCTTCGAACATCGCGCCCAAAGTGCCGAAGGCGTGCGCAACGATCGACGGATGATAGCGAAAAGTCGGCGTCAGCACGCTGGTGCCCATCACCACCCGTTTGGTTTTGGCGCCGAGTGCGCCGAGCCACACCAGGGAGAACGGCGCGTGGCCGTCAGTGTGCTTCCAGGGCTGGAAATGGTCGCTGACGAAGACGGAATCAAAGCCGCATTCTTCGGCCAGAACAGAAAAATCCAGCAGCTTGTTCGGCGCGAATTGTTCCGCCGACGCCTTATACCCGAGTGTGAGCACGCGAAGCCTCCGTTGCCTGTTGGCGCTTAGTCTATAGGATCACACGCAGGCGACAAAATCTGCGGGGGATTGGGCATGAAGATCGGCATCGGCGTTCCATTCGGCGACATTGGCGGCACACCGGCAATCGTGCGGGAATATGCACAAACCGCCGAGGCGATGGGGTACGACCATCTCTGCCTCACCGATCATGTGCTGGGGGTGAACGTCGCGAGCCGGCCGGATTGGGGCAATCGCAACACATCCGCCGATTTCTTCCATGACCCGTTCGTGCTGATGGGGTTCCTGGCAGCGGCGACCAAAACCATCGAATTTTCCACCCAGGTGCTGATCTTGGCGCAGCGCCAAACCGTGTTGGTCGCCAAGCAGGCGGCGAGCGTGGATGTGCTGTCGGGCGGCGGTCGCATGCGGCTCGGGGTCGGGATCGGCTGGAACGAAGCCGAATTCGTTGGCCTCAACGAAAATTTCCGCAATCGCGGCAAGCGGTCCGAAGAACAGGTGCGCGTTATGCAGGCGCTGTGGGCCGAACCCCACGTGACCTTCAACGGCCGCTACCACACCATCCCCGATGCCGGCATCAACCCGCTGCCATTGGCCAAGCGCATTCCGGTTTGGTTCGGCGGCCACATGGATGTGACCCTGCAGCGCATCGCCAAAATGGGCGACGGCTGGATGATGCTGGCCCATCCGCCCGGCCCGGCAGCGCAGGCCGAGTGGGACAAATTACGCCACATGGTCGAAGCCGAAGGGCGCGATCCGGCAAGCGTGGGCCTGGAAGTCTGGACGTCGGCCGGCGAAGGCACGCCGGAGGAATGGCGGGCGGAGTTCAAGCAGTGGAAGGCATTGGGGGTGACACATATCACGCTCAATAATACCTTCACCCGCGGGGTGCGGGCGCGGATTGCGGGGCGGACGATGGCGGCGCATCTGGCGGCTATGCGGGGGTATTTTGAGGCGGTTAAGGATTTGAAGTAAGGAAGAATCTTCTTTTTGTGAACAAAAAGAAGCAAAAAAACTTTATTAATTTCTGGCCGTTGGCTCGGGAGCTTACCGCAGTCGCACGGCACCCGTAACAAGTGTGAAAAAGTTTTTTTTGGTTCTTTTTGTTCACAAAAAGAACATTCTTGGAGAATCCTGATGGCCCTCCCTAAACGCGTAAACTTGGTAGAGGTCGGCCCCCGCGAAGGCTGCCAATTCGAAGGCATCGGCGACCCGACCAGGATTTCGACCGCGGCCAAAGTGCAACTCATCGATGCGCTCGCCGCAACCGGCGTTGGCGCCATCCAGA
>JANXRN010000326.1 GCA_025352995.1 Acetobacteraceae bacterium
TAAAAAGAGGAAACAAAATGGCCAAGTTCAAAATCGCCACCCCATCCGGCGCCAGCTTCACCACTGCCCCGGTCGACTATGACTACGAAATCGAAGCCCTCGCCGGGCTAGACTATGAAATCGTCGAAGGCCCCAACAACGAAGACGGCTTCATTGAAGTCGCGCGCGATGCGGACGCGATTTACGCCAAAGGCATCCCGATCAGCAAGAAGATCATCGACAGCCTGACCAAGTGTCGCACGATTACTTTGGGCAGCGTGGGCGTGGACAGCGTGGATGTGGCGGCGGCCACCGCGCGCGGCATTCCGGTGACCAACTGCCCGGATACGTTCATCGAAGAAGTGGCGGATCACGCGATGATGCTGCTGCTCGGCTGTTTTCGCGACGTGATCGGCCAGGACCGGCTGGTGCGCGAAGGGCGCTGGCGCGAGGGGCGCACGCCGCTGCTCGGAATCCCGCGCCTGATGGGCCAGACCCTCGGGCTGATTGCCTTCGGCCATGTCGCCCGCGCGGTGGCCAAGCGGGCCAAGCCGTTCGGCCTGACCGTCAAGGCCTATGACCCGTTCATTGAGGAACTGGTGATGGTCGAACATGGCGTGCTGCCCTGCACCTTGGACGAGGTGCTCGCAACGTCCGATTTCGTGTCAATGCACGCGCCGGCAACGCCCGAAGCGCAGGCGATGCTGAAGGAAACCCACTTCAAGAAAATGAAGCCGACCGCCTGGTTCATCAATGTCGGCCGCGGTCCGACGGTCGATGAAGCCGCGATGATCAAGGCGCTGGAACAGAAATGGATCGCCGGCGCGGGCTTAGACGTGCTGGAAGTGGAGCCGCCGCGCCAGGATAACCCGCTGCTGAAAATGCCGAACGTGATCTTGTCCGCCCACACCGCATCGGCGTCCGGCCGTTTCGATCCGGCCCGCAAGCGCCGCGTTGGGCAGGAATTGGCGCTGGCGTTGAAAGGCCGCTGGCCGATGAGCTGCGTGAACCCGTCGGTGCTCGCGAAGCTCGATCGGATTCGGTGGCAGCCAATGTCGATGGAGCGTGGGCCGAATAGCTAGTATCTAATCCACGTGCCGTTGGCTCGGGTCTACGAAGGGACCCGAGCCAACGGCAAGGAATGGACAAAGTTTTTTTGCTTCTTTGTTTTCAAACAAAGAAGACCTTCCTACCCGTCAAGAAATTTCCCCAGAACCCCCACCGCCTCCTCCGTCATCGCCGCATAGCCCGCATCATTTGGATGCAGCCCGTCGCCACTATCGAACGCCGCGCGCAGCCCCGGGCGTTCCCCGCCGGTTGACACCGCGCGATCGAAATCCAGCACCGGCAGCCCCGCCGCGCCCAACGCGCGCACCCTGTCGACGATGCCCTGGCGGATTTTGTGATGGTCCGGCGACGCTGAAACCCAGGGCAGCGGGGTGGACAGCACCACCACCCCGCCGGCCTGGCGAACGGTTTTCGCCAGATCGAGCGCGGCGTAATAGGCAGCGTCCGCGGTCGCCGCAGACTCGTCGTTCCGGAAAACATTATTGGGGGTGTAGGGTGCGATGCAGGTGATTTCCGGGGCAATCGCCGCCAGTTGTGCCGCGCCGTTGGCCAGGTAATCGGCCGAAACCTGCCCGCTCCAACCGGCATTGACGAAGGATACCGGCCGATCCGGCCGCGACAGCCAGGCGGCGGCGCGCAGGCCCCAGGGCGAATGCTGGCTGATGCCGCCCTGCCCCCGCGTCAGGCTGTCCCCGACGCAGAACAATGTGGCGCCCGGCAGGCGGCCGATCGATTGCACCATGTGGGGCACGATATAAGGATGGGGTTGCGCCTCGGTCAGGCTCGCGGCCGCATCCACCGCGTCGCCGGACTGGTTGAACCCCCATATTTGCCGCCCGAAATGGCTGGGTTCGGCATTGAAGCTGGCCAGATTGGCGGCAACCGGAATGACCGCGCGGCCCCCTTGGGCGAGGAAGCTGCGACAGATCAGCACCGGCAGTCGGCTGGGCTGGGCGCCACCGCCGATCGGGGCAATCCAGTCGGAATAGACCAGCACCGGGCGGCTGGCATTCAGGGCGCCAGGAACTATGAGGGAGCGCATCCCACCCGGCGGGCTTGGCGACGGCAGGTCCTGCCCCGCCGCGTTAAAAGTCACCGGGGACCAGAAAATCTGCGCGGAGCCTTCCTGGGCCATGGCAATCGCGGCGCTTGTCACCTGATAGGGCTGCGGCTGGTCGTTGGCGTACACCAACCTGATCCGCTCGCACGGGCCTTCCAAGGTCTGGACCAGCACGAAGCTGCTATCGGCCGGCAGATCGCCAAACGGATGATTGAAAAAGCGCTGGCTGCGACGCGGTCCCAACATATGTATCAACGGCCTTGCATCGTCAGTGTCCATCGGGGAAGTCGGCCAGCGCATCTGGCGCCGGCGGCCCCGCTCCGTCATTATGGCATCGGAAACGACCCCAACGCCAGGACCCGCATGACCAAGCTCGTCACCCTCGCCGCCGCCGATAGTCGCGTTGTGCTTGCCCCGGAAATCGGCGGCTCGGTCGCGTCCTGGACCCAAGGGTCCCGGCCGATCATGCGCCCGCTGGCTGACGGCACCCTGGCCGAAAACCTGCCGCGCAGCTTGGCGAGCTATCCGCTGTTTCCCTTCTCCGGCCGGGTCGCCAATCGCCAGTTCAGCTTTGACGGCACGACGTACGAACTGCCCGCGCTGCTGAACGGGCACGCCATCCATGGCTGCGGCTGGCAGGAAATCTGGCAGATTGAGGACGCGGACAAGCGTTCGGCGACCATGCGGCTTGACCATCAGCCCAACGCGCTGTGGCCGTTCGCCTTTGTCGCCACCCAGCGCTTCACCTTGTCGGCCGACCGGCTGGTGGTCGATGTGATGATCGAAAACCGCCATGACCGGCCGGCGCCCGCGGGCTTTGGCCTGCACCCGTTCTTCCCGCGCTCGCCGGCTGCCACCTTGCAGCTGCAGACCGATCACGTCTGGCCCAATGGTGCGGACGCGATTCCGACCGCGAAAATCACCCCGCCGGCGAAATGGGATTTTTCCACCCCCAAGCCGGTCGGCGCCGATTTCGTCGATAACTGCTTCGGCGGCTGGGATGGGCTGGCGCTGCTGAGCTACCCCGATCTCGGCTATCGGGTGCGGATCGAAGCGGACCCGGAATTGCGCCATGTCGTGGTGTTCGTGCCCGATGGCCAGTCATTTTTCTGCGTGGAGCCGGTGTCGCACATGCCCGACGCGCTCAACAGGCTCACCACTGAGCCGACCCAGGGCATGGTGGTGCTGGGCCGCAACCAGCGTCTGACCAGCCAGGCCCGCTTCATTGTCGAGAGCCTGTAGGTGAAAAGCGTTCGCTACCATTCGCTCGAAAATCGTGGCGTGCTGGTCACGGGCGGCGCGTCCGGTATCGGCGCGGAAATGGTGCTGCGTTTCCTGGCGCAAGGCGCGCGGGTCAGTTTCATCGACATCGATGACGGCGCCGCGCTGAAAATCGTCGGTGCGCGCTATTATCATTGCGACGTCACCGATATCGCCGCTTTGCGCTGCACCATCGCGGAAATCGAAGCCGAAGGCCCGATCGACGTGCTGGTCAACAACGCCGCCCGCGATGACCGGCACGACATGGAAACCGTCGAACCGGATGACTGGCGCCGCACCCTGGCGCTCAATCTCGATCACCAGTTCTTCGCCACCCAGGCGGTGCGCAACGGCATGATCGCGCGTGGCCGGGGCGCAATCATCATGATGGGGTCGGTGTCATGGATGCGCAGCCGCCCTGGGATGGTCGGCTACACCACTGCCAAAGCCGCAATCAACGGGCTGACCCGAACCTTGGCGCGCGAACTGGGTCCGCATGGCATTCGCGTGAACTGCATCTTGCCCGGCGCCGCCCGCACCGCGCGGCAAACCGCGTTGTGGCGCACGCCGCAGATCGAAGCCGACATCCAGGCCGCCCAGGCGCTGAAAATCGACCTCGATGCCAGCCATATCGCCCGCATGGCGCTGTTCCTGGCGTCGGACGAAGCCGCCGGCTGCACCGGGGCGAACTTCATTGTCGATGCTGGTCTGAGCTAAGTCGGCCTAGCGCATCACCCGCGCCCAGCTCAGCGCCATTGCCACCACGGCAAAGCCCACCCCCATCAGCAGCACCGCGGTGGCGCCGGCATCCACGCCGCGCGCCTCGGTCAGGCCGAAAATCACCGCGACCAGTGCCGCCCCGGTGGATTGGCCGAGCAGGCGCGATGTCGAAATCATCCCGCTGCCAGCGCCGCTGCGTTCGCGCGGGACAGAGCTGATCAGCAGGCGGTTGTTGGGCGACTGGAACATCGAGAACCCAGCCCCGGTCAGCGCCATGCGCCAGGCGACATCCCACCAGACCGGGTCGTGCCCCAGCATTGCCACCGCGAGCAGTCCGCAGGCCATGGCGGCGAGGCCAATGCCGCCGAGCAGGCCGGCGGGAAACCTGTCCGACAAATAGCCCGATAGTGGCGCCATCAGCGCGCCCGCCAGCGGCCACGGCGTAATCAGCAAGCCAATCCCGATCGGGGACGCGCCACGCGACTGGAACAGGAACGGCAGCGCGACATAGGCGCCGGTCTGGGCGATGTAGCAACAAATCGCAGTTGCCACCGACAGTGAAAACACCGGGATGCGCAGCAGATCAACCGGCAGCATCGGCGCCGTAATGCCGCCTTGGCGGCGCACGAACAAATAGCCGGCGCTGACCGATACCAGCAAGGTCGCCCCGGCCAGCAACCGCGATTGCCCGTGCCCGAGGCCGTCCAGACCGGCGACAAACAGCCCGAAGGTCAGCCCGTTCAGAATGGCGCTGATCCAGTCAAACCGATGGCCGCTGCCTGGCGTGTTGGGCAGCGCGCGCAGCATCGACAGCGACAGCAGCGCCACCGGTACGGAAACAGCAAACAGCCAGGGCCAGTCAGCAATCGCCAGAATCCCAGCCGAAATCGTCGGCCCGAGCGCAAGCGACGTGCTAACCACCAGCGCGTTGAAGCCAACCCCCTGCCCCAGCAGCGCGCGCGGGAAAATCTGCCGCACCAGCGCCGAATTAACGCTGGTAATCCCGGCGCAACCCAGCCCCTGGAACACTCGGCCGAGCGTCAGCAACGGCAAGGTCGTCACGAACGCGCACCCGAAGGACGCCAGCGCAAACACGATCAATCCGCCGAGATAAACCCGCCGGTAGCCGTAACTATCGCCAAGCGACGCCAGCGGCAGCAAGGTCACCGTCATGGCGATCTGGAACGCGTTGACCACCCAGATGGACTCGGCGGGCGATACCCCGAGATCGCGCGCGATGCTCGGCAAGGCGATGTTGGGCAAGGTGGTGCCGAGCACCGAAATCCCCACTGCCAGCCCCAACGTCAGCATCGCGCGACGTCGCAAAGCGGGCGGTAAACCGTCTGGGTAGTCAATATCCATTTAGGTCCGACCTAAAAACATCCGGCCAACGTCCCACGGATCGCCGCCCTACGCCAATGCCTTGGAAGCTGGGCTGAGCAGTGCGGTGATTGCCGGTTTCAGCACCTGGCGCGCGACCATCCTGTTCATCGGTCGTGGACGGTCCGTCAGCCTTTCACCGCCCCCGCCGCCAATCCGCGCACCATGGCGCGCTGCACGAAAGCGAACAGCACCAGCACCGGAATGATGCTGAGAATGCCACCGGCCGACAGCGCCCCCCACGGCAGTTGAAATTCGCCCACCATCAATTGCAGCCCGACCGGCCAGGTGCGCGAACCGGACGACGTCGTCAGCATGAGCGCGAACAGATACTCGTTCCAGGCGCCGATGCCGGTGAACACCGCGCACGCCCACAGCCCGCCTTGCACCAGCGGCAGCACCACCCGCACCATCGCACCCAACCGGGTGCAGCCATCGATGCGCGCGGCTTCTTCCAGTTCCAGCGGGATGGCGTCAAAAAAACCCTTCATCATCCAGGTGAAAATCGGCAGCAAGAAGCCGCTATAGGCCAACGCCAACCCGATTTTGGTATCAAGCAGCGACGTATCGCGCAGGATGATGAATAACGGGATCACCATCAGCACCAACGGAAACATCCGCAGCAGCAACAAAAACAGCAGCACATGCTTGCGGCCACGAAAGCGCAGGCGCGACAGGCTATAGGCCGCCAGCGTCCCCGCGGTGACACAAATCGCCACCGTATAGAAGGTAACGATCGCCGAGTTGATCATCAGGTCGGGCAAGTTCGACTGGGTCCAGATCGCGACGTAATTATGCAAGGTCGGCGCAGTGGGGATCATCTGGATGGTGCGGGTGATGATATCCTTTTCCGTCTTCAGCGAGGTAATCAAGGTCCAGACGATCGGGAAGGCCGCGAAAAAGGCGAAGGTCAGCGCGATCAGATAGGCGATAGCGCGTTCGGGCATGGGGCGCCGAATGGCCATATCAATCGTCCTTCAGCGCGCCGGTCAGGCGCACATACAGCCAGGCAGACCCCATCAACAGCAGCAGCATCACCACCGACAACGCGCCGGCATACCCGAAATTGAACTCGCGATAGGCTTTCTGGAACGCGTACAGCGACAGCACCTGGGTGGACCGGCCGGGGCCGCCACCGGTCAGGATCAGGATCAAATCGGGCGAGTTCATCAGGCTGATGGCGCGCAGCACGACGGCTGCCGTCATCACCATGGTCAGGCTCGGCAGTTGGATGTGGCGAAACCGATGCCATAAATTGGCGCCATCCACCGATGCGGCTTCGTAAAGTTCGGCGGATATGCCTTTCAATCCCGCCAGTAATAACAAGGCGAAAAACGGAAACCCGTGCCAGGCTTCAACCAGGATCGCCATCGGCAGCGCCCAGGCCGGATCGGCAAACCACGGCTTGAAATCACCCAGCACGCCCAGACCGACCAGTGCGGCGTTGATCACCCCCAGCCGCGAATCCAGCATCAGCGCCCAGATATTGCCCGCGACCACGATCGGCAAAAACCACGGCAACAGCACCACCACCGCGATCGCACGGAAGCCGGGCAATTCCATATCCAGCACCACCGCCGCCAGCATCCCCATGGCGAGTTCCACCACCACCGTGCTGACCACCCAGACGAAAGTGTTCTGCAACGACACATAGAACACCGGGTCATCCAGCATCGCCCAGTAATGCCGCAGCCCGACATAGCCGGTGCCAAGATCGGGCCGGTTCAGCCGCATCTGGCGGAAGCTGAGATCAATCCCGGTGATCGTGGGATACAGCACCACCGCCATCGCCAGTAGCAGGCACGGGGCCAGCAACAGCCATGGAAAAGCGCGTGTGTCAGACAGGGACCGCCGCACGATCAGACCACCGCGATCGCGGTCTTCTCCAACGCCGCCCAATCAAAATCCCAGCCCAGGCCAGGGATTTCGGGCACCGCTAGCACCCCCGCGGTGATCGGCATCAGGCCGGCCGGATTTTTGAGGCCGCGGATCTGCTGCGACGAAATCACCAACTGCTCGTAATAATCATTGTTGCGAATGGCGCCGCATAAATGCGCCTGCCCCACCCCCATGCCATGCACCTGCGCCTTCATCCCGTGGCATTCGGCCAGATGCGCGATCTTCAACGCCCCCGTCAGCCCCGCCTTCATGTCGGGGTTGGTGCGCATCATGTCGAGTGCGCCGTCCTGAATCCAGGTCGCGGCATTCCAATGCGCGCCATCAGATGTTTCCGCCGCCAGCACTGGAATATCGAGGTCATCGCACAGTTTTTTGTAGCTGCGCAGTTCAAACTCCCGCATCGGTTCTTCATACCACAGGAAGTTTTCTTCTTCGAGCCGGCGCCCAAACCACAGGCTGGTCGGGTAGTCCCACCCCGCCGAGCCATCGAACATCAAATCGGCATCCGGCCCCGTCCACCGCCGCAAATTCTTGCACAGCAATGCATCCGCCTTGGCATCGCCCCAGGCATGCAGCTTGAAAGCGGTAAAGCCTTCGTCCATGCATTCCTTGATGTGACGCTCATACTCATCCATCGTGTCCCATGTGACGGTGGACGCATAAACCGGCACAAGATTGCTGTCGCCGCCGAGCAATTGATACAGTGGCAAACCGGCTTTTTTTGATTTGATGTCCCATGACAGCATGTCAATCAGCGCCATGTGGTGCAGCTGAATTTCCTCCAGCCGGTCAATTTCCCACACCAGATGCCACAGCCGTTCGGTTAGCAGCGGGTTTTCCCCCACTAGCTTTTTGAGCCGGCGCAGCACCAGCGACATCACCGCGTCGCCGCGCCCGATCTTCAGGCAGCCGGTGATGCCGGCGTCAGTGTCCATACGCAAAATGGCGCTGCGCGGCACATGGCCATCGGGCGTGCCGTCGCCGCTGCCGGGTAGGCCGGCGCGCCAACGGAACGGGTCGCCGGCGTAGGGTTCTTCGATGAGGTAGGCTTGGATGTTGGTGATTTTCATTGGGGGCGCCGAAGGTTAGATTTCAAGCAAGCATGTTCTTTTTGTGAACAAAAAGAACCAAAAAAACTTTCTATCCATGGCGCACCACTGCCGGTGCGCACACGGAACCAAAGTGGGAAGTTTTTTTGCTTCTTTTTGTTCACAAAAAGAAGAATCCCTTCCTTAGTTAATCGCCGCATCCAACCCTTTCATCATCGCGTCGGTAGCCTTCTCCGCCGTCGACTGCCCCACCAGAATTTTCTGGAACTCCGGCAGCACC
>JANXRN010000329.1 GCA_025352995.1 Acetobacteraceae bacterium
CGAGATGGTGTCGATCGTCCATCCCGATCAGTCGGTCGCCGAGCAGGAACGCATGACGGGATGCGCCGAACGGGTGCTGGAACTGCTCGGCCTGCCCTATCGGCGGATGCTGCTGTCATCGGGCGATACCGGTTTCGGCGCCGCGCGGACGTTTGATCTCGAAGTTTGGTTGCCGGGTCAGGGAATGTGGCGGGAGATTAGTTCCTGTTCGAACACCCGCGACTTCCAGGCGCGGCGGATGAATGCGCGCTTCCGGGCGGCGGACGGGAAGACCATCAACTATGTCCACACGCTGAACGGCTCGGGCGTGGCAGTCGGGCGCTGTCTGATTGCAGTGATGGAAAATTACCAGAATGCGGATGGATCAATCCGCGTGCCGCAGGTGTTGCAGCCCTATCTCAGTGGTATGGCGGTGGTCGCAAAACCGTAGGGTGGAATGCGGCTTCGCATTCCACCATCTTCGGCGCGGGTTACGCTCCCCGGCCAGCCCTAGTTCTTTTCAACCTGCCAGAACATCGGGAAGCTCGACTCGATAATTCCCGAAAGAGTGCCGCGATAGCCGGTGGGCACGGTGAACTGCCCCCACATCACCGACGGCGTATTTTCATACATCACCGCCTGAATGCGGTCGGCAACCGCCTTCCGCTGCGCCGGGGTGTCCGCCTTGACGAAGTCCGCCACCAGCGCCTTGGCCTCAGGCGCGCACGACCAGCCGGCGAACTCCGCGCAATTGGCGGCGACATAGAAATGGGTCAGCGGGTTCGACATATCGACGCCGTTTGAATAGACCGCGAACAGCCCCCACAAATCCTTCTTGGTCCGGCGCTGCAACAATGTCGCCCAATCCATCGCCTGCTCATCGACGGTGAAGCCGACTTTCTTCATCGCTTCGACTAGCACCAGCGCGGGGTTGAGGGAGGTGGCCGACGTCGGCAACTCCATCACCACCACTTTCTCGCCCTTGTAGCCGGCGGCCTTC
This sequence comes from Acetobacteraceae bacterium, assembly GCA_025352995.1. Lineage (GTDB taxonomy): Bacteria > Pseudomonadota > Alphaproteobacteria > Acetobacterales > Acetobacteraceae > CAITOL01. The sequence goes on from JANXRN010000329.1 coordinate 980, forward strand.
AATTCGGCACGGGCGGCATCGAGGTCGTAGCGAAACACTTCCGCCCCGGCTTTGCTTTCCAGCGGCGTGCCGCACATCCAGTAGCTGGTGCAGGACGGCACGTAGAAGCCTTTCGGAATGCCGATGCTGTCGAGCATCGCCTGTTGATCCACCAGCTTCCACAGCACCCGGCGAATGGCGGGATTATCGAAGGGCGGGTTGGCGTGGTTGATGCGGAAATTGCCCTGGAACTGATCAAGCCCGCCAAGGCTCATCAGGCGGATATTCTTGTCCTTCTTGAGCTTGTCCAGCCAATCCCACGGAACATACTGCAAATAATCGATTTCCCCGGCGAGCAGCGCCGTCGCCGCGGTGCCAACCTCGGGGATGCTACGCAAGGTCAGGCGATCGATCTTCACCACTTTGCCGCCTGCGAGGAAATCGGGCTTTTCCTTGCGCGGCACATAGGCTTGGTTGCGGTCGAGCACCATCACATCGCCAGTCCGCCACAATTCCTTGCGGAAGATGAACGGGCCAGACCCCGTCACGTCGGTGATTTTCTCCTCTCCCGCCAGCCGCGCCGGGATGATGAAGGGCACAATCGCGTTGGGTTTGCCCAGCACTTGCAGCACCAGCGGGAACGGCTCTTTCAGCTTCAGCGTAACCGTCTTGGGATCAGTGACCTCCAGACTTGCGGTCGCCGCCATCAGCATCCGGCCGAGCGCGTCCTTGGGCGCCCAGCGCTTGAGGGACGCGACAACATCATTGGCGGTGACGGCGGCGCCGTCATGGAAGCTCAGCCCGTCGCGCAAGGTGAAGCTGTAAACCAGTCTGTCGTCGGAAATCTTGTACGTATCGACCATCTGCGGCTGGATGTTGCCTGCCCCGTCCATGGCAAACAGCGTGTCATGGGTCATGAAATGGAAGGTGCGGGTGATATTGGCGGTGGTGCTGTGCGGGTCGATGAAGACAACCTCGGACTCCAGCACCGCGGTCAGGTTTCCGGCCGCAGTTGCAGATCGGGCACCGAAACCCGCCAGCAAGGGAAGCGCCAGTCCGGCAAGAAGCAGCCATTTAGTCGTTTGCATATTGATCTCCGGATGGCTTATGGCGGGGACAGTAACACGCGGGCGGCCGGTACCAAGCGAAAACGCAAGGCTTCAAGGCCATTCCATATGCAGAATATCCAGCCCCGATCCCGGATTTGTGCCGACGCCCACCGCCCGAAACCCCTCCCGCGCATAAAACCGCACGGCGCGGGGATTGTCCTGGTTAACCGACAGGGTGACCCGGCCCGGGGCACGGCGCTTGACCTCGGTCAGCAGCGCGACTGCGGCCCCGGCGCCGAAATAATCGGGTGCGATGGCGAGTTGGTCCATGTCGCCGGTCGCGGGATCGATGGTGGCAAAACCGAGCACAATGCCGGCCGCGTTGGTGGCGCAAAGGATTTCCGCACCGCTGGCGACAAGCGTGATGAGGTGGGTGTCTAGCCACGGCAGCCGCGCCGTGAAATCGATCGCGGGCATGGTGGCTTGCCACGCAGACCGCCAGAGTTGCGCCATGGCCGGACGGTCCCCGGCCTGGGCAGCGCGGATGATCATCCCCAGGCCATCAAATAGAAAACGATGCCGGCGATCAGATAGATCACCATGCCGATGCCGCCGATCCAGCGTCCGTACGGGCGCAATGGCGGGATCACGTTGCTGGCCACCAGCACCGCCACCAGCAGCAGCCCGGCAGTTCGCATGGCCTGGAACGGATCGGCGATCGGACTGGGCATATCGTGCTCTTTCCAAACGACATGGTTACGATATAGGCTCGTTCAGGCGGGCAATTGCCCCGAGGGAGTATTTTATATGGTCGCACCGGACCCGAACGTCGAGCCTCAGTCAATCGTGCGCTTTACCGGCGATGATGGCGCATTTCGTCGGCTGGTGACGCGCGGGGCGTTCCTGGAAATTGTGACCTTCGGCTTCTACCGCTTCTGGCTGGTCACCGATATTCGCCGGCATTTATGGTCGAATACCGAAATCGATGGCGACGCGCCGGAATATACCGGGCGCGGCCGCGAATTGCTGCTCGGGTTTCTGTTCGCGCTCGCGGTGCTGCTGCCAGTGTTCCTGCTCTATTTCCTCGCGGGACTGTGGCTCGAACGTTTCCAGGCGTTCGCCAGCATCCCGCTTTATCTGGTGCTCTATGGGTTCGGCCAATACGCCACATTTCGCGCCCGGCGCTATCGGCTGTCGCGTACGATCTGGCGTGGCGTGCGGTTTTGGATGACAGGTTCGGGATGGGCCTATGCCTGGCGATCGCTGCTGTGGGGGCTGCTGGCGATGGTGACGTTGGGGTTTGTCTATCCGTGGCGGGAAGCGGTGCTGGAACGCTACAAGATGGACAATAGCTTCTTTGGCGATCTGCCGGCGCGCTTCAGCGCCACCGGCGCGCAGTTATTTGGCAAAGTCTGGTGGGTCTGGCTGCTCGGGCTGCTGCCGCCCCTGCTGGTCTATGGCGGATTGGTCGCCCTGGTTGTCGCTGAGAAAATGCATCTGCCCAAGGACGATGTTAGCCGCGTGGCAGCGGTGATTGCGATGGCGGTCGGTGGCTGCGGGTTGGTCGCCCTGCCCTTTCTCCATGGCGTGCGGGTCGCACGGCAATGGCACTGGTGGGTCTCGGGTATCCGGATTGGCGATGCCAAGATTACCAGCAAATTGGACGGTGCGGCGTTGATCGGCATTTACTGGACCATGATCGGACAGTTCGTTTTATGGACCTTGCTCTTTGGCGTGGCAATTGGTGTGGTGACCGCGATCATCGGCGCTACCCTCGGCCAGCCGGCGAATTTGACTGCCGCTATGGGGTCGCTGTCGCCCTGGCATCTCGTGCCCTACGTCGTGCTCTATATGGCCCTGGTGCAAACCCTGGGTGTCGTAATGCGGATTTATCTTCAGCAGCGAATTTGGAAAGTCGTTGTCGGAAGCTGCGCGCTTGTCAACGTCGCGGCGCTGGCCAACGCGGCGGCGGCTGGTATGCCCGCAAGCGCCTTTGGCGAAGGCCTGGCCGATGGTCTCGATGTTGCCGGCTTCTAGGTGATGAGCGTCGCCTATTTCGATGGCCGGACCAGTCGCCGCCGCCTGGTGGAGCTGCGCTTCGGTGACGGGCTGATCATCGTCGAAAATGGCGACATCGTCGCCGATTGGCCGTTCGCCAATATCCGTCGCTTTGATGCGCCGCACGGCATATTGCGCCTTGGTGCGACCAGTGCCGCCGAGCTCGCGCGGCTCGATATTCGCGCGCCCGATCAGGCGGCTTTGGTGTTGCGCCATTGCCCCGATATTGCGGGCGTTGGCGGGCTGGTGCCAATCAAGCTGGGGCGGATCATTGGTTGGTCGCTGGCAGCGGCCGCCGCCATCATCGGCACAATCTGGTTCGGGGTGCCGGTGGTGGCCGATCAGCTGACGGAAATCATCCCGATCGCCTGGGAAAAGCCGCTGGGCCAGGCAGTGGATGGGCAAATTCGGCTGCTGTTCGGGACGACGGCCTGCATCGACGAGGCCGGGGTTGCGGCGCTGAACAAGCTCGTCGCCCGCTTGCAATCGACGGCCAATTTGCCGATCCCGCCCGAACCGGCGGTGCTGTTATCCAAAATTCCCAACGCCTTCGCGCTGCCCGGCGGGCGGATTTACATCCTGTCCAACTTGATTGGGGACGCCGCGTCGCCCGATGAACTCGCCGGCGTGTTGGCGCATGAGCTTGGCCATGTCGCCCATCGCGACGGGGTGCGCCGGCTGCTGCGCGATGGCGGCACCGGATATTTGCTCGGGCTGCTGTTCGGCGATGTTTCGGGCGCGGGCGCCGCGCTGGTCGCTGCCCGCACCTTGCTCAACAGCGCCTATTCGCTGGAAGTCGAAACCGCAGCCGATGATTTCTCAGCCATGGTGATGACAAGGCTGGGCCGCCCGACCGCCGCACTCGGTGCGCTGCTGCACCGGGTAGCGCCGGAAACTGACACGGATATCACTTTGTTCCGCGACCATCCGCTGACCCCGGACCGCGAGCGTCGACTGGCCGAAACCAACGCGCCGGCGACCGGGCCAGAACTGCTCAGCGCCCCCGAATGGGCTGCGCTGCGGGTGATCTGCCGGGATATCAGCGTCAACGGCAAATAGCATTTCCCGGCGCGGTGCGGCGTGGTAGAGGCTGCGGCCATGGATCCTATCACCATAGCCATCGGCACCGACCATGGCGGCTTCCGGCTCAAAACCGCCCTCGTGACCTTCCTGCGTGATGCAGGGCACGATGTGAACGACCTTGGCTGCCATTCCCCCGACCGGGTCGACTACCCAGATTTTGCCCACAAGGTCTGCGCCGAAGTGATTGCCGGGCGAGCGCGCTTTGGCGTGCTGCTGTGCGGCACCGGCGTCGGCATGGCAATCGCCGCCAACCGCCACCCCGAAATTCGCTGCGCGCAAGCGTCCGAAGCCACCACCGCCCGACTGACCCGCGCCCATAACGACGCCAACGTGATCGCCTTGGGCGGACGTTTAATCGGGGAAGAAGCCGCCTTCGATATCCTGACGGCTTTCCTGGCTACCAAATTCGAAGGCGGCCGCCATGTTGCCCGGATCGCCAAACTTTCGCCGAAGGAGTTCGCATGAACGACCAGCCAATGCCGCGCGTGATGCCGGGGTTTTTCTCCGCCAGTCTCGCCCAGTCCGATCCGGAACTGGCCGCCTCCCTCGCCCGCGAAATGGTCCGCCAGCAGGACGGCATCGAACTGATCGCCAGCGAGAACATCGTTTCTGCCGCGGTGATGGAAGCCCAAGGCAGCGTCTTCACCAACAAATACGCCGAAGGCTATCCCGGCCGACGTTATTATGGCGGCTGCGTCGAAATGGACGTGGTGGAAACCCTGGCGATTGAGCGCGCCAAGAAACTGTTTTCCTGCGGTTTCGCCAATGTCCAGCCGCATTCCGGCGCCCAAGCCAACCAGGCGGTGTTTCTGGCGACGGTCAAACCGGGCGACACCATTCTCGGCATGTCGCTCGATGCGGGCGGTCACCTGACCCATGGCGCATCGGCCAGCCTGTCGGGCAAATGGTTCCGCGCCATCCAATATGGTGTGCGGGTCGAAGACGGTTTGCTGGATTATGACCAGTTGGAAGCCATGGCACGGGCCGAACGGCCCAAGCTGATTATCGCTGGCGGTTCGGCCTATCCCCGCGTGATCAATTTCGCCCGCATTCGGGCGGTGGCGGATGAGGTTGGGGCGATCTTCATGGTCGATATGGCCCATTTCGCCGGGCTGGTGGCGGCCGGCGCCTTCCCGTCCCCGCTGCCGCACGCCCATGTGGTCACCACCACGACCCATAAAACCCTGCGTGGACCGCGCGGCGGGATGATCTTGACCAATGACGAAGCGCTGGCCAAGAAAATCAACTCGGCGGTCTTCCCTGGCCTGCAAGGCGGCCCGCTGATGCATGTCATCGCCGGCAAGGCGGCGGCCTTTGGCGAAGCATTGCGGCCGGAATTCGCGACCTATCAGCACCAGGTGGTTGCCAATGCCCGCGCGCTGGCGGCAACCCTGGTCGAACAGGGCCTGGCAATTGTTTCGGGTGGTACCGACAGCCATCTGATGCTGGTCGATCTGCGACCCAAGCGGGTGACCGGCAAGGCCACCGAAGCGAGCCTCGAACGCGCCCACATGACCGCCAACAAGAACGCCATCCCGTCCGACCCGGAAAAGCCGGCCATCACCTCGGGCGTGCGGCTTGGCACCCCTGCCGGCACCACACGCGGCTTTGGCGTCGCTGAGTTCGTTGAAATCGGCCGCATGATCGGCGAAGTCGTCGATGGCTTGTCGGCCTCCAATGACGGCACCAATAGCGTGATCGAAGCCCGCATCGCTGCCCGGGTAAAGGAAATGTGCCGCGCCTTCCCGATCTATTCCGGGCACTGAACCGCCATGCGCTGCCCATTCTGCGGCAACGAGGACACCCAGGTAAAGGACAGCCGCCCGTCGGAAGACGGCTCGGCGATCCGTCGCCGGCGCTCCTGCGGCGGCTGCTCGCAGCGCTTCACCACCGTTGAACGGGTGCAGTTGCGCGAACTGGTGGTGGTCAAAACCGATCAGCGCCGGGTGGCGTTTGACCGCGATAAGCTCGCCCGATCGATCCGCGTTGCCCTGCGCAAGCGGCCGGTTAACGACGAACGCATGGAACGCATCGTCAACGGCATCGTGCGCCAGCTGGAAGCGTCGGGCGAAGCGGAAATTCCCAGCAAGCAAATTGGCGAGATGGTGATGGAAACGCTGAAGGAGGTCGATGCGGTGGCGTATGTGCGCTTTGCTTCGGTCTATCGGAATTTCCGTGAGGCGAAGGATTTTGAGGCGTTCCTGGGTGAATTAGGCGCGCCGGAGTAAGGGGATGAGCGGAAGGCAAGCAGTTCTTTTTGTGAACAAAAAGAACCAAAAAAACTTTTTCACACTTTGTTGCCGTTGGCTCGGGACTGCGGAGGGACCCGAGCCAACGGCATCAAAGTGTCAAAAAGTTTTTTTGGTTCTTTTTGTTCACAAAAAGAACTGCTTGCCTTCCGCGCATCCCCTTACTCCGGCGCGCCTAATTCACCCAGGAACGCCTCAAAATCCTTCGCCTCACGGAA
>JANXRN010000388.1 GCA_025352995.1 Acetobacteraceae bacterium
GTTTACCCCGGTCGTTTGAAAACCCGAAAAACTGGTGCGTGCTCCGCCGCGAGTTTCCGCCTGTTATGAGCAAACCTCAATCATCCTGCTCTGAACTGACCAGAGGCAAGAAAGCCGCCACAGAGAGTAGAGGAGTTAGACAAGAAGAAGGGAGAAGCAAGAAAAACCTGCTTCGCTTCTCCTCTACTCTCATCTTCCTCCTCTACCCTCTGTGGCGGCTGTCTTGCTTTCTTCGCTAAGCCTACCGAGCCTCATTTTTCGGGTTTTCAAGTGAACGCAGTATTCTTTTTGTTCCCAACAAGAACTGCTTTCTAGGAGCGTCCTATGCGCATAGCCCTCATCCATATCGGCCAAGAAACCAACGACTTCAACAAACTCCCCACCACGCTCGCTGATTTCGCCGCCTTCGGCATTTACGAAGGCGACGAAATCCTCGAACGGATGAAGGGCGTGGGCCAGGTTGGCGGCTGCGTGGATGCAATGGCCGATGCCGGCATGGCGGTTGAATGGGTGCCGATCATTTCGGCCTGGGCAATGGCGGGTGGGCGGATAGATACAAAATCACGGCTGTTTTTCGAAGAACGCATCGGCACCGGCCTCCGCCGCGCTGGCAAGATCGATGCGCTCGCATTCCATTTGCACGGCGCCTGCTCGGCCGAGGGCGTGGATGATGTCGAAGGCGCCCAACTGGCGATTTGCCGCGCCGTGCTTGGTCCGGACGTGCCGATCGTGGTCTCACTCGATCATCATGCGAACGTGACGCAAGCGATGATTGATCTCAGCACCGCAATCGTCGGCCATCGTACCCAACCGCATGACGTGTATGACACGGGGCGGCTTGCCGGCGACATGTTGGTGCGGATTTTACGCGATGGCGTGCGGCCAGTGATGGCGTGGGCGAAATTGCGCCTGATTACTCATCAGGAACAATATCTCACCGCCGCCGGCCCGATGAAAACCTGGTTCGACCAGGCCCGTGCGATGGAGGCCGATCCTGCGGTGCTGCATGTCGCCCCCTGCCCGATGCAGCCTTGGTTGGATGTCGCCGAAGGCGGCTGGGCGGTGGTGGTGGTGACCGATAGCGACCAGGCCAAGGCCGAGAAGCTTGCCGAACAATCCGCCGACCTCGCCTGGTCGATGCGCGATGATTTCATGGTCCGCGAGGCGATCAGCATCGACGACGCGGTGCGTCTGGCCGACGCCGCCCATCACGGCGTGGTGGTGCTGAGCGACACGGGCGACACAGTCTTCGGCGGCACCGCCGGCGACAGCAACCTGATCCTCGAAGCCATCCTGCGCCTCGGGATCAAAGGCCGCGCGCTGATTCCGCTGATTGAGCCTGCAACGGTTGCCGTTCTGGTAGCCGCAGGAGAAGGCGCGAACGTCACCCTCGCGGTCGGTGGCAGCTCAACCGGCTTCTTCACCCCGCTCACCATTACCGGCGTCGTGCGCAAAATCGCCAATGGCCACGTCAAGGTTCCAGTGTTCCAGCAGCCCGAATTCGATCAGGGCCGGACGGTGATTTTCCAAACCGGGCCAGTGACGATGCTGATCTCGGAACGCACCGGGGCTGCCGGCAACGTGCCGGATGTTTATCGGGCGTTTGGGATTGAACCGGCCGACTTCAAAATGGCAGTGCTGAAAACCGCGTCCAATTTTCAGTTCTTCAAGCCGATCACCTCCCAAGTAATCCGCGTCGATACCAGCGGGCCCGGCCAGTCCGACGTGGTCGGGCTGCCCTGGCGCCGGGTGCCACGGCCGATATTCCCGCTCGACGCGATCAATTCCTGGCGCGGCTAGATCATCATCCGTCCAAACGGCTTCGTTTGGACGGATAAAGATGATCGTGAAAACAAGACTCTAGCGCGTCTCCGCCGACTAAACATCAACGGACAACGCGCTAGCCAGCACGGGAAATCGGCTCCCCATAGATTTTCGTGCGCAACCGGCGCATCCCAACCAGCCAGCGATTGCGATCGCGGGTCTTGCGCTGTTCGTACTCATGCACGGTCGGATGCGACAAGATCATGAAGCGTTCCTCGGCCATCGCGTCGAGCACGATCTGCCCAACCTCGGTCGCACTCATGACGCCATCGACGCTCGCAGCCCCCTTGGTGCCCTTGGTCATCCCGGTCAGCACCGATTGCGGGCACAGCACCGACACGCAAATCCCGCGATCGCCATATTGGACGGCGAGATGTTCGGCGAGCGACACGGCCGCACTTTTGGTCACGCCGTACGCCATGGAATTCATCGAGGTCAGCAGCCCCGCCGCCGATGCCGTGTTCAGCAAATAGCCCGACCCGCGCGCCAGCATGCCCGGCACCAGCACACGGGCCGCGAACACGTGGCTCAGCACATGCACCCGCCAGTTGAGGTCCCAATCGGCATCGGACGCATCTTGCTGGCCCGCCCGGGAAATCCCGGCATTCGAATAATAGACGTCAACCGGGCCAAACTTCGCCTCGGCCGCTGCAATCAGCGCCTGGATGTCGGCTTCCTTGGAGACGTCGGTCAGCACGCCCAGCGCGCCAATATCGGCGGCCACGCTGGCGAGTTTTTCAGCGTTCAGATCAGCAATGACCACCCCGCGCGCGCCAGCTTTCACCCAGGCACGCGCCACCGCTTCGCCAATGCCGCTGGCGCCCCCGGTGATCACGCAAACCTTGCCTTTGACATCCATCCGAATTCTCCCCTTTGAACAATTGGGGTGAATGTCGCAGCAACTCGTCAGGCAGGCAACTTCGTCGACTGCCAGGTCACCATGCGCCAGGTGCCGCCCTGGTTCTGGTAGACGTCGGTAAACCGCACCCCGAACGAATTCGGCGCGCCGCCCGACATCACCGAAATCTGCGCCGTGCCGGTCAGCACCACCGCGTCCCCGAGATCCTGCGCCACCACGTCCGACGGCACCACCGAAGTATAAACCGTCGAGCCGTTTTCCATGTTGGCGATCAGGCTCGCCTTGGTGTCCATCCGGGCAGATGAATGGGTGTAGATCAGGCCCTTGCACAAATGGCTTTGCAGAAAGCCAATATTCTTCTCCGCCATCGCGGTCATCCGCGCGCGGTCGAGATCGATGATCATCTGTCCGTTACCGGCCATGGTTTCCTCCTGGGGTTGACGCTGGCGTATGCTAGCCCGTCACGGCAGGGCGGTCCACGCGCGGCCCGACCAACAAAATCGCCGGCCCTGCTAAAGTCCGCCGCCGTGGCATGCCGGACGAATTTGGGGCAGCAGCGGTCTATCTCGCCTCCCCCCAGCCAGGCTAAAGGGTGGCAGGTTCATACGATAATGGAGACTTCGATGGCCATCGCGTTCGTCGCCCCAAAAATTCCGTCGCCGTTGCGGGTCATCCTGCTCGGCGCGTCAACCGACGGCTGGTATCAGGCCAGCGCTGAGGTCCGGCGCGAACAAATCCTGCCGGCGATGCAGGCACTGTTCAACGAATGGGTGGAAATGGGCGCCAAACCGCTTGCGACGGTGGACGATGATTTGTTCATGGTCGGCAGCCCGGGGTCGCCGGATTTCACCTGGTATCTGATTTACGACGTCCCATCAGCGGAAATTCTCGCCGCGATGATCCATCGGGTCCGCGCCGATCGCGATGGGGTAAGGCTCGACCGCTTTATGCGCCTGGAAGCAAAAATGGGCCGGCCGTTTTTCCTGATCGAGCCGACGCGCTAATCAGGCAAGGCCCATCTGTCGCCGCACCGCCTGGTTCAACGACGCGGCCGGATTGGCGAAGGCGTCGAGCACCACGGTGATATGGTTGGTCCCCGCCACCACCCTATGATCGACCGGCGCGCCGCCATCGCGCGCATGGGCCGCAAAATTTTCGGTCTGGCGCAGGAATTCCCCGGTTTCATCCCCACCGACGGTCATGATCAGCGGAACCGCAATGGCCGCCGGGCGCAGCTGCGGGCTGAAGGCTGCCACTTCATCGGGCCTGAACCCGAGAATTTCGTTGCGGAATGACGCGGCTACCGGCGCCAGATCATACAACCCGCTAATCGCAGTGCCGCCCTTGATCGCCGCGCTCGCCGGGGCGCGGCTCATCACTTCGGCGACCAGATGCCCGCCGGCCGAGTTGCCGGACACGTAAATGCGCGCCGGATCGATCCCGTATTCGCCAGCATGATCGTGCACAAAAGCCACCGCCCGCACGCAAGATGCCACGATATCATCCATCCGCACGGTGGGGATCAGCGGATAGTCGATCACCACCAGCGCTGCCCCGAACGGGACGAAACCGGGGGCGAGGAAGGCGAACTGCGCCGCCTGCATCATGCTCCAGAAGCCGCCATGGATGAAGATCTGCACCGGCACCGGGCCGTCTTCGTTGCGTGCCGGGTAAAAATCGAACGTCTCCGCCGGACCCGGCCCATACGCGATCGCCGCCTGGCACGGAAACAACGGTACGGCCGCAGCATTTGCAGCATCCCGCCGGGCCAGGACCGCCGGGAGGTCCTGGATACTATCGAGGGTAAAAGGCATCGCGCCGGATCAGTCGATCGACTTGAACAAAGCCGCCATATCATCGAGCGAAATTTGCCGGTCGATGGCCAGCGCCTCGCCCTTCACCGTCCAGATCAGCGCCGGGCCGCTCACGTCGCCATTGGCATCGAACGTGAGCGGGCCGGTGGCGCCAACATAGCGGATCGGTTTGCCAGCCTTGATCAGCGCGATGGCTTCGCGGAATGCATCGGGGCCAGTGCCGACGATTGTCCCACCCTCGGTCTGGAATTTCCGCATCGCGTCGCGGATGGATTTGCCCGACAAGTCCGGGGCGAGGGCGATGGCGAGGCCAATGGCCATAATCGCGTCATACTGGTTGTAGATGCCGGGGCCGTCCGGGCTGGTGTTGTAGGCTTTCTGGAACGCAACCTTGAACGCATCGACAGTTGGCCCAGCGACCGAGGCGTTATCCATCCCGAAGGCGGATTGCAGATATTTCGCGCCGACCAGCTTGATATAGTCCAGGCTGCGCAGCGCGTTATTCAGAACCAGATTCTGGGTGCCGCCGAGCGAAATCCATTCACGCGTCATGGTCGCGCCATCTTGCGGGAAGGCGACCAGGAACAGCGCGTCCGGCTTTTCGGCCATCGCGGCATTCACCTCGGCGCGATAGGACGGCTGGTTTTCATTATAAGCCACCGCCTTGACCACTTTGCCGCCCAGCTTTTCGGTCGCTTTGGTAAAGTCCTTGACCATGCCAGTGCCGAAATCGGTGTTGAGGTAGATGATGGCAATGCGCTTATAGCCGCGTTCGGCGGTGACCTTGGCGGTTGCGTAGGCCTGGGTCTTCAGGGTCGGCAAGGTGCGGAAGAAGAAGCCGTTGGTGCGCCCTTCGGCCGCCATAGTGGTGAAGGTCGCCGCCGTCGAACAGCAGCTGACCAGCGGCACCCCGGACGGCACCGCAACCGCGGTCAGGATCGGCAGGGTCACACCGCTCGATACGCTGCCGGACAGTGCCGCCACCCGTTCAACCTCCACCAGGTACTTGGCGGCATCGACGCCGACGGTGGGTTGCCCTTGATCGTCGCGCAAAATGAACTGCACCTGGCAGCCTTTGATGCCGCCACCCTGGTTGATCGTGTCGATGGCAAGCTGCGCGCTTTCGGCGATGTGCTTGCCGACCGGGCCCATCGAACCGGTTAGCGGCAGGATGGCGCCGATCTTGATCGGGCAGGACGCGGTCTGCGCGATGGCAGGCGCCGCCCCCCAGCACGACAGCGCGAGCAAGGTGCCCAGTGAGGTCCAGATCATCCGCTTCATCGTGTCAGCCCCTTCAAATAATCTATCGCGCATGTCGCGACACCACCGGTTCTTCACCAATCAGCCCACGCGGTTTGAACATCAGTGTCAAGACCAAAACCAGCCCGATCAGGATCGATTGGATCGCCCCGCCCTGGGTTTGGTAAGCCGCCGGAACGATACGGGAAATCAGAGTGCCGCTGCCCGTCCACAGCGCCCACACGATCAGCGAGCACAGCAACGCCCCACGGTTATTGCCGCTGCCGCCGACGATCAGCATGGTCCATATCTGAAACGTAATAATCGGTAAAAAATCGAACGGCCCGACAAAGCCGATGAAGCTGACATAAAGCGCCCCGGCCAGGCCGGTGACGGTGCAGCCGAGCACGAAAGCCTCAAACCTAAACCGCGCCGCGTTCTTGCCGAGCGCGATGGCAGCGGTTTCATCTTCGCGGATCGCCTTGAGCACGCGGCCCCAGGGGGAGCGGATAATCCGCTCCAGCCCGACATAGACAATCGCGGCCGCCGCCAAGGTCAGGCCGAGATAAAACACATTATAAGCGAACGGGTCGGAAAACAGGCTGGCGAGCGGGCGCGGGATGGACGTCATGCCAAGGCTGCCGCCGGTCAACCCGTCCCAGTTGAGGGCGATAACTTGCAGCACCGTGGCGATGCCGAACGTGGCGATGGCAAGGTAGTCGCCACGCAGCCGCAAGGTCACCAGCCCGACCAGGGCCGCCATCAGCGCCGAACACACCATCGCGCCCACGATGCCAACGATCCACGGCAGGCCGAAATTGCCCAGCAATTCCGGCCGAGGTGCCGCGGTCAGGATCGCCTGGGCATAGGCGCCAATGCCGTAGAACCCGACAATCCCGGCATTGAACAGGCCAGTCGACCCCCATTGCAAATTGAGGCCGAGGGTCGCGATGCCCAGGATCGTCACCACCACCGCGAAGAAGGTCAGGTAAGACACAATGCCCAGCGTCATCGCCCGCCCGCCGGCGCGAACAGCCCTTGCGGACGGACCCACAGCACCAGAAGCAGCAAGATGAACGGCACGGTGGAAATATAGCTGGTGGGGATCACCAGGGCCGACAGATTTTCCGCCAGCCCGACCACCAGCCCGCCGACCACCGCGCCGAACAGGCTGCCGGTGCCACCCAGGATGGCCGCCGTCAGGATCGGCAGCAGCAAATTGGCGCCCATTTCCGGCCTGATCTGCACAGTAAGCCCGGCAAACACGCCTGCCGCCGCGGCCAACGCGCCGCTTGCCACCCACGCCCAGCGCACCATCGCCTCGGTCCCGATGCCGCAAATCCGCGCCAGCGCCGGGCTTTCCGCCATCGCCCGCATGGCGCGCCCGAGCCGGCTGAAGCGCAGGAACACATGCAGCGTGAGCACGAGCACCAGCGCGAGGCCAAGCACGAACACCTGATCCGGCATCAGCCGGACGCCCGGCAGCACCTCAATGGCGATTTGCAGTTCCTGACTGTAATAATGCGCGTCGGGTCCCCACAGCAGCAGCACCAGATTGCGCAAGATCAGCGCCAGGCCGAAGCTTGCGAACACCATCGTCAGATCATGCGCCTGCCGGCGGCGCAAATGGGCGAATACCAGCCGATCGACCGCGACCGCCACTGCGCCGGTCGCAATTCCCGCCAGTGCGACAGCGACCAGCAATTGCCAGCCGAAGGAGAGCGGCCCGATCGACACGCCGGCGGTGGCAAAGCCGGTGAAGGTGAGCGCGGCATAGGCGCCAAAGGTCAGCAATTCCGCCTGGGCGAAATTGGCAAAGCGGAGGATTTGCAGGCACAGCGACACCCCGAGGGCGCCAAGCGCGATGATGGCGCCAGTCAGCACGCCATCGGCAATCGCCTGCCCGATCATGACGCAGCCCGCCGCGCGCCGAGAAACGCCGCGCCCACCGCCGGATCGTCCAGCAGGTCGGCGGCACGGCCGAAGCTATGGACGCGCCCCTCGGTCAGCACGTAGGCCCGATCGGCCATCCGCAACGCGGCCTTGGCATTTTGTTCTACCATCAGCACCGCAATCCCCGCGTCGGCCAGTCGGCGCAGATCGGCGAACACTTCGCCCACGACGCGCGGCGCCAGCCCTGCCGTGGGTTCATCCAGCATCAGCAACTGCGGCGCGGTCATCATCGCCCGCGCGATTGCCAGCGTCTGGCGCTGGCCGCCCGACAGCACCCGCCCCAGCGCCGCACGGCGTTCGGCGAGCACC
>JANXRN010000395.1 GCA_025352995.1 Acetobacteraceae bacterium
CGCGCCGACACTTGCTAAGGCAAGCAGCGACACGGCGAGCGCGTAGCTCAGTTGGTAGAGCACCGGACTTTTAATCTGGTGGTCGTGGGTTCGAGTCCCACCGCGCTCACCATTTTTCAAACATCCATCATTCAGCCCGGCAACCGCTGCGGAACCCGAGGGTCATCGGACCACGCCGAAAACGGGAATTCCAGCACCATGCGCGGAATTTCGCGCATCACGACCACCGATGCCGGGCGCAGAAACACATGCCAGGTTTCGGGTACAGCCGGCACGGTCTGGCGAAACGCCGCCGGGCTCAACAAAGCGAGATTCGCACCGCCGTTTGGATCGCGCACTGACCGATAGCGAATTGCCTCAATCCCTGCCGTCCGCGCCGCATCGGCAAGGTCCTGGCAGGGGGCATAATTGGACACATGGGTCCAGTCGACGGCGCCCTGATTGAGAGGCGGCTCGATCAGATCAACCGCCCGCTCAGTCGCCGCATCAATCCGGAACGCCGTCCGCTCCTGCGGGTTCTCCGGGCGCTTGGTCGCAGGCGAATCGAGAAAAAACCGCAGCCGGTAGAACGCCTCCTCAGCGAGCGCGGTTTCCACCCGCTCAGCCGCATAGAAGCACCCATCACGTTGGCCGGCACGGCGGAAGCGACTGCCGGTTTTATAAGGGGCGTAGCGAAACGGCGTGGCCAGCAAATAATGCAACCCGGCGCAACTGGCCGGGATCACCGGCTTGCTGCTCTCCAGGGCCGCTTCGAGGATGGCCTGTTCTGCAATTGTATCCACCAGCTTCAGGGTTGATATCCGCGACTGGCTTTCCACCACCCGCCAAATCTGGCCCGCCCAAGCGCGCGCCTCAGACGCGAGCGCGCGCGGCGTCCACATACTCAACCGTTGCGACCAGGCCGGTCACGCTTTGAATAAGGTTGACGGGCACGCCGCCGAGCGCGTGGTTTTCGGCCCTCAGCCAGGATTGCAGGGACGCTTTTTCGCCCCCCATGATCGCGTCCAGGCCGCGGAACAGGCGGATCAACAGCAGGCTGAACTCATATTGCTTGGTGCCGAGCTGAACAGTGTAGTGGCCGGCGCGCAGCCGTGATGCGGTTGCTTCCGATACACCCAAAATATGCGCCAGCGTGGTATTGGTGATGCCGAGCAGCGCGGCTGCACGCGAAACCGCCTTAGTGACAACTTCATCGACCGCCACGGTGGCTGGTCGATCCATGCTCAGTGCGAATGACATGTTCATTCTCCAGAAAAATTATGAAATTATCTTTCAAGAGAAATATACGCCAAGCCCACCGCATGCGCAAGACAATTGCTTCCCAGCGATGCCAGGGTGGCGCTCCGACGGATTTGGCGAAGCCATCATAACGCGATACCTTCCCCACTATCACCACCGTCCAAGGAAACAACATGACCGCCCCAGAAAAACTACGCGCCCTGATGCAACAACCTGGCATGATCACCATGCCCGCCGTTTGGGACGGCCTCAGCGCCAAACTCGCCGCCGGCGCCGGCTTTAAGACCGCCTTCCTGTCCGGATCATGTGTTGCCGCAGCCCGACTTGGCGGCCCCGATCTCGACCTGATCTCGTTTGCCGAAATGTTCGATAGCTTCAACATGGTCCGTGGCGCGGCCCCCGATACGCTGGTGCTGGCCGATTGCGACCATGGCTACGGCAATCCGATGAACGTCCAGCGCACCGTGCGCGCCTATGGCCGCGCTGGCGCCGCTGCCGTGCTGATTGAGGATAAAATCACCCCGCGCGCCCTGCAATCCGCCGGCAAGCCCTGCATCCCGCGCGAAGAAGCCCGAATGAAAATCCGCGCCGCGATTGCCGCCGCCAAGGATTCGGGCATATTAGTGCTCGCCCGCACCGATTGCCGCCCAACCGCCGGCATCGATGAAGCCGTCGCCCGCATCGAAATGTATGTCGAGGAAGGCGCCGATATCCTGTTCCTCGATTCGCCCGACGGCCCCGAGGAAATCAAGCGCGCCATTGCGGCAGCCAAAGGCCGGCCGTCCTTCAACGTGGTGCAGTCACTCGCCCGCGACAAACCGCCGAGCGCTGCCGAAGCCGCCGCCATGGGCTTCAAGATCGGCACCTACCCGCCAACCATGCTGTCGCCGGCAATCGCGGGTATGAAGGCCGGGTTGGCCGCGATGCTGGCCGGCCAGGCAACGGCTGCGGGCGCGCTGTCGGCGGCCGATCATCGTGCGACGCTTGGCTATGGTGACTACGACGTCGCTGCCAAACCGTATATTATCGGGTAGGCCAGAAAATCCCCAACGCCCGGAAACCGGCGTTGGGGCGTTGGTTAAATCAACGGAAAATGACACGCCACCATCTGGCCACCCGGCAATGCCATAAGTTCGGGCATTTCCGCGGCACAGCGATCCGCCGCCCGCGGGCAGCGGGTGCGGAACCGGCAGCCTGACGGCGGCGCGATCGGCGATGGCGGTTCCCCCACCGCCACACCCTCAACCGGGCGAATATCCGGATCGGGCATCGGGATCGCATCGAGCAGCAGCCGGGTATAAGGATGCGCCGGGGTGCGGAACAGCGCCTCGGTCGGGGCGATTTCACAAATCCGCCCGAGATACATCACCGCCACCCGGTCGCTGACCGCCTTCACCACCGCCAGATCATGGGCGATGAACAGCAAGGTCAGCCCATAGCGATCCTTCATGTCTTCCAGCAGATTGACAATCTGGGCGCGGATGGAGACGTCGAGCGCGGACACCGGCTCATCACAGACAATCAGTTCCGGTTCCAAAATCAACGCCCGCGCGATGGAAATGCGCTGGCACTGCCCACCGGAAAATTCATGCGGCAGCCGCGCCATGGTGATGTCAGGATCGAGCCCGACCTCGGTCAGCACCGCCCGCACCCGACGCAGCCGTTCATCGGCATCGGTCACCCCGGCAATGATCAGCGGTTCGGCGACGATATCACCCACCCGACGGCGCGGGTTGAGCGAGGCTATCGGATCCTGGAAGATCATTTGCAAACGCTGGCGCATTTTGCGCATCAATGGTGGGCTGAGCGTGGTCAGGTCCTGGCCGTCAAACACCACCTGCCCGGATTTGGGCTGATACAACTGCAACACCGCCCGCCCGAGGGTGGATTTGCCACAGCCGGACTCGCCCACCAGCCCCAGCGTTTCGCCGCGTTGCACCGCAAGACTTACCCGCGTCACCGCCTGGACGATACGCCCGCCGACCGGGAATTCGACGACGAGGTCTTTGATGTCGAGCAACGCGGTCATGCCGCCACCTTCACGGGCAAGGGCCGGATGCAGGCAAATTGATGCGCCATCCGATCCGGCGCCGACAATGGCGGTTTGGCTTTGTCGCAGGCCGCATCGGCATAGAAACAGCGCGGTGCAAACGAACAGCCCGGCGGCGGATTGATCGGGTCGGGCGGCCGGCCGCCGATTGCCGGCAATCTTGTATGCGGCGGCGCATCGAGTTTTGGGAGCGCCGCCATCAGCGCCGCCGTGTAGGGCATGCGCATATGATGAAACAATTCCCGCGTCGGCGCGCGTTCCACGACGCGCCCGGCATACATCACCGCCACTTCGTCGGTGCGCCCGGCCACCACGCCAAGATCATGGGTGATCAGCATCATCGCCATGTGACGGCTGCGCTGTTCGCGGGCCAGCAGATCAAGGATTTGCGCCTGGACGGTGACATCGAGCGCGGTAGTTGGTTCGTCGGCGATCAGCAATTTCGGTGCGCAGGACAGGGCAATGGCAATCGCCACCCTTTGCCGCATGCCGCCGGAGAGTTGGTGCGGGTAATTGCCCATGCGCTGTTCGGGGGATGGGATGCCGACTTCGGCCAGCAGAGCCACGCCGCGCAAAATGGCTTCCGATTGCGGCACGCCGAGATGTTCCCTCATGGTTTCGGTGAGTTGGCTACCGATGGTCAGCACGGGATTGAGCGAGGTCATCGGGTCCTGAAACACCACGGCAACGGATTTCGCCCGCAGCTTGCGGAGAGTTTCGGGCGCAATGCGCGTCATGTCCTGGCCATCGAAACGAATGGCGCCGGACAGCTTGGCGCGGCGCGGCAGTAATTGCAGGATGGCGCGCGACAACATGGTTTTGCCGCTGCCGCTTTCGCCCACCACGCCCAGGGTGCGGCCGGCATCGAGCGTCAGATTAACCCCGTCCACCGCGCGCAACATGCCGCGCGGGGTGGGGAGATCGACGACGATGTTTTCAACTTCCAGCAAGCTCATAACGCGCCCTGCCGCGGATCGGTCAGCGCGCGCAGCGTATCGCCGACCAGATTGAAGGACAGCACTGTCAGGAACAGCACCATCGCCGGCAAAAAGGCGAGGGCGGGGGCCATTTCCAGGCTTTCGCGGCCCTCGCCGATCATCACCCCCCAGCTTGGCGCAGGCGGCGGTACGCCGAGGCCGAGGAAGCTCAACGCGCCTTCGACCACGATGGTGACGGCAACCCCCAACAGGAAGAAAGCCCCGAGCGGGAGTGCGACGTTGGGGAGTAGTTCCTTCAGGATAATGCGCGCATGGCCGGCGCCGAGCGCGCGGGCGGCGGTGACGAATTCGCGGGCGCTGAAGGTCAGGGTTGCCGCGCGGGCCACGCGGGTGAAGGCGGGAATGCCGAGAAAGCCCAAAACCAATGTCAAATTCACGATCGATTGCCCGAGAAAAGCGGTGACCGCCATGGCTAAAATCAGCGGCGGGAAGGCGAGCACAACATCGACGCCGCCGGTCACGAAAATTTCGAACCGGCCACGGAAATAGCCGGCCAGCAGCCCGAGCGCGCCGCCAATGCCAAGCCCGATCACCGGCGCCAGCAGTCCCACACTCAAGGAAATCCGTGCGCCGTAGATCAGCCGCGCCAGAACATCGCGCCCCAAACTGTCAGTGCCGAGCAGATGTGCAAGCGTGGGGCCCTTGCGGCGGGCGAAAATATCCATGTCGGTCGGGCTCGGAATTGGCAGCACGCCGGCGACGATGGCGGCAACAACGATGATGCCGATCCAGCTGAGCGCGCACCAGAATAACGGTCCGGTTGGTTTAGCCACGGCCATGCCGGATCCTCGGGTCCAAAGTTGCGTAAAGCAGATCGACGACAAAATTCAGCATCACAAAGCCGGATGCCACCAGCAGCACCACGCCTTGCAGCATCATCAGGTCGCGCGAATAGATCGCGGTGACCAGCAGCCGCCCAATGCCAGGCATTGCGAAAATCGTTTCGACGATGACGGCCCCGCCAATCAACCGGCCGATATTGATGCCGGTGACGGTGACCAAGGTCAGCGATGACGGCTTCAAAGCATGCACCAGCAGGATGCGCGATTGCTTCAGCCCCTTGGCGCGCGCCATGGCGATGAAATCCTCCTGCAAGGTCGCGATCATGTCCGATCGCAACACCCGCATGATCACCGGCCATTCTCCAAGCGCGAGGGTAAGCGCGGGGAGCACGAAGCCGCGCAAATTGGCCCATGGGTCTTCTGAAAACGGGGTGTAGCCAGTCGCGGGTAGGATTTGCCATTCCACCGCAAGCAGCCAGATCAGCAAAATCGCCGACAGGAACGATGGCACTGACAGCATGGCAAAGGCGCCGCCGGTCATCGCGCGGTCGAAACGGCCGCCTTGGTGCACCGCGCAAATGATGGCGACCGGAATGCCGATCGCCAGCCCGATGAGTTGGGCGCCAAGCATTAGTTCGAGCGAAATCGGCAGCCGTTCGGCCACCGCAGCCAGCACGGTTTGCCCGGTGCGAAACGACCGGCCGAAATCGCCCTGCAACACGTGGCCGAGCCAGATGAAGTAGCGCACCAGCAACGGTTGGTCCAAGCCCATGTCGTGGCGTAGCGCGGCGAGAGTTTCAGGGGTGGCCTGATCGCCCAGCAACACTTCGGCCATGTCGCCGGGCAATAATGCCGCTACCAGGAAGGTGAGCAGGCTTACTGCCAGTAACACAGGGATTAAATAAACCAGCCTACGGCGGATTAGTTTTAGCATAAAGGAAGACTCTTCTTTTTGTGAACAAAAAGAAGCAATAAAACTTTATCCATTCCTGGCCGTTGGCGTACTCCCACCGGAGAGAAAAAGCGCTGGGAACCAAGTTGGAAAAGTTTTTTGCTTCTTTTTTTCAAAAAAGAAGCGCTTCCTTGCCTTGCCTGCACCTACTCCATCCAGGCGTGCGACACATCAATCACGCCCGAATACATTTTCGGAATGCCCTTCACCCGTGCCTTGGAGATCGCGTAGTACGTGTTCTGGAAAGTCCAGAACCAGGTGGCTTCGGAATTGAGCAACCGGCTGATCGCGCAGTAGTCCTTGGTGCGCTCGGTGCGATCGGCGGTGATGCGGGCGTGTTGCAGCAGGCGATCGAGTTCCGGGTTGGAATAATTGGCGAGGTTCACCGGGCTTGCACTATGGAAATTGGCGAACATCTGCGGATCAGGATCGGCCAGATCGATGATGCGCCAGCCGATGATGTCGAACTTGCGGGCAAAGGCGCGCGGCGGGAACGATGCTTGATCGATTTGTTCGATGGTGACATCGGCGCCGATGGCTTTCCACATTTGCTGGAAGACTTGGCCGGTCGCACGGCCGCGCGGGCTGGCGGTCACGATGAAGTTGAACTTCACCGGCTTGCCGTAAGCCTGGATCAGCGCTTTTGCCTTGGCGACGTCAAACGGCAACGCGCCATCGTCAGCGCATTTGACCCATGATCCTTCGCCGTATGGATTGGTCGCGGGCACCGGCATGCCGCCATAAATCGCTTCTGCCAGGCCTTTGCGATCCAACGCCATGACCAGCGCGCGGCGCACATTCACGTCATCAAGCGGCGGGTTCTTGGTGTTGATCGCGTCAACGCCGGCGCCGGACCCGACATATTTATGCAAGGTGAAGGCCGGCATGGTGGCGACTTTTTTCAGATTGTCGCTGTCGGATTCATCATGCCAGATGATATCCGCGCTGCCTGACTGCAAACTTGCAAATCGCGCCTGGGCATCGGGCAGCGGCTTCAACGATACGCGGTCAAGATAAACCCGGTCCTTGTCCCAGTAATCCTGGTTCTTTTCCAGCGCCATGCGATCGCCGGCGACCCAGGATTTCAGGATGAACGGGCCGGTGCCGACCGGGTTGCGGTTGTAGTCATCGCCTTTGGCCTGGATCGCAGCCGGGGACTGGATGACATTGTTCGAACTTGGCAGGCTCAGCGTTTCGGGCAACATGTTCGATGGGGTGTTGAGGCGATAGACCAGGGTGACTTCATCGGGCGCATCGATTCCATCGACGTTGCTGATGTAGAAAGCGCAACGACATTTATTGGCCGGGTCTTTCTGGCGTTCGATGTTCCATTTTACCGCGGCCGCGTTGAATGGCGTGCCGTCCTGGAACTTCACCCCGGCGCGGAGCTTGAAAGTCCAGGTCTTGAGGTCTTCCGAATGGGTCCAGGATGTCGCGAGCTTGGGCTGGGCGTTGCCCTTGTCATCGAGGGTGGTGAGGGTATCGAAAATCAGGGCGGCAGCGATTTCGGCCGAGGTGTCGAACACGCCGACTTTCAGCGGATCGAAGCCGTTAATGTCGAGCTCCATGCCGACATTCAGCGTTCCGCCGCGCTTTTGCGCACCGGCATTGCCGGCCAGCAGGCCGATTGCGGCAACCGCCAGCAGTCCGGCACGCAGCCCTGTCACTAACCCCATGTTCGCAAACTCCCTGCGCCAGCCCTTGTCGTGCCGGCTTGGGGGATATGCTAACGATGCTTGGGCGCGTTGGGAAGCGTGGATTAGGTTACATCCGCGAGCCAGGCCATCAGCCAAGGGGTAAAGGCGGCCTCGGCATCCCAGTTGAGCAGATGGCGCGCGCCGGGAATAACCGTTAGTTGCGCGTGCGGAATGCCGGCGTGAATGCGTTCGGCGTCTTCGACCGTGGTGCCGGCGTCTTCTTCGCCGGCGACGATGGCAACCGGGCGAGGGAATTTTGCCAGTTGGCCGCAAGCATTGAGGCCGCCGATGGCGTGGCAGCAGCCGATATAGCCTTCCAGTGGGGTTGCCAGGATCATCGCGCGGATCAGCGCCAGCCCGGTTGGGTTGCGACGGCGGAAGCGGCGGGTGAGCCAACGATCGAGCATCGGGCCTTCGACATCGCGGAAATCGCCCGCGTTCCGCACTTCCTCGGCACGTTTCGCCCAGGCGGCGGCGGTGCCGAAGGGCGGCGCGCAGGTGGTGGCGACCAGCGCCATGCTGGCCACCAGATCGGGGCGGCGGACGGCGAGCATTTGGGCGGTCATGCCACCGAGCGACAAGCCAACGACGTGCGCGGCGGCAAATCCCAAACCGTCGAGCAGGCCAGCGAGATCGTCGGCGAGCGTGGCCACGCTATAAGGCGCCGGCGTCGCTTGTGAGGCGCCATGGCCGCGGGTATCGTAGCGCAGCAGCTGGTAATGCGTGGCAAGCAAGGCGGCCTGCGGCTGCCACATGCGCATATCGGTGGAGAGCGAGTTCGACAGCACCACCAGCGGCGCGCCCGGCTTGCCATCAAGGATGTAGTTCAATTCCGTGCCGTTCACTGATATCGTCGACATGCTGGGTCTCCGTCAAGAATGCGTCCCAGGTACAAGATCACCGAAATGCCGCCGGAGGAAGCCATGCAGATCACCCCGATCCATCCCGTGTTCGTTGCCCGCGTCGAAGGCGTCGATTTGCGTCGCGCGCTAACGCCGGCCGAGGTCGCCGAGATCGATGCCGGGATGAACCAGCATGCGGTGCTGGTGTTTCCCGGACAGATGATCGATGACGAACAGCAGAAAGCGTTCGCGCGCAATTTCGGCAAGCTCGAACTCGCAACCGGGAATATCCAGACTAGCGAGCAGCGCCGCTTGGATATGGAAATGGCGGATATTTCCAACCTCGATCAGGCCGGGCAGTTGTTCGCCCGCGATGACCGACGGCGGATGTTCAATCTCGGCAATAATCTCTGGCATTCCGACAGCAGCTTCAAGCCGACGCCGGCGAAATATTCCGGCCTGTCGGCGCGGGCGATTCCCAAATTCGGCGGCGACACGCAGTTTGCCGATATGCGCGCGGCGTATGATGATCTGCCGGATGATGATCGGGCGTTGATCGCCGACATGGTCACTCATCATTCGCTGATTTATTCGCGCGGATTGCTCGGGTTTGGCGAATTCACCGACCAGGAGAAGCTCAATTTCGCCCCGGTCCGGCAACGCCTGGTGCGGCGCAATGCGATGACCGGGCGCAAGGCAATTTTCCTGTCGAGCCATATTGGCGAGATCGAGGGCATGCCACGGCCGGAGGCGATGTCCTTGATCCGCGATCTGGTGGAGCACGCGACCCAACCAAAGTTCGTTTATACCCATCGCTGGACGCTGGGCGATCTGGTGTTGTGGGATAACCGCCAGACCATGCATCGGGCGCGGCGTTATAATGATACCGGCGAAGTACGTGACATGCGGCGCACAACGGTGGAAGATGTCGCCCCAACGCTGGCGCAGGCCGCGTAGGTCAAAATCCAGGGAAGGAAACACCATATGTCGCTTTCGCGCCGCGCGCTTCTCGGCACTGCCGCTGCCACCGCCATTGCCGCCGGACGTGCGGCCCGTGCGCAACAGCGCCCGAAAATCAAAATCGGGGTGTTGAACGACATGTCAGGCCCTTATGCCGACGATGGCGGGCCGGTGAGCCTGGCCTGCACCCGCCAGGCGGTGCAGGAATGGGGCGATGCGGGGTTCGATGTCGAAGTTGTGTCGGGCGACCATCAGAACAAACCCGATGTTGGCGCCAGCATTGCGCGGCAATGGTTCGACCAGGACGGCGTTGATATGATTGTCGATGTGCCGACATCATCGGTGGCACTCGCGGTCAACACTGTCGCCCGCGAAAAGAACAAGGTTTACATGAATTCGGGCGGCGCGACCGCCGATCTGACCGGGGTGCAATGTTCGCCCAACACGGTTCACTGGACGTACGACACTTACATGCTGGCGCATTCGACAGCCGGCGCGATGGTGAAATCCGGTGGTGACAGCTGGTATTTCATCACCGCCGACTACGTGTTCGGGCAGCAACTGGAACGCGACTCATCTGCGGTTGTCACCGGCGCGGGTGGCAAGGTTCTGGGCACACGGCGCTATCCGTTCCCCGATACCACCGATTTTTCATCTTATCTGGTGCAGGCGCAGGCGTCGGGTGCAAAAGTCCTGGGGCTGGCGAATGCTGGCAACGATACGATTAACGCCATTAAGCAAGCGGCGGAATTCGGCCTGACCAAGAACATGAAGATCGCCATGATGCTGGGCAGCTTGCGCACGGTGCAAGCGCTCGGGATTGATGCAGCCCAGGGGCTGATTTTCAGCGAAAGCTTCTTCTGGGATCTGAATGAGCGGACCCGCGCCTTCACCAACCGGATCAAACCCAAGCTCACCAAGTCGAACCAGTGGGTCACCATGACGCCGGTGGGCTGCTATGGCGCGTCGCTGCACTACCTCAAAGCGATCAAGGAAATGGGCGCAGCGGCGGCCAAGGCCAATGGCGCAGCGGCGGTGGCGCAGATGAAGAAAATTCCGACCGATGACGACGCGTTCGGCCCGGGACGAATCCGCGAAGATGGCCGGACGCTGCATCCGGTGTATTTGTTCCAGACCAAGACCAAGGCGGAAAGCAAGGGCGGCTGGGATCTGGTGAAGATTATAGCCACGACCCCGGCGGAGGACGCTTTCCGGCCGTTGAAAGATGGTGGGTGCGCGTTGATCAAAGCCTAGCGGCTGGCCCTTTCCCAAAAGGAGAGGGAGAAGAAAATCCTTGCGATGCTTGTTTTCTTATGTTAGGAAAACAAGCATGCCTACAGCAAACGAACCCTTCGGTCTGCCGGACGCCGCGCCAGAATTGGCGCGGCGCTTTGCGTTGATCATGGCGGGGCTTGGGGCGTTGATTGCGCGGCGGTTTCTGAAGATGCCGCATTTGTCGCAGTTTACAGTGCAGCTGTGGAATTACCTCAATCGCGCCACGCGGCGGTTTTATCGGGCGTTGACGCGGAAGACGAAAATTCGGGCGACGCGGGCGCGGGGGGAACGGGCCGAGACAGAACGGGTGCGCCCGCAGGCGTGGCCCTCGGGGCGCGGCTGGATTGTGCGTGAACTGGGTTGGGAGGCCGCGGCCTATATGAGCGCGCTGGAGGTGCTGCTGGGCGAGGTTGCATCGCGGGCAGTGCTGATGGATGCGCCAGGTGCCGGGCGGGTGTTGCGCCCGATCTGTCGGATGCTTGGGGTTGCGGCCGCGGTGACGCCGGTGGTGGCGCGGGCGACGCCGGAGCCGGCGGTGGTTGCGGCGCGGGTGGAGCCACGGGGTGCGCCTGGGGTTGTGGGGGATTGTGAGGTTCTGGCGACAGGTGGGTGAGGGGGACGGGCAGAATTGCGACTTATTTGTTACGATATCGTAATGATTTTGTTGATTGCGTGCCGCGAATGGTGCAGTTCCAAGCGGAACTGCACCCTACGGAGTTACGGCGCGGCGGGGTTGCCGGGTGGGCACGCCAACGGCAAGGAAGTGTCAGAAAGTTTTTTTGGTTCTTTTTGTTCACAAAAAGAACTGCTTACTTTCAACCTACCCCTGCGATAACGCCCCCATCGCGAAATCCCGCGATTTCGCCGTCCGAATACCCGGCTTCCCGCAGGATTTCCGCGTTATGCCCGCCTTGATCCGGCGCGATGGTTATCGGCGCTTTCGGCGTTTCGGTCAGGGTGAACGGGCTGTCGATGGTCATCATGCCGGTATCGGCGAGCGGGCGCAGGATGCCGGCGGCGAGCGCCTGGGGGTCGGCGGCGATTTCCGGCACGGTGCCGACGATGCCGAAGGTGAGGCCGGCGGCATCGAGCGTGGCGCGCCAATAGGCAAGTGGACGGGCGGCGAAGGTTGCGTCGAAAATCCGCGTCAGTTCGCGGACATTGGCGCTGCGGCCGGTATCGTCGGCAAAGCGCGGATCCTTGATCAGGTCAGCCCGGCCGATCGCCTGGGCCAGGGCGGGCCATTGGCGGATTTCCGACGTCAGCGCCAGCAGGAACCAGCGCCCGTCGGATGTTTGGTACATGTTGCTGAGCGCACGGGGCATTTCCTCGCGCGGGCCACGCACTGGGATTTCAACGCCGCACAGCTGGGCCTGGACCAGGAAGCTGCTGGCCCACATGCCGTTGGCGAGCAGCGAAGATCGGACTTCACTGCCGCGGCCGGTTTTCTCGCGTTGGTAAAGGGCGGTGGTGATGCCGGCGTAAAGCGCGATGCCGGTTGGGTGATCGCCCATGCCAGCGATGGCCCGGCCGGGGACGGTGGTGTGGTCGGCGCGGACATGGTCCATCAGTCCGCCGCGCGCCCAGTAGGCGGTGACATCGAAGCCGGTTTTGCCGGCTTCTTCGCCGACTTCGCCATAGGCGGTCAGCGACCCGTAGATCAGTCGCGGATGGGCGGCGAAATCGCTGTAGCGGAGTTTGAGCCGCTCGCGGACCGGCAGCGGCAAGTTGGTGATGAAGACGTCGGCCTGGGACACCAGCCGTTCCAGAATGGCGCGGCCGGCAGGCGCCTTGAGGTCGATGGCCAGGCCGCGTTTGTTACGGTTGTCGAGCAGCCAGGGGAAGTTGGTGCCGTTGCCTTGCGCCAACCGCGAATAGGCCGTGTGCCAGGGGTCGCCATCACCAGGGGCTTCGATCTTGATCACGTCGGCGCCGAAATCGGCCAGCACGGTGGCGGCGATGGGGGCGGCGATATAGCTCGCGCAATCGATCACTTTGAGGCCGGCGAAGGGCAGGGCGGCATCGGTCATATTGAGGGCTCCGGACGTATTTTCCAGAACGCTAGTTCAATCGCCTGATTGGCACCATAGTCGTGCCGGCAATGCTTGGGAGATGAAATGTGATCGATCTTCGGTCTGATACTGTGACGAAACCGACGGCTGGGATGCGGGCGGCGATGGCGGCGGCCGAGGTGGGTGACGATCAGTATGGCGATGATCCGACGGTAAATCACCTGCAGGTTCGGGTGGCGGCGCTGTTGGGCAAGGAGGTGGCGATTTTCGTGCCGTCCGGCACCATGGCCAATCAAATTGCGCTGAAGATGCTGACCCAGCCGGGCGATGATGTGCTGGTCGGGGATGAAGCGCATATCGTCTGGCATGAGGCGGGCGCGTCGGCGGCCAATGCCGGGGTGCAGTTCACCGTGATCGGGCAAGGCGGGCGATTTACCGCGGCCGATGTGCGGGCCAAGGCCAAGGCGCGCGGGCACGTGGTGCAACCGGGCACGACGCTGGTGTGTGTGGAAAGCACGCATAATCGCGGCGGCGGGTTTGTGTTCGACCCGGACGAGGCGATCAAGATCGGCGCGGTGGCGCGGGAATTGGGGTTGGGCACTTATCTTGATGGCGCCAGGCTGTTCAATGCGGCGGTGGCGAGCGGGCGCAGTCTGGCGGCGCTTGCCGCACCGTTCGATGTTGTGGGCGTGGCGCTGTCGAAAGGGCTGGGGTGCCCGATCGGCAGCCTGGTCGCGGGGCCTGCGGTGCTGATGCCGCGCGGGATTGCCGCCAGGCGGCGCTATGGTGGGGCGATGCGGCAATCGGGCATTCTGGCGGCGGCGGGGCTTTATGCGCTCGACCATCATGTCGATCGGCTGGCGGACGATCACGCCAATGCGCGGGCGATTGCGGCGGCGGTGGCGCAAACGCCGGCGTTGATCACCATGGCGGATGTGCAGACCAATATTGTGATTTTCCATTTGCCGGCGGGCTTGCCTGATGCGGCGACAATTGTGGCCCGCGCCCATGCGGCGGGGGTTCATGTCCAGGCGTTCGGGCCGCGCACGGTGCGGGCGACGACGCATCTGGATGTATCGGCGGCGGAATGTGCAGAAGCGGGCCGGGTGCTGGCGGCTGCGATCAGTTCCTGATCATCAGCACGCCGAGTTCATTGCGGGGGCGGAAATTATCCATCCGGCCTTCCAGCCGGGAGGGGCCGGATGCGGTCAACGGCACTTCCGCGCAGGCGCTGATCAGGCGCGCGGTTGGCCCGCCATCGATGGTGAGGTGGAAATGCTCAATCGGGCCGGCCCAGTTGGCGCCGGTGGACAGGATATAGGCGAGGGTGGTTGCATATACGTATTTATCGGCCGTCGATGTGGTCCAGCGCTGGATCGTTTCGATATGTGGTTGTCCAAGGCAATAGGCGGCAGTGAGGTCATCTGGCGTGCCGAGCGCGCCGCCTTTGGGCTTGCCATTTTCGACCGTCAGGAAAAACCCGCCTGGGATCGGCCGGTAGCGATGTTCGATGATGGTGACGCCGGGGGCAAAAACCTGCATCCAGTGATAGGTTGCCAAGGTTTTCCAGCGCGGCATGCCGCCGGCCACGTCGCCATCAAGGGCACCGAGCGCCCGCAAGTCGCGCATCCGGTTGGGGCCGACATCGAACTCGAACGGATCGTCGCCCGGCACGTTCACCATCAGGCGCGGGCGGAGCACCAAGGACCAGCCACCGATGGCGCGCAAGTTCGGCAAAATGTCACGGCCATCGGGCAGGACTGCGCGGATTTGGAGCTGCGGGGTGACGTAGGTGCCGTTCGCTTTGACCTGGAAACCGATGAAATTCGGGTCATCTCGCGTCGGGATGTTGATATTATGCCCCGCGCTTTGGCCGTTAACCCCGAGAATTTCGGCCCCGGCGGGGGTGTCGATCGGCAGTTCGGGGAGCGGAAATGCCACCCGCACGGTGATCGGCTGGAGGCTGTTGTTGCGCATTTCGTAACGCACCCGGACTTCGGTAGGCGAAAGATACAAATCCTCCGCCTGCATGGTGATGGCGTCGTGCTTGATCAGCACCAGCCCGCCGGCGGCGAGTTCGGAGGCGGAATCGTTGGCGTTGGCGACGCTGGTGAGGGCGATCAGGGTGATCAACAGGCGGGCGATACGGATCATGATGAAATGCCCCGGTTTGCGGGTAGGCCCGTGTCGCTGGTTGGCTCGGGAACCAGAAAGCTGGTGTCGAAATAGCTCAATAGCGTTCGTCGTCGCGCATTTCGCGGATGAGTTCGACGCTCGGTTTGTGGAACGGCGGCATCGTAGCCCGGAATGCGGCCAGCGCTTCGAAATCGATCGGCCGCTTGCCGGCGACGATCGGCGACAATTGCGCCACCGGCTTGCCATGCCGGGTGATGACGATGTCTTCCCCGGCTTCGACGCGGTCGAGCAATTCGCTCAAATGCGCTTTGGCGTAGGTCAGGTTGACGGCGTTCATGTGGGTTGTCCGCGACCAGAATTGCCTCCAAATTTTAGCGAGGGAATCCGTTGCAAGCCAGCTAATTTTGCTTGGCGTGGCGCGGCACCGCGCCCATGATGCGTTCCAAGGACCGGCGCAGCAGCGGGGTGTCCCGCGGTTAAGCTCCGGCCGACGGAGGACGCCCATGCCGCATGCCCCCAGAGGTCCGCGTGTCGTCGCCATCATTGGTCCCTATGGGGGTGGCAAGTCCACACTTTGCGATGCGCTGGTCGCCGCGGCCGGCGGGCCGGCGCGGCGTGGGGCCGCACCGCGCGGTGGAATGCGCATAGCAGCGTGTAATTATCTCGATGAGGCCTGGAGTTTGCTGGATTGTCCCGGCTCGGTCGAAGCCATGCATGAAACCTCTGCCGCCCTTGCGGTCGCCGATATCGCGGTGCTGGTGTGCGATCCTGATCCGGCGCGGGCGTTGACGGTCGCACCGTTTCTCCACGCGATCGACCAGGCCGGCATTCCAGCGCTGTTGTTTGTCAACCGCATCGATACATTTAGCGGCCGGGTGCGCGACACCATGGCAGCCTTGCAGGCGCTGACCGCGCGCCGCCTGGTGCTGCGCGAAGTGCCGATCCGCGATGGGGAGGCGATCACCGGCTATGTCGATGTGATCAGCGAACGTGCCTATCGCTACCGGCGGGGAGAAGCGTCCGAGCAGATTGCAGTGCCGGACAGCATGGAAGAGCGCGAACAGGAAGCCCGCGCCGCGCTGGTCGAGGCGCTGGCGGATTTCGACGACGGGCTTTTGGAAAAACTGATCGAGGACATCAAGCCGACCAAGGCGGAAATCTTCGACCGGCTGCACGCGGAGGAAGCTGGGGGCACGATCAGCGAAATCCTGTTCGGATGTGCCGAGCGTGACAGCGGCGTGCGGCGCTTGTGGAAAGCGCTGCGCCATGACGCGCCGGCGCCGGTAGTAACCGCCGAGCGGCACGGCATTGGCCAGGGTGGCGCGTTGGTTCAGGTTTTCCGCACCTTGAACGCCGGGCATGGCGGCAAATTGTCGTGGGCGCGGATCTGGCGCGGCCCGGTAAAAGATGGCGCAACGCTCGATGGCAAACGGATCGGCGGCATGTGGCGGGCCGGCGAGGGCGATCTGGTGAAAATCGCCGAGGCGGAGGCCGGGGATATCGTGGCACTGGGGCGTCTGGATGGGGTGCAGACCGGGACTGTGCTCGGCGGCAGTGCGACCGCGCTTGCGGCCCCGCATCCACCGGTTTTTGCACTGGCGATCAGCACGGTCGATCGGCGTGATGATGTGCGACTGTCGGGGGCGTTGGAGAAATTGCTGGAAGAAGATGCCGGCCTGGCGCTGCATCAGGATGCGGAGTTGGGGGAAACTATTCTCGCCGGCCAGGGCGAAATGCACCTGAAGGCGGCGATGGACCGGCTGGCGGCCGCGTTCGGGGTGCGGCTGAAAGCGGCACGACCGCGCACTGCCTATCGCGAAACCATTCGCCAACCGGTGCAGCAGGCGGCTCGGCTGAAGCGCCAGACCGGTGGGCACGGGCAGTTTGCCGATGTGACGCTGGAACTGGCCCCCCGTCCGCGTGGTGCGGGATTTGCCTTCGTAGACCGCATCGTCGGCGGTACCGTGCCGCGCCTTTACATCCCATCGGTGGGTGCCGCCGCCGAAGACGCAGCGCGTAAAGGCGCTTTTGGCTACCAGGTGGTGGATATCGAGGTGACGCTGGTCGATGGCGGGTTCCATGCCGTCGATAGCTCCGACATGGCGTTTCGTACCGCGACCCGGATGGCGATGCAGGAGGCGCTGCCGAAAGCCGAGCCGGTTTTGCTGGAACCGGTGCATGCGGTGACCATTTCGGTGCCGAACATCTACACCCCCACCGCCCAGCGGCTGGTGGGTGGACGGCGCGGGCAGATACTGGGCTATGGCGAACGGCCGGGCTGGATGGGCTGGGACGATGTCGAGGCGCTGATCCCACATGCCGAACTGCATGATTTCATCGCCGAACTGCGCAGCCAGACCATGGGGTTGGGCGTGTTTCGGCATCGCTTCGACCACCTCGCCGAAGCGCCGCCGAAGCTGGTGCAGGAGGTTTTGAAGGCGGCTGGCTAAACCCGGGCGAAGGCGACCCCGCGTGCCAGCCAACAGCCGATCGTGACGCTGCGTCGATCGGGGCTGAATTGCAACGTCCAATCCCCCGGTGCGGAGAAATCCAGCGCCCGCGGGCAGGGCAGGCGCCAGAGATCGGGGCCGACTGGCAGCAAGGGTTCCATCAGCCCGCGCCCGAGGAAGCCGGCAAATGCGCCATAGAGCACGCCGCCGGCCGAAACGACGCTGAAGGTCGATCCATATTCGGAACTATGGTATTCGCCTTCAATGTCACGCGCCGGGTCGCCGTCAACGCGGACCAGGGTGCTGTCCAGATTTTCCTTGGGGCGCTCCATCCGCAGCGTGTCCCCGTCGCGGGTCAGACGCAGGGACGGATTGGCTGCCTGCCCGTCAGCGGTCGGATCGAGTGTCTCCGGCCCTTGACCGAACCAAAGCTGGATCGTTTGCGCCGGAGTGACCACCACGTGGGCGAGCAATCCGGTTTCGCGATCGCGATAATTCCCGGCCCATGTAGGATCGGCGTCCCGCCCGGGTAGCGGCGCCGGCGCGTCCAGCATGGCGCCGAGCAGATCGGATGCAAGCTTGCCGGGCTCGGCCATGTGGTTGAACAGCACCACGACGGAAATTCGTTCCGATGGCACATAAAACCGCGTGCTGCGCCAGCCACGCAAACCGCCGCCATGGCCGATGGCGAGCTTGCCGTGGATCGACATCCGGCTCAGCCCGAAACCATAGGCCGCCGGGCTGCCATCGGCGAAATATGTTGGCTGGGACTGGATCGCATAACGGCTCGTCGGATCATCGCGCGCAGCATCGATTGCCTGTTCCCAGGCGATCATGTCATCGAGCGATGCGGCAATCCCGGCATCGCCCGTCCAGTGCAGCCGGTTCACCGCCGGCCGCCAGCCTTCTTCCAACGATCCTTCATAGCCGATCGTGCCATCCGGCATGGCGGACGTTTCGGGGCACAGCAGCGCGCTTGGCATGCCAGCCGGATCGAAAACGTGCCGACGCATGAGCTGCCCAAGATCGACCCCGGCCCGGTCCTGCACAAGCTCACCCAGGATGCGGAAATTCTGGTTGCAATATGAAGAGCGGGTGCCAGAGGCGAACTGCAACGATGCCGACCGGGCGGTCAGCGCGCGGGCGTCATCCGGCCCGAAGACGCTCTCCGGCACCGCGCCGCACAGCACTGTGGTCGCCCAATAGTCGCGCAGGCCGGACTGGTTGTGGGCCAGGTGCAGGACGGACGGGCGTGCAGCGAGCTTCGGCAGATGCCT
>JANXRN010000402.1 GCA_025352995.1 Acetobacteraceae bacterium
TCGATCCGCGCCCCCGTGAAGGGGCGACCGCGCCAGTCTAGCGACTTGAACAAAAAGAACAAATCTCAAGGTTTGCGCGAACATCCTCGATCGACGCTATCACTTCGCAATGAATTCGCAACAATTTCAAAAACTATGCACAATGTCAAAGATCTAAGCCCGCGCGAACCTACCAGCCAAAACATGCGTGCTACAGGTTCGCGCGCGGCCTCGGGAAAGCTAGAAAATAAGCGGGCCTTCAAGATCCAGGACAGGTTTGGCTCCCAAATGCTCTACGCGAGAGCGTCCCTGTGCGCCGAGCCGATAGAAACGCAGGCTATCCCGCGTCAAGTCAACCTCGCCCTGCAAGGCCGCCCGCAGCGCCACGAATTGCGCCGGGGTCACTTCGCATTCGAACACCGAATTTTGCACCCTCTGGCCATAATCCAGGCAATGGCGTGCGACGCGGCGCAGACGGCGGCGGCCGGCGGCGTCGATTGTACTGACATCATAGGTGATCAGCATCAGCATTGCGGCCTACTTCCAGATGAACACGGGGTAGCCGTCCAGGTCCCCGCGCAAATGGCGCGCAAGGAGTTGGGCCTGCAGCCACGGAACAAGGCCAAAGGGACAGTTTTCATCCAGGAACGGATGACGCAATTCCTCCCGCTTACGCTCCTGCCAGGCAACCAGCACCCGCTTGCGGGCATCGTCGACAAGGTGAACCGCCCCACTGTCTTCGACCACAAAATCGTCCGCAGCCAGTTGGCGACGATTGATCATGCTCAACGCCAGCCGGTCCGCCATCACCGGGCGGAACTCCTCCATGATATCCAATGCTAGGCTCGCGCGCCCCGGCTTGTCCGCGTGCAAAAATCCAACCTGCGGGTCAAGGCCATTACCCTCCAATGCGCCGCGGCAATCATGGCCAAGCAGCGCGTAGAGAAATGAGAGCAAAGCGTTCACCCGGTCGAGCGGCGGGCGGCGGGACCGCGATGTGAACCGGAACTCCGGACCATCGGTGCGCAACAGGCTGTCAAAAACGCCGAAATACGCGGCCCCTGCTTCACCTTCCAGACCGCGCAACGACGCAACATCGCTGGCAATCAACAGACGGCGGGCAATATCGGTGAGCCGGCGCTCCACCATTTCGAGACCTTCGCGGCCCGGACCAGCCATTGACGGGCCATGATCGCGCAGGGCACGGCGGATCACGGTTCGCTGATTGGCAGTCTTGCCAGCAACCATGGCGCGGACAATCGGCAGCGCACGCGCCGGATCTTCCGATGCCCGGAATTGTGCGCGCCGCAGCAGGATATTGCCGGTACGCCTGCCTTCCACACGCGCAAGAAAACGGCCTTCGGGCGTCACGAACGACAAGGCAATCCCAGCCTCGGCGCAGGCGGCCAGCAATGCCGGCGATGCGCCTGGCCGGGAAAAGCACATCACCCCCTCCAGCAGGTGTAACGGCATCCGCCCACGCTCGGTGCCTTCATGCTCGATGACGATATTCTCACCATCTTTGCGCAGCCAGGCGTTGTCGAGGGTGACGTAAAGGGTATTGAGCATCTTACGCATTGCTTACGCCCCCATCTGCCTGGCCAGCCAGGCGCCCATTTTGGGCGCGCGCGAAAGGGATTCAGGCTGGCATAAATCATGAAGCGAACAATGCCGACAGCCCGGCGTCAGCACTGGCGGCGGGGTGATGCCAGCCGCAATCATCTTGCGAGCCCCGTCTGCCGTTCGTTGGGTAAGATCACGCAAATCAGCGTCGAACAGAATTTCACTTCGCCGTCGCGTTTGGCCGTAGAACAGCGCCCCGCGCGGCACCGGTCGGGCGAACATTTCTTCAAGGCAGATCGCCTGCGCACAGAGCTGCACTTCATCGGCACGATGCGGCTTTGGCTTGCCGCGCTTGTATTCAACCGGAAAAGGCTGTCCGTCAGGCGCGTGAAACTCCACCACATCGGCCCGTCCAGCAACGCCGAGTGCCATCGACCGCAGGCTGAGCGACCGCGTGATACGAACGCCCGGCCGGCGTTCGGCCAAACCCGCATCCACCTTGTCGTGCAAAAGCCGCCCTTCGGCGGTGGCGCCATCCTCGGCCCAGACCTGTTCGACATGGATCAGCGCGCATTGGCGCGGACAGAACAGGTAGTGTTGCAAGGCGGAGAGCGCGATGAGGTCGTCTTCGTCGCGCATTGCCCGCTCCCCGGCTAGATCATCATCCGATCGACTTGCCTTATCGATCGGATAAAGATGATCGCGAAAACAAGACTCTGGCGCGTTTCCGCTTAATCAACATGAACGGATAACGCGCTAGATCAGCCGCTGCAAGGTGATGCCGCCTGGCAGGCCGGCTTCATCGACTGTCACCTCGTAGTCGGCAAAGCTTCGTGCCGGTACCTGGCAATTATCGGCATGGCCAACCCGGACCCGATCAAGCAATGTGTGCGCCGGGGCATTGCCGATATCGCTGTCATGCTGAAAAACCACCAGCGCGCGCGCATTCATTTCCCCCCGCGCCGCCGCACGGTCATGATCGAACATGTTGGCAAGCGCTTCCCAGACCAGCGCCAGATCAGCCTCGGAAAAGCCGGTGCCCTTTTTGGCATCATTGGCCAGACGCCCCGAAATGAAGCCATGCGCACGATAAAGACCGTAGGGCACGATATGTTTGCGCCCCATGGTGCGATCATTCTTCTCGGCATCCTTTTCGTTGGTCACCGAAGAACGGGTGATGGAAATTTCCATCGGCACGATGGGATCGATGCTTTCGGCAAAGGTGAACTGCAGCGGCCCGCGAACCTGCCCGGCATTGACCTCGGTTGACATCACCGCACCGAAAGTCCGGATATCGAAGAAATTGTCACACATCCAGCGCGTCAATTCCTGCGCTTTGTCTTTCGGGGCTTTCTTGGACTTGGTGTCCGGCTCGATCTTGAAATGGGCATAGGCTTTGCGATGCTCGACATTCAGCACCGCGCCGTCGCGCATGTAGATGTCGTAGCCAGGCGCATCACCGCGGGCCATGGCGACGTAGTTGCGGATCTTCCGCTTGATCGCCACATCGGTGACTAGGCCGCGCCCGGTTTCCGGGTCCATGCGCGGCATGTTGCCGGCATCTGGGTCACCATTGGGGTTGCCGTTGCGGACATCAAACAGAAAGACGAAATCATACCGTTTGTAGATCGGCGTGGGGTCGGGCATGGTTCAGTCCTCACTTTCGGAATCGGCGGTGGCTTCGGCGGTCTCCAGTTCGGCAGGCACGTCTTTCCTACGGCGGAATACATCGCGCTGGTGGTAGTAGCCGATCGCAAAGCGGCCCTGGTCCTCCAGCGTCAGCGTTTTGGGGAAAGCGCCGGCCAGACCGGCAACAATTTCGGCAATATGGTCTTCGAACCATTCGGACAGGCCAGCACCGATGCGCGAACGAATGGTCTTGCTGTGATTGCGCGCGTTGCGCACCAGCGACGGGAAGACCAGCGCCGGCGTTGCAGAAGCCGAGGCGTAGAAGCGATCGCGGATGGTCGCGTTGCGCTGGCCAAGCGCCGAACCCTGCAATTTCTCCAGCACAGCAAATAGTCGCCCCAGCCGATAGGCCGGGTTGGGGTTGGTCGGATCAAGCGACACCGGAACGTCCTCCTTGATAAGGCCCTTGCGATAACGCCGGGCCAGACAGGCTTTGAGCATGGCGACCCGTAGATCGCTGATTTTCTCCAGCGTGCGCCCGGTCTTGCTATCGGCGCGGTCTTCGTCGGCACGGATGCGCAAGATGGTCTGAGTCAGCAATGACTGCGGATAGGGCATGCCGGTCAGGATGGCCCGCATTACCTCCCCTTCCAGATGCTGCGGCACGTTTTCTGCCTTGCGCTGGGCCGCGAGTTCATGGAGCAGCGCCCACAGCGGCGGCGGCCAGAAACGCGGCGGCGGATCGAGGTGAAGATCCGCCCAGTGCTGCACAAAATTGGCAGCGAAGGCTTCCAGCGACTGCTCCACCCAGAACCGCACCGACAGGCGCGCTGCGTTCGGACTGAGGCCGAGCACATAGACACGGGTGTCCGGATCCAGCTCCGGAGCGGCCTGCCGCAGCGGCTCACCGGCTTGCAGGCGCTGCAACCAATCGCGCAATTGCTTGACCCCACCGGCTTCATCAGCCGGTGGTGGATCGAAGAAGCCACTGATCAGCGCATCGGCCTGCGCGGTGTCGGCCCAGAACACCACGGTCGTCTCGCCGAGAGTTACCCGGTTGGGATAGATCGGGCGGCCCTTGGCACCAACCCCGTCAGAGGTCAGCAAGGCGTTAAGGGCGTTCCCATAAGCAAAGGCGGCAGCTTCCGAAACCGGCGCGTTGGCACCCTGGGCATGGCCGTACGATGTGAACGCATCGAGGTTGAAGGATACTAGCGCCGCCCCGGATGATTGCGCGCCCGGCACGCCCTTGATGGAAGGATGCAACCGGGCAATCAGCGCGATCTTACCGGTAACCAGGCACATCCCGACTGGTCCGGCATCCCTGGCCGCCGTTTCATTCTGCAGCACCGCCCGTGCGACCGGCCCGTCATGGATGAAACGCGCCTGGCCATCGAGGCGGAAGGCGACGTTCTGATCGAGCATCTCAGCCGCATGGCCCAGTGCGTCGTACTGCGCCGGGTCCCAGCTTTGCAGGAACAGCAGCAAGGCGCGGCAGCCCGGATCGGCGCTGTCAGCCAGCAAGGTTTCGTGGCGCGCCTTGAAAGCCGCATGCTCGCGGGCTAGCCGTTCAGCGTCCCGCAGCTGTTTCGCTTCTGACAGGGTCGCGTCGGCAGCTGTGCGACCGAATACATAGGATGTCTTGTCCCAGAAAGCGCCGCAGGCGATGCCAACAGTGCGCTTGGGGGCCTGCGGGGCAATCACGCTTCTGGGGCGCCTCTGCGCGCCCTCCCCGCTGCGTTCATCCTGCACCGCCACGACTTCACCCTGCAGGTTCAGCACGAGAGTGAAAGCGATCTGCGCCGGGGCAAAGCCTGGCACCGGCGCCAGCCCCCCGGCAGCCAGCCGATCATAGCGCGCGGCAAGGGCCTGCAGGATGCTCATCCGACCACCGCTGGGTCGCCAAGCTCGGGCACTTCGATCACTCCGTCGCGCATGGTAGCGCGGAAAAAGCGCGGGATCGTTTCGCCGGCCGGCGTGAAGTCGAAATCCAGCGCCATCCAACCCAAATCGCGTTCGCCGCGCAGGCTTTCATCCGGTGTTGGTGCCGCACCTTCCAGCAGTTCGAAATCGCAGGCAAACTCGCGGGTGCCAAGATACGGACGATGGAAACATTGCCCCTTCGCCGCCCGGCGGCGTGCCATGTCGAGATGCTTGGCAACCGACTCCGTGGAATCCGCCCGGCCCTTGGCGGTCAGTTCGACCCGCGCATCAATGACATATTCCACGTCTTTGAGCAGCGTTGCGGCGCGTTGCTGGCGGTCTTCATCAACATGCATCGCCAGGCCCGCAGTATTGCCTGCCCGCATCGCGGTGCCGATCTTGCCGGCCGGAATTTTGGAGCCAACTTCGTTGCGGCGGATAGATTCGAAACGGATCGGCTTGATGACAATCAACCGCTGGATACGCCAAACCATCGCTGGCTTCCAGTGAACGGCTTCCAGCACCCCACGCGCCGCTGATGGCGTGATCACGTCATAACTGACGCGTTCAACCTTCATTTCAGGGCGAGAAAACAGGGCACGAGGACCCCACACACGTAGCTGGATTCCAGTCATGGATTTTTCTTCTTGTTGGGCAATGCACCTTGCATCATGGAACTCAGCTTTTGTTGTGCCACGCGCCGCTTCGAAGTGTCTCTGACAATTAATAGCAATTACGCAACAGAACGTCAATTTTTTATTTTTATAGAAGCGTAACATCGAAACGATGCAGTCGGTCTGGCGCGCCCCATCACCCGACAATCATCCGTTCCGCCGCAACAAAGGTCGGGTTACGCCAATCCAGGCCGATATCCGGCTTGTAAAGATCGGGGTTCCGCAGCACGACAAACTGATCGCCAAACGCGTCGGGGCGGATCACCTCCGCCAGCCCCATGGCAAGCAACTCCCCACGCACTCTTTGCGGCACGCCGACAACATAGCGCTGCAACGCCCGCGCGATGCCGTCCGGCCGATCGATGAACCGAAGGCGCTCGATCAGCGGGGAAACCTCTCCACCATCTTCGACCGGCACAATCACCGGCACCATGCTGTCATCAATGAACCGCATGGCGGCGGCAATGCTGGCGAAGGGAAAATCCAGGGACGTTTTCGCTTCCTCGCAGCTTGCCAGAATGCGATGCTTGTCGAGCCCATCGACCTGTCCATCCTGACTGCGCCAATAAAGCAGGTCGAAAAAAGCCCGCATGGCGTCAGGCGAAAACGGATCGCCGGCGTGGCCGTGCAAAATCTCGGCGCCAGTTTCGGCATTCTTCCGAAGCGATTGAACCGCATCATATGAGGCGGCCTTGAAGACCAGCACCT
>JANXRN010000196.1 GCA_025352995.1 Acetobacteraceae bacterium
ATGATAGATGCGACGTATGACAGCACCGGCCGGGTGGTGCAGGGCAATGCCAACGCCCGCACCCAATCGACCGAGGTTTGGACCTTCCTGCGCGCGCCAGGTGGACGCTGGATTTTGTCGGCGATCCAGCAAACGCAGTGAGGGCGCTACCCGTCACCGGCTATCTCTACCCGCTATCCTGCCGACCGGGGGAGGCGCTGGCGGCCAAAATCAGCGTGGCCGAAGGTGGGCCGTGACGGGTCTGGTTGGAACGGCTCGCGACAAATGGACACGTCGGAGTAGATTGGCCTGTACTCCGGTCGTCAGTTCTTTCCGGCCGCCAATGTCTGTACCAACTCGCCTGGGCGAATGATCTCGCCATCTCCAAAATCATTAGATATAGGTAGATATATATCTGGGGTTGATGTAGCGATAAAAAAATATGAAGATTTTTATGGAATCCGACAAAAGCAGCGCAGATTGAATTTTCATCAGTATTATAACGAAAAGTGAACTGTCCGTTGACTTCTATTTTTCCTTGCTTTAATGTCTGGTGACCAGGAAGTATTTTCAGATAGGTTTGAGCTCTTTGCTCCGATAGTCCGGCATTGAGGAAATATTTGACGAAAACTGCTCCATGAAGTGGTAACGGTACGCCAACGTATTCACGATACAGAGCCATACCCATTTTCGCGGCAAAAACTGCCAAATAGGACCTCAGCAATTTGCTTTCCGTCCGTACTTCAATCTTCGGTGCAATGAAGCCAGACGGCCCGCGATACCACCGGGAATTGATGGCTGAGTTGTTAAGGACCTCTTTCCTCACGCCCGGTGCATCTGTATCAAGGGCGTGAATTAATTTTCTGAGTTCTGAACTCAATTTCTCGCTATTGGCACTATCGTCAGCGCTAATCCGAGCAAAGAAGCTCGCGACAATGTCAGCACCCTTGGTGCCATTGTTACAGGGTTCGCAGGCGGCAAACTCAAGCCCACTCGGTCGCTGCTTTCCTAAGAACATTGACCTCGGAGGCATATGCTCAAGGGTGGACGGAAGACTAGAGCAATATATGCACCGCTCCGCCGCCTCCAGAATGGCTTTCCTGCTTCGACTTTTTCTAGCTGCCTCGCCCGTCATACCCGTTAAACCAATTCGTCGCCCGCAATCGGCGCCGCCCCACTCTGCCTGTTCATGATCCGGTCAAACGCCGCAAAATCCGCTGCGTCGCGTCGTGCAGCGAAAAAATCCGCCGTGGTCATCACGGCGAGCTTTTCGGCCACCGCCGTCGCCACAAACTGGTTGACGCTGGTCCCGTCCGACTTGGCGCGCCGCTCGACCTCGGCCTTGACCGATCGCGGCAGGCGCAGCGGATAGGTGCTTGGTGCCTCTTTCATCGCTCGATCCTTCTCAAGGCCTCAATTGGTAACAAAACATCAACCCCGAAACGGCCCGGCGCCAGGCCGAAGTCCCGCCGGTTGAACGTCACAATAGCCGCCGCCCTGCCGTTTACCGCGGCTTCAAGCACGGCCTCGTCCTGCGGATCGCGCAACTGCGGGCGCCACATGAAGTGGCTTTCCACCGGCTCGACCATCGCCAGCACGGCCGTCACGAAAATCCCAACCTCTGCCAGGGTCAACCCCGACGCCTTCAGATGCTCCGCCCGCTCACAGACCGCTTCATATTCCAACGCGAGCGCGACGTTGGCGAGCGGCACGAACCTGCCCGCCCTGGCTAGGCGCAGCAACGCGGCCGATGCCCCGGTCGGGCTTCGCATCCCCGCAACCACGACATTAGTGTCCAGAACATATCGCATTCCGGTCTATATAACATCGCCGGTGATATCATAACAATGAAAAAGGAGGCCTACCTAATCAACCCCGCCAACGGGCTCGACGGATCGGCCCCCATCCTGCGCGGCATCCGTTTGGCGAGATATGCCAACCGCCCAGCCTCCACCGCCGCTTTCATCGCCCGCGCCATCAGCACCGGGTTCCCCGCGTGCGCGATGGCGGAGTTCATCAGCACCGCAGTGCAGCCAAGTTCCATCCCAATCGCGGCATCAGACGCCGTGCCAACGCCGGCATCGACCAACAGTGGCACTTTGGCCTGTTCGATCATCATCGACAGCATTGCCGGGTTCTGGATGCCCAGGCCGGACCCGATCGGCGCCCCCAGCGGCATGATGGCGACGCACCCCAATTCTTCCAGCCGTGTGGCCGCCAGCGGGTCATCGGCGCAATAGACCATCACCTCAAACCCGTCTTTGATCAGTGCCTCGGCGGCTTCCATCGTCGCCGGCATGTCGGGGTAGAGATGCGGCGGCGGGCCCAGCACTTCGAGCTTCACCAGGTTCCAGCCGCCGGCTTCGCGCGCCAGGCGCAAGGTGCGCACCGCGTCGCGCGCGGTGTGGCAACCGGCGGTGTTGGGCAAATAGGTGTATTTTTTCGGATCAACATAGTCCTGCAGCATTGGCTGGCCGCTATCCGCGATATTAACCCGGCGGACCGCGACGGTAACGATTTCAGCGCCGCTTGCCTCGATTGCCGCCGCGGTTTCCGGTAAATCCTTGTATTTGCCAGTGCCGACAATCAGGCGGGACTGGAAGGTCCGGCCGGCGACGGTCCATGTGTCTTCCATCTCAGCCCCCTCCGATAAAATGCACGATTTCCAGCACGTCGCCCGATGTCAGCATCGTTTCGGCATAGGTCGCCCGGCGGACGATTTCCTCGTTGCGTTCGACCGCGACCTTGCGGATATCGAGGTCGAGTTCGGCCAACAAGCCTGCAACCGTGAGCGGCGCCGGGAAGCGCCGACGCTCCCCGTTCACGGTCAATTCCAGCCCATCCGCGGTTGCTTGCTGCATGCAGCTACTATGGCGGCCCGGCCCCATGCGAACAAGGCGCGCCGCGTGCATTGAAGCGATGCGGTCGGGCGTGCTAGGCCCCCCACATGTCAAGTGCCCCGTTGATTGCCATCCTGAACGGTCCGAACATGAATATGCTCGGCCTGCGCCAGCCGCATCTTTATGGCGCGGCGACCTTGGATGATGTTGAATCCCTATGTGCGGAGGTCGCCGAGGAACTTGGGCTGGGCCTCGATTTCCGCCAGACCAATGGCGAAGGCGAACTAATCGGCTGGGTGCAGGAATGTCGCGGGCGCTGCGCCGGCATCGTCATCAATCCGGCCGGCTACACCACCACATCCATCGCGCTGATGGACGCGCTGCTGGCGACTGAATTGCCGGTGATCGAAGTCCATGTCACCAACATTCATCGCCGCGAGGAATTCCGCCAGCACTCCTACGTGTCGAAAGTGGCGGTTGGCGTGATCGCCGGGCTTGGGGTCAGCGGCTATGGCTATGCCTTGCGGGCAATGGCGGAAATTCTGGAGGATCAGGCATGAGCAGCCAAATGTTCGACGCTGCGGCCGTGCGCGCCCTGGCCGATATTCTTGTGGCGACCGACCTGACGGAGATTGAGGTCGAACACAAAGACGGCCGCATCCGAGTGGTGCGGACGCCGGCCGTGCAAAATCTCGTGCAACCGGTTGCACAGACCGTGGCGGTCGCCGCACCGGCCCCGGTGGCAGCCGCCCCGGCGCCCGTGGAAGACGCGGCCCATCCCGGCGTGGTGCCCAGCCCGATGGTTGGCGTCGCCTACCTCGCGCCGGAAGCCGGGGCGGCCCCCTACGTGACACTCGGGCAAAGCGTCAGCGCTGGGCAGACCTTGCTGCTGATTGAGGCGATGAAGACCTATAACCAGATCAAGGCGCCGAAATCCGGCATAGTGGTGCGCATTCTGGTCAGCCCCGGCCAGCCCGTTGAATTTGGCCAGCCGTTGCTGATCCTGGAATAAGTCATTGTTTCGTAAAATCCTGATCGCCAATCGCGGCGAGATTGCGCTGCGCATCCAGCGCGCGTGCCGTGAACTCGGCATCCCGACGGTCGCGGTGCATTCCACCGCCGACGCCGAGGCGATGCATGTGCGCCTGGCCGATGAAAGCGTTTGCATCGGCCCGCCGTCGCCGCGCGAAAGCTACCTCAACATCCCCGCGATCTTGTCGGCAGCCAACATCACCGGGGCGGACGCGATCCATCCCGGCTACGGCTTCCTGTCGGAAAACGCCAATTTTGCTGAAATGGTTGAGGCGCATGGCCTGACCTTCATCGGGCCGAGTGCCGCGCATATCCGCATGATGGGCGACAAGATCGAGGCCAAGCGGGCGATGGCGTCCCTTGGGGTGCCGCTGGTGCCAGGCTCGGCCGGGGCGGTGAATGATTTGGATGAGGCCGCCAAAATTGCCGACCAGATCGGCTACCCGGTGCTGATCAAGGCAGCGGCGGGCGGCGGCGGACGTGGGATGCGGGTGGCGGCCAACGCGGCCGGGCTGGAAGAAGCCTGGCAGACCGCGCGCGGCGAAGCCCGTTCGGCGTTCGGCAACGATGCCGTTTACATCGAAAAATACCTCGATCGCCCGCGCCATATCGAAATGCAGGTGATGGCCGACAGCCATGGCAAAGTGGTGCATTTTGGCGAGCGCGATTGTTCCCTGCAACGGCGCCATCAGAAATTGCTCGAAGAAGCTGGGTCCCCGGCACTGACCGCGGCCGAGCGCGATGCGCTGGGCGAAGTGGTCACCTCGGGCCTGTCCAAGCTCGGCTACCGCAATGCCGGGACGTTGGAGTTCCTCTATCAGGATGGCCAGTTCGCCTTTATTGAAATGAATACGCGCTTGCAGGTCGAACACCCGGTGACCGAAATGGTGTGCGGCGTCGATCTGGTACGCGAACAGATACGCATCGCGGCGGGCGAGGCGCTTGGCTACACCCAGGCCGATGTGCGCTTCAACGGCCACGCCATTGAATGTCGGATTACTGCCGAAGACCCGGTGACATTTGCCCCCAGCCCCGGCAAGGTCACCGCGTTCCACGCGCCGGGGGGCCTTGGCGTGCGGGTCGATAGCGCGCTTTACGCCGGCTACACCGTGCCGCCCTACTATGACAGCATGATCGCCAAGCTGATCGTGCATGCCCCAACCCGCGCCGAAGCCATTGCCCGGATGCGGCGCAGTCTGGCAGAATTTGTGGTGGTGGGCGTGAAAACCAGCCTGCCGTTGCATCAACGCATTGTGGAA
This sequence comes from Acetobacteraceae bacterium, assembly GCA_025352995.1. GTDB lineage: Bacteria > Pseudomonadota > Alphaproteobacteria > Acetobacterales > Acetobacteraceae > CAITOL01. Next base: position 5,111 of record JANXRN010000196.1, read on the forward strand.
GCTCCGGAATTCGTCGCGGGCGACTACACGATCCATTGGCTGGAAAATTTTGTCGGACAATAATTCTGCGGGCTGGCGTGACCTGATTTCTGCTGGCAATGCCGCGCGGTTCCTGGTCATCACCGGGGGTGTGGCGCTGCATGCGGTGTCGATTTACGTCGTTGCCACCATCATGCCGACGGTGGTCGCCGATCTTGGTGGCATGCCGTTCTTTGCCTGGACCACGACGCTTTATGTCGCGGGGTCGCTAACCGGGGCGGCGGCGGTGCCGCTGGTGCTCGGGCGGACATCGCCACGGGCGGCCTATAGGCTGGCGTTCGGCATGTTTCTGCTCGGTAGTTTGGCCTGCGCGACGGCGCCATCGATGGTGATTTTGTTGATGGGTCGGCCGGCGCAGGGCCTTGGCGGCGGCATGCTGACGGCGCTGGCCTATGCGACGGTGCGGCAGATGTTCCCGCCCAGCCTGCATGCCCGCGCTATTACCTTGTTCGGCAGTGTCTGGGGCATTGCGGCGGTGATCGGCCCGGCGATCGGTGGGGTGTTCGCCCAATATGCCACCACCCTCGGCGGCTGGCGCGGCGCGTTTGTCGCCGATCTGATCATTGGCGGGCTGTTTCTGGTGTTGGGCGAACGCGCCTTGCCGCGCGTGCGGGAAGGCGCATCCACCGGCCGTTTCCCTGGCCTGCGCCTGCTATTGCTGGCCTCGGCAGCGCTCGCGGTCAGTAGTGGCGGCGTGTCGGGCCGGCCGCGCGACTCGCTGATCGGCATCGTTGGCGCGGCGCTGCTGGTGGTGGCGGTGCTGTGGCTCGACAGCCGCGCCGAAAACCGGCTGCTGCCCAAGGGCGCGTTCAATCCAATGGTGCCGCTCGGCGCGGTGTCGGCAACGCTTGGCTTCATGATCCTGTCCTATTCGCCCGGTCCGTTCATTCCTTATCTGCTGCAGGCCGGCCACGGCGCGGCGCCCATCATCGCGGGCTATGTCAGCGCGATGATGGCGCTGACCTGGACTGGGTCATCAATCCTGACCGCCAACCAGTCACCGTCCGGCATTCGCTGGTCGATTGGCGTGGGCCCGGTGCTGATGCTGGTCGGCATGCTGATCACCGGGTGGGCGCTATCGGCCGGGCCGGTCTGGTTTGTGCTGGTTGGGCAGGGGCTGTCGGGCATCGGCATCGGGCTGGGCTGGTCGCATCTCTGTGCGCTGCTGATGCAGGTCGCCCCGCCCGAGGCGCGGGCCAGCGCCGGGCCGTTCATTACCACGACCCAAACGCTCGCGTCGGTGTTCGGTTCGGCGATCGCCGGCATGGTGGCCAACCTCGCTGGCCTGCCGCAGGCCGCCACGCCCGAGGCAATTGGAACCGCGGCTTCGGTGCTGTTCGGGGTGTTGGCGCTGTTCCCGCTGGTGGGGATGTTCCTGGCCTGGCAGGCTTTGCGGCTGACCAGATAAAGACGAATATTCTCTTTTTTCGCAGTCGGATGGCCCGCAGATATTCGATTCCGGCTTCATCAACGGCGCTGACGGCGCTTTGATCGCCAACCTCGCCGGGAATCCAGTGCTGTTCGATAACACCAATTTCGGCGAGTTATGGGAAGTCAGCCTGAACGATAGCACTCAGACCTTGATCGCCAGCGGCGGATCGCGCGGCGATCTCGTCGCCTATGACACCAGTAACAACACCGCGATCCTGTCGCAGACCGATAGCATGCTGCGGCTCAGCCTGCCGGCCGGCTCCAGCTTCAGCACCACGAATGTGCCCGAACCCGGCACCTTGGCGCTGATGGGGTTTGGATTGCTGGGCCTCGCCCGGGTGCGCCGGATCACATCGCGCTGATTTCGTCTGCGCTGAAGCCAAGCTCGCGCAGCACTTCTTCGGTGTGCTGCCCAAGCGTGGGCGGCAGCGACCGAATATCGGCCGGCGTCTCGGAAAACCGCGTTGAAGGTCGGGCGATCCGCACCTTTCCCTCGGTCGGGTGATCGACCAGCGGGAACATGCCGACGGCTTTGAGGTGTGGTTGCTCGGCCACTTCGGTCATGCGGGCGAAGCTGGTGTGGGGGACGTCGATTTTCAGCAGCAGCGCCTCCCACTCGGCCGTGGTTTTAGTTAGTGCGATGTCACGCATCTTGGCGTAAACCTGATCGATCATCTGGTTACGCCGGACGGGATCGTTGATATGCAGCTCCTCGATCAATTCCGGGCGGCCGACCGCTTCGAAAAATGCGCACCAATTGGCCGCCGAGTAGGGCAGCATGGTCATCCAGCCGTCCTTGGTTTTGGCGGGTTTGCGCTCCGTCATGCGCTTGTAGCCGGGCGGGCCGATTGTGGGTTCGAAGCTCATGCCGCCCATCATGTC
>JANXRN010000509.1 GCA_025352995.1 Acetobacteraceae bacterium
GCCCGGCGGTGGGCGGCTACATCACCGAGAGCTACTCGTGGCATTGGCTGTTCCTGATCAACCTCGCCCCGGGCATTGTGGTCGCCGCCGTGGTCTGGCGCATGGTGCAGGCGGGCCGCCCGGACTGGAGCCTGTGGACCAGGCTCGATTATATCTCGCTGGCATTGGTCGCCGTGTCGCTTGCCTGCCTCGAACTGGGACTGAAGGAAGGGCCCGGGCAACACTGGACCGGGCCGCGGATGGTCGCGCTGTTCGGCGTATCCCTGGTAACCGGATTTGCCGCGGTTCGGCGATGCATGTCCCATCGCGACCCCGTCATCGACCTGCGCGGCTTCACGGATCGCCGGTTCAGCGCGAGTTGTTTCTATAGTTTCATCCTCGGCATGGGGCTCTACGGCTGCGTCTATGCGCTGCCGCTCTATCTCGCCTTCGTGCGCCGGCATTCGCCGATCGAGATCGGCACCATCATGATCGTCATGGGCGCCGCCCAGCTGCTGAGCGCCCCGTTGGCGGCCCTGGCGGAGCGGCGGCTGAACCGGCTGTGGCTCACCGGAGCCGGTTTCGCCCTGTTCGCCGCGGGCCTGATCGCCAACGGCTTCATGACGCACGAGACCGACGCCGCCGGGCTGTTCTGGCCGCAGGTCCTGCGCGGCGCGTCGTTGCTGTTCTGCCTGCTGCCGATAACCAGCCTCGCCCTCGACGGTCAGCCAGCCGACCGTGTCGCCGGCGCAAGCGGGTTGTTCAATTTGCAGCGCAACCTCGGCGGCGCCATCGGGATCGCGATGATCGATACGATATTGGAGCAACGCACGCCGATCCATGTCGCCGACCTCGTGGCCCGGCTACAGGCGCGCGATGCCGACGCCGCGCGCGTCGTCGGCCTGCCAGTGCAGGAGTTTCTCAGCGTGCCGTTCGAGCAATTGGACGAGACGACCCGGGCCATGGTGACCGCGCTCGTCGAGCGGGCCGGTCTGGTGTCGTCGTTCAATGAGGCGTGGCTGGTGATGGGGGCGCTGTTCGCGGCCTCGCTGGTCGCGCTGCCATTGCTGCGCAGACGAGCGTAGCCGCGAGACCGTGCCGCAGCCGACGTTCAAGCAATCGCACAGGAGCGAAAATGGCCAAGGAAACCAAAGCGCGACACGAGACCATCGCCCGCTATGACCAGGCCGTTTTGCAGCGGGTGTATTCGTGGAGGTAGGTTCCGCGGGTGATTTGGGTTGCTCCGGCGGCTTCGAGGGCGTTGTTGGGGGCGAGGTTGGCGAGGGCGGCGGCGTCGGTGGCTTCGATCATGAGGAACTGGGCGGGCGGTTCCTTGATGTCGCTGCGTCCTTGCGCTTCGGCGGTTTTCACGCCGGAGGCGGCGCGATCGGCGACGCAGAGTTGGGCGCCGGTGACGCGGGGGGCTTCGGCGGCGGCGCGGATGAGGGGGAGGAGGGCTTCGGCCTCCTCGATATCGAACCGCACGGTGAGGATGGCGCCGCCCATGCCGGGTCCCCGGCTTTCCAGCACGCGGGCCAGCGAGCGGAAGGTGTCGCGGAAATGCGAGGTGGCGGAGCGTGTCCACGGCGTCGGCGCGTTGAGGCGGTTGCCGTAGTCCTGCCCTTGCAGGACCTGCATGGTGTCGGTTTCGTAGAGGGTGAAGAATTCGGGGAAGGTGGTGGCGTCGGCGGCGATATAGCGCCGGCCACGGCGGAATCCGGGGATGCCGACCCTTTCCGGCATGTGTTCATGGAGGTGCCAGGCGTAGAATTCGGCGCGCCCTTCCTCGGCGATACCATTCCAGATCGCCACCACCGCTTCGCCCATCAACATCGCCGCGCCCCCTACCAGGCGTCGATGATGTCGCGCAGCGCCGGCACCGCCAAGGCGGCGAAGCTGGTGAAGGCGGGGATGTCGGCCGGGCTGTACCAGTGGGCGTCGTGGAGTATGTTGACCATCCCGATGGTGGTGCCATTCCAATGGACCGGGATATTGACGCAGGACTCGCAGCCCAGGCTCCGGATCAGTTCATGGTCGAAGAACACCGCGGCGATGGCGGCGTAATCGTTGAGAAACCGCGGCTTGCCCGCCAGCAGCAGATCGAGCCCCGGCATGGTGCGGACGATGGGTTTCGCGCCGCCGACCGCGTAGGCGTCGGGCTGGTTGGAGTAGTAGCGCTGGTTCTCCCTTTTGTCCCAGTTGATGACGAGCACGGTGAACAGCTTGTGCCCGACGGTGGCCGCCATGGCGCGGTCGATGGCGGCGAGCCGGGTCAGGGTGGTGGTCGCCCCGGCGACGGCGGCGATATGGGGGGTGAGATCGGCGGCGGCACGGGTCATGGGGGTGTCCTTCGGCGGGTTCAGGCGCGAGCGGGCTGCGGCATCGCCTGCGGAATGATGGTGGTGACGATGGAGGCATCGAGCGCCTCGTAATTGTGGTAGCCGATGGTGGCGTAGAGTTCGGCGCGGGTTTGCATGCGATCGACCATGTTGTGGGTGCCGCCGTCGCGCCGTATCGCGGCGTAGAGTTCCTCCTGCGCCTTGTTCGCCACCCGCAGCGAGGACACCGGCCAGATCACCATTTTGTAGCCCATGTCCTGGAATTCCTGGGCGGTGAAGAAGGGGGTGCGGCCGAACTCGGTCATGTTGGCCAGCAGCGGCGCCTGCACCCGGCTGGCGAATTCGCGGAACATCTCGGCGCTGGTCATCGCCTCGGGGAAAATCGCGTCGGCCCCGGCTTCGAGATACATCTTGGCCCGGGCGACGGCGCCGTCCATCCCCTCGGAGGCCGCGGCGTCGGTCCGCGCGATGATGTACAGATGCCGCCTTGCCTTGCGCGCCGCCGCCACCTTGGCCGCCATGTCATGCGCATCGGCGAGCTTCTTGTCGTTCAGATGCCCGCATTTCTTCGGCAGCAGCTGGTCTTCGATATGGACCGCACCGGCGCCGGCATCTTCAAAGCTGCGCACCATGTTCATCACATTGAGCGCTTCGCCATAGCCGGTATCGCCATCGACCAGCACCGGCAGGCCGGATGACCGCGCCACCTGGCGGATGAAAAAACACACATCGTCCACCGTGATGATGCCAACGTCGGGCAGGCCCATCGAGGCTGTCATCGCCGCACCCGACAAATAAAGCCCATCAAACCCCGCCGCCTTGGCCTGCAACGCTGCCTGGCCGTTATGGCTGCCGGGAAGTTGCAAAATCCCCGGCCGCGCGAGCAAGGCGCGGAAACGATCGCCGGCATTGCCAATCGGAAGATCATCGGCGACGAGATAGGTCATTGCAGGCTCCTCGGGGCGGTCGGTTGCATGGGCATTCCCCTAGAAGTACCATCGGCGGAGCGCAACATACCGGCGCGCAGGAGACAGGCATCACATGGACATGTCCGGCGAGCGGCGGATTGACGCGCCGCGCGCGCGGGTTTGGGACGCGCTCAACAATCCCGAAACCCTGCGCACCTCCATCCCTGGCTGCGAGACCTTGGAAAAGCTCGAAGACGGCTCGCTGAAAGCCACCGCTTCGGTGAAGATCGGCCCGATTGCGGCGAAATTCGCCGGCAAGGTGCAACTGCTTGACCTCGATCCGCCCAATTCCTACCGGATCGAAGGCGAAGGGCAGGGCGGCGTTGCCGGCTTTGCCAAGGGCGGCGCGGTGGTGCGGCTGGCCGCCGATGGCAATGCCACCATTTTGAGTTATGAGGTGAAAGCGCAAGTCGGCGGCAAAATCGCCCAGCTTGGCGCGCGGCTGATCGATGCCACCGCCAAGCAAATGGCCGACGCCTTCTTTGACCGTTTTGCCGCGACCGTTACCGCGGCCGAGGGCGCGGCGGTCGAACTGCCGGCGCCGAAGCTCGACATGGCCGCCTTGCTGCCCTTCGGCATGCCGCCGGTGGTGTGGATCGCTGGTGCGGTTTTCGCCGCAATCGCCTTGTTGTTGTTGAAAAGTTTGTTCTAAATGATCCCTACCACAGTCGCCGAAACCGCCGCCCTGCTCGAAGCCGGCGGTTACGTTGCCGATACCGCGCTGGCCACCACCGTCCATCTTGCGCTCGCCATGGGCCGGCCTTTGTTTCTGGAAGGCGAACCAGGCACCGGAAAGACCGAGATCGCCAAGGTGCTGGCCGAAGGTCTCGGCCGCCGCCTGGTGCGGCTGCAATGCTATGATGGCCTCGATCTCGCGGCGGCGGCCTATGAATGGGATCATGCAAGGCAATTAATGGCGATCCGCATGGCCGAAGCCAGCGGCACCGTGCCCGGTGGCATCTATGCCCGCGAATTCCTGCAATCCCGCCCGCTGCTATCGGCGATCGACCCCGACCTGCCGCCCGCGGTGCTGCTGATCGATGAACTCGATCGCGCTGATGAACCGTTTGAAGCGTTTCTGCTGGAACTGCTCGGTGACTTCCAGATCACCGTGCCGGAATTCGGCACCATCATCGCCAAAACCCGCCCAGTGGTGGTGCTGACATCGAACCGCACCCGCGAAGTGCATGACGCGATCCGGAGGCGCTGCCTCTATCACTGGGTCGACTACCCCAACGCTGCCCGCGAACGGCTGATCCTGGCCCGCAAAGCCCCTGACGTCGCAGAAAAACTCGCGGCCCAGATCGTCGCCTTCGTCCAGCGCTTGCGCGGGGAGGATTTGTTCAAGCTGCCCGGTGTGGCCGAAACCATCGATTGGGCGGGGGCGCTGACGCATCTCAATAAGGTTGAGCTTTCGGCGGAGGCGGTGGATGAGACGTTGGGTGTTTTGCTGAAATATCAGGATGATATTGCCAAGATTAAAGGGGCCGAGGTGGCGCGGCTGTTGGGGGAGAGCGCGCTGTGACGGGAGGAAGGGTCTTCTTTTTGTGAACAAAAAATAACTTACCAGGTTGTTTTTTTAGAAGGACTCCAAGTCAAGACAATTCAGAAGGCAAGCAGTTCTTTTTGTGAACAAAAAGAACCAAAAAAACTTTTTATCTATTCCTTGCCGTTGGCGTGAGCCCCCCGCAACAGCGAAGCGCTCGGAACCAAAGTGGTGAAGTTTTTTTGCTCCTTTTTTTTCAAAAAAAGGAGTGCTTTCTTGGCTTTAGTTTTCCTACGACAAGGCTCAGACCGATATTTTGCGCATACCTGGCCCCGGCAGCACCCG
>JANXRN010000531.1 GCA_025352995.1 Acetobacteraceae bacterium
CCAATCCACCATTATTCTCGCACCCGGCGCCGGGTTGACCCGGGTGATTGCGGTTGGCCTCGGCAAGTTGGCCGACGCTTCGATAAAATCGGTTGAAGACGCTGGTGGCACCGCGGCCGCAGCGCTTGGCCGCGATGCGACGGCTGCCCTCGCCACTTGTGGCCTGACCGGCGCGCAAGCGGCCCAGGCCGCTTTGGGGGCTGCGCTGCGCCGCTATCGCTTCGATCGCTACCGCACCAAGGAAAAAGCCGAAGACAAGCCGAAGCTCGCCAAGCTGTCGGTGCTGACGGATGAACTCGCCAAGGCAAAAGCTGGGTGGGTGGATGGCAAGGCGGTGGCCGAAGGTGTGTTCCTGGCCCGCGATCTGGTCAGCGAACCGCCGAATGTTCTGTTCCCGGTTGAAATGGCTGAGCGTTGCAAGAAGCTCACCGCGCTGGGCCTCAAGGTTGAGGTGCTGGGGCCGAAGGACATGCTCAAGCTCGGCTTCGGCGCGCTGATGGGCGTGGCGCAAGGGAGCACCGCTGAACCGCGCATGGTGGTGATGACCTGGAACGGCGCCGGACCGAAATCCAAGGCCAAGCCGCTGGCCTTCGTCGGCAAGGGCGTGACATTCGACACTGGCGGCATTTCGATCAAACCCGCTGGCGGCATGGAAGAAATGAAATTCGACATGGCCGGCGCCGGTGCGGTGATCGGGCTGATGGCAGCGCTGGCTGGCCGCAAGGCGAAGGTTGATGTCGTCGGTCTCGTCGGGCTGGTTGAAAACATGCCGTCAGGCAACGCGCAGCGCCCGGGCGACGTGGTCACCACCTATTCCGGCCAGACCGTCGAAGTGATCAATACCGACGCCGAAGGCCGCCTGGTGCTGGCCGATGTGCTTTGGTACTGCCAGCAGAAGTTCGATCCGCGCTTCATGGTCGATCTGGCAACCCTGACCGGGGCGATGATCGTCGCTTTGGGCCACGAATTTGCCGGCTTTTTCGCCAATGACGATGCGATTTCCGATCAGCTGCACGCCGCCGGCAAGTCGAGCGGTGAAAACGCCTGGCGCATGCCGCTGACGGACGCCTATGACAAAGGCATCAAGTCTGACATTGCCGACATGAAAAATGTCGGGGGCCGGCCGGGCGGCGCGATCACGGCGGCCGCCTTCATCCAGCGCTTCGTCAACGGCAAGCCGTGGGCGCATTTGGATATCGCCGGCACGGCCTGGGCCTATTCCGATCAGCCGACGGTGCCGAAGGGCGCCACGGGCTGGGGCGTGCGGCTGCTTGACCGGATGGTCGCGGACAATTTCGAGTCTTGAAAATTATCAGTAAAGCAAGAAAGCACTCCTTTTTTTGAAAAAAAAGGAGCAAAAAAACTTTCCCACTTTGGTTCCGAGCGCTTCGCGGTAGCGGGGGGAGGCACGCCAACGGCCAGGAATGGATAGAAAGTTTTTTTGGTTCTTTTTGTTCACAAAAAGAACTGCTTGCCTTCCGACTTCCCTTGATTTGGGGTCTTACCCAACAAAGAATCCGGGCAGCTAAAATAAATGTCGGACATCCGCTTTTATCACCTGACCCGCAGCAGCGCAGAAGCCACCCTGCCGCTGCTGTTGGGACGCACCTTGGCCGCGGGCGAACGCGCGGTGGTGATGTGCGGATCGGACGAACGGGTGGCCGCGTTGGATACCGCGCTGTGGGTTTGTCCGGAACCGGATTGGCTGCCGCACGGCACAAGCGCATCGGGCAATGCGCCGGCGCAGCCAATTTGGCTGGCGACTGATGACACTGCCCCCAACGGCGCGCGCTTCCTGTTTCTGATCGATGGTTGCGAAACCGTGCGGCTCGACGCTTTTTTACGGGTGTTCGATTTGTTTGACGGGCGTGACGATGATGCTGTTGCCGCTGCCCGCCGACGCTGGAAATCGGCGAAAGACGCCGGCCACAGCTTGGCTTACTGGCGACAAGGCGAACGCGGATGGGAGAAAAAGGCATGATGGGTTTTGAGGCTCTGCGCGACGCGGTCACCGCGGGCGAGATCGATACGGTCGTTGTCGCTTTCCCCGACATGGCCGGGCAATTGATCGGCAAGCGCTTCCAGGCGGAATATTTCCTCGACAGCGCCCATGATGCGACCCATGCCTGCAACTATCTGCTGGCCAACGACATCGATATGGAGCCGGTACCGGGCTATGCGGCGGCAAGCTGGAACAAGGGCTATGGCGATTTCGTCATGAAACCGGATCTTTCCACTTTGCGCCGGATTCCCTGGCTGGCGGGGACCGCGTTGGTGCTGGCCGACGTGCTCGATCCCGTTCACCACCAGGACCTGCCGCATTCACCGCGCGGGATGCTCAAGCGCCAGATTGCGCGGCTGTCGGCGCTCGGGATGAAGCCGTTCTTCGCATCCGAACTCGAATTCTATTTGTTCGATGAAAGCTACGAGGCGATCCACGCCAAGCATTATCGCGATCCGAAAACCGCTGCTAATTACATCGAGGACTACCACATCTTCCAGACCAGCAAGGAAGAACCGGTGATGCGCGCCATTCGCACCGGGCTGCAAAAAGCCGGCATTCCGGTGGAAAACTCCAAGGGCGAATGGGGGCCGGGCCAGGAAGAAATCAATGTCCGCTATGCCGAGGCGCTCGACATGGCCGACCGCCACGTGCTGATCAAAAACGGCATCAAGGAAATCGCCCATCTGCAAGGCAAGGCGGTCACGTTCATGGCCAAATGGCGCTATGACCTTGCCGGATCGTCAAGCCATGTCCACGCATCCTTGTGGGATGACACGGGCAAGAAGCCGCTGTTTTTCGATCCGAAGGCCAAACATGGCATGTCCAAACTGATGTGCCATTTCCTGGCGGGACAGCTGGCCCATTCACGGGACATCACCTACTTCCTTGCCCCGTTCATCAATTCCTATAAGCGTTTCCAGGTCAGCACGTTCGCCCCGACCCGCGCGGTTTGGAGCCCGGATAATCGCACCGCCGGCTTCCGGGTCTGCGGGGAAAACAGCAAGGCGGTGCGGGTGGAATGCCGGATCGGCGGCGCCGACCTTAACCCCTATCTCGCTTTCGCGGCCCTGATCGCGGCGGGCCTGGCCGGTATCGAGCAGAAGATGCAGCTGGAACCTGCCTTCATCGGCGATGCCTATCAAGGCGACGCATCGCGCGACATCCCGCGCACCTTGCGTGATGCGACGTCCGCCCTGCGCGGATCGAAAATGTTGCGCGCGGCGCTGGGGGATGAAGTTGTTGATCATTACGTTCACACCGGCGAATGGGAGCAGTTGGAATATGACCGCCGCGTCACCGATTGGGAACTGAAGCGTGGGTTCGAACGATCTTAGGTAGAAACGATGATCTTACGTGGCAACTGGAACTACCCGACGAGTATTCGTTTCGGGGCGGGGCGGATCAGCGAACTGGCCGATGCCTGCGCGGCGGCCGGGATCATGCGGCCGCTGCTGGTGACCGATCCAGGCATTTCCGGCAGCGCGATGGTGAAGGCAGCCCTGGCCGCGACGGGCGCTGGTTTGTTCGATGGCGTGCAGGCCAACCCGGTGGAATCCAACGTCGCAGCGGGACTCTTGGTATTTCGCGCCGGCAAGCATGACGGGGTGATTGCCTTCGGCGGTGGGTCGGCAATGGATTGCGGCAAGGTCATCGCTTTCATGGCCGGTCAGACCCGCCCGATGTGGGACTTCGAGGATATTGGCGATTGGTGGACGCGCGCCGATCCGGCCGGGATTGCGCCGATTATCGCCGTGCCCACGACATCCGGCACCGGGTCCGAAGTCGGGCGCGCGGGCGTTATCACCAACGAAGCCACCCACACCAAGAAAATCATTTTCCATCCGAAAATGATGCCGACGATTGTGATTTGCGATCCCGAATTGACCATCGGCCTGCCGCCGCGCGCCACCGCCGGCACTGGGATGGATGCGCTGATCCATTGCCTGGAAGCCTATTGCGCGCCGTTCTATCATCCGCTCGCCGACGGCATCGCGGTCGAAGGGATGCGGCTGGCCAAGACTTATCTGGCGCGCGCGGTCGCTAACGGCACCGACATCGAAGCCCGCGCGATGATGATGTCGGCTGCTGCCATGGGGGCAACCGCGTTCCAGAAAGGGCTGGGCGCGATGCATTCGCTGTCCCACCCGATCGGGTCGCTCTACGGCACCCATCACGGCATGACCAATGCGGTGTTCATGCCCTATGTGCTGCGCTTCAACCGCCCGGCGATTGAAGACCGCATTGGCCGGCTGGC
>JANXRN010000035.1 GCA_025352995.1 Acetobacteraceae bacterium
GGTCTTGCCAAAATTGACCACCCCCAGCGGATCGGTGGTTTCAAGCCGGGCGCCGGCGCGGCGGGCGGCGCTGGTGGCGGCTTCGAAATAGCGCGCGGGGGCGGCCTCGGCACTGGTCAGGCTGGCGATATGTTCATCGACGAAACGGGTGTGGAGTTGCCCGGCAAGCAAAGCGGGGTGGCGCAGCAAAGCTTGCAGGAAGCCGATGTTGGAGGCCGCGCCGGTCATGCGGAACTCACCCAGCGCCCGCGCCGCCTTGCCGGCAACATCGGCAAAATTGCCGCGCCGGTCATGCACGATGACTTTGGCCAGCAAACTGTCAAAGCGCGGATTGGTACGGTAGCCGGCATAGCCGTAGCCATCGACCCGCACGCCCGGGCCGCTTGGCGGGTCATAGGCCGACAGCATCCCGCCGGCGCCACGCACGCTGCCATCCGGGTTCATGGTTTCGAGATTGACCCGCGCCTGCAACGCCATGCCGCGCGGGGTTGGGATGTCTGCCTGGGTCAGGCCGAGATCGGCGAGGCGCGCGCCGCCGGCGATCTGCAACTGCGCGCCGACCAGGTCGATGCCGGTCACTTCTTCGGTCACCGTGTGTTCAACTTGCAGGCGCGCGTTGGCCTCGATGAAGGCGATCGCCGCATCGTCGCTGTCGGTTGCGGTATCGAGCAGAAATTCAAACGTGCCTGCGCTGCGGTACTTCGCCGCCTTGGCCAGTTTGGTCGCCGCATCGAGCAGGCGCGCGCGCACGGCCGGACGCAGGAACGGGGCAGGGGCGATTTCGATCAGCTTCTGGCGTTCGCGCTGGATGCTGCATTCGCGTTCCCATAAATGCGCGACGTCCGCGCCGTCACCCAGCACCTGGACTTCGATATGGCGGGGATGGATGAACAGGCGCTCGACATAGACATCGCCATTGCCGAAGGATGACAGCGCTTCCGCCCGGCAGCGTTCGAACGCGGTGGCGAGTTGGGCAGGGTCGGTCACTGGCCGCATGCCGCGCCCGCCACCGCCGGCGATCGCCTTGACCATGATGGCGCCGCCGGGGCCGAGCTCGGCGAGAAATTCTTGCGCCTGTTCGAGCGTCGTCGGCCCATCAGTGCCGGCGATGATTGCAACGCCATGGGCGGCGGCAAAACGCCGTGCCGCGCCCTTGTCGCCGAACAAATCGAGTGCGGCCGCGTCCGGGCCGACGAAAATGATCCCGGCCGCCTGGCAAGCCCGCGCGAAGGCGGCGTTCTCGCTGACGAAACCGTATCCCGGATGGATCGCGTCGCACCTTTCAGCCTGGGCGGCGGCGATGATGCCGGCGATATCGAGATAGGCCGCCGGGCCACTGCCCGACAGCGCTACCGCCCGATCGGCGGCGCGCACATGCAGCGACTGGGCGTCATCAGCGGAATGAATGGCGACGGACATGATGCCAAGCTCGGCCGCGCCACGGGCGATGCGAATAGCGATCTCACCGCGATTGGCGATCAGCAGGGTTTTGATGGTCATACGCCGGCTACCACCGCGCTGAGCCAGGATTGTGCGACCATTTCATTCCTCCAATTCGTCCGTTGGACGAAGTGTCGGATGGGGATAGGCGGGCGTCAACGGTGGGGATTGGGCGTCAGAAGCCCGCGCTCGCGCATTCTAATCCAGGCCGAGCTTCCGTACCGTTTCCATCGCAAGATAGAGGCGATTGGCCGCGCCTTTTAACGGAATGAAGTCATAGCGCCGATAAAAATCCGCGGCCGGGGCATCGATCGCGTCAACGACAATGGCGTGGGACCCGACTTTTGCGGCGCTCCGCAGCGACTTTCGCAGTGCGTCGAACAACAAGGTTTCGCCCCTTCTGCTGCCCTTCAAGTGCAATGACCGCGCCAGCCGACCGATGAGGGTGACCGGCACCAGAGGGTATTTCGGCATCTTCTTGCGCAACCGGTCATCGAGGGCAGAAATATCGATCGAATGCGCGGAAAGCGTGTAGTAGCCCGCAACCGCCGTGGGGGCAGCCGGGTCCACCATGACGAAAACGCGGCCGTAACCCAAATCGCGCTCCTTGCGCGCTTTGGTCTGCAGGAAATCGTCAAGCGCCGCATTGCCACAGGCAAATCCGGCACGATCGTGATGAGGCCCAAGCGGTTCAAAAATAAACGAAATCATGCCCTATCGCGGATCGAGACCTTCCTGGGCTTTGAAGCGGGCAGCGGCCTGCTTCAACCCCTCGCTGGGCTCAGGCGGGTTGAGGAGGGTTTCTACGAAAGCGTTGCTTTGCGCACGATCAAGCACCCAGCGCTCGCGGTCCTTAATCACAGTTTGGGCAGCGTTATAGGCTTGATTTATCACGAAATCCGAGACTGTGACCCCGATCAGTGATGCGGCATGTTCGATGACGCGCTTGGTCTCGGCGGGCAGCCTCGCGTCAATGCGATCTTCTGCCTTGCTCCGGCGCTGCTTAGGCCTTTCGGCAATGGCTAGCATGTTCATTCCCGTGGTGCCTTCTTCATCGACGCCGAATATATACGGAAAATCGCCGCACAATTCAATCTGAAAGTACCACGGGGCCTCGCGCGTTATCCGCGCGTGTTGGGTCAGCGGAAACGCGCGAGAGTCTTGCTTTCACAATCATCTATATCCGATCGATAAGGCAAGCCGATCGGATGATGATCTTGCCTACAAATCCGCCATCGCCTTCAGCGCCGCATCGCGCGCCGCGTAGTCACCGTTCGGATGCACCGGGCGGATGCAGACATGGGTGGCGCCGGCGTCGAAATGGGCGCGGATCTGGCGCTTGACGTCATCGACCGAACCCCAATTGAGCATCGCGTCGATCAACCGGTCCGATCCGCCATTTTGCAGCTCGGCGTCGGTGAACCCGAGCCGCTTCCAATGGGCGACATAGTTCGGCAAAGCCAGATACATCGCCAGTTCGGCACGCCCGACAGCGCGGGCTTTCACTGGATCGGTTTCGATGATGAATTTCTGCGCCACTGCCAGATGCTTGCCCGCCGGCATCTTGGCTGCCGTCCGCCGCGTGTGCTCCGGCGTGGTGTTGACCGGCAGCGCGCCCATCGAACGCTCGAAGGCGAGCCTGGTCATCACCGGCCCCAATGCCGCCAGCATCACTGGCCACTGATCGGCGCCTGGCTCACTGCCATAAAGCCCATCGAGATAGGCATTCATCGTCGGGATCGGCTTGTCGTACTGGTGGCCGCGGGCGGTCACCATCGAGGCATGGCTGACCCCAAGCCCGAGGATGAAGCGATTGTCCGACATCGCTGCCAACCCGATCAGCCCACGCCGGGCGGTGAAGGCATCGCGGGCATAGGTGCTGGCGATCGAACTGCCGATGCTGAGGGTTTTCGAATTCGCCAGCATGAAGGCTGCGCTCGATAGCGCCTCATATCCCACCGATTCCGGGTACCAAAGCGCGCTATATCCGAGATCTTCGGAGGTTTTGAGCAGGCGCGCCAGTTCTGGCGGGGTTAGCCGGTCGTTCGGATTCCATACGCCCAGTCTGCCGAGTTTCATGGTCGCACTCTCTATGTTTGGGGCAGGGTATCTTGGGTGGGCTTGGGAAGGAAGGGTGTTCTTTTTGTGAACAAACAGAACCAAAAAAACTATGTTCGTGGACTTCCTGCCCGTTGGGTTGGGAAATTGGGCGGAAATTTCTCTTGATTTTGTTCTCGTTGTGTTCTATGTGGTTCTTATGCATTCATTTCACTCCATCCTTACGCTGGTGCAAGGGGCCATCGCTGTCGCTTCCAAGCGCGACACGTCCATGCCGATGTTTTTCATCGCGCTGTGGAACCGCGTCGGGCGCATGGGGCGACGGTTGGAAAAGCTGATTGCGCTGTGGCGGGCTGGGAAGCTGCCCAAGGCGCGGGTGCGGCCCCCCCAAACCGGCAAGAATCCGGATCGTGTGCGCCAGCCGCATGTTTCATTTCCGAGCGGCCATGGCTGGCTGCGGCCGCGCGCGCCGGAAGTGGCGGCGTATGTTGGCATGTTGGAGATGTTGTTGGACCGGGAGGAGAT
>JANXRN010000047.1 GCA_025352995.1 Acetobacteraceae bacterium
GGGTCATCGAGGCCGAGTTCGGCCCGCAACGCCAGCCGTACCGAGGCAGGAACATTGGGGTTGGTCACCAACTCGCCAAACGGGTCCCCCGGCGCCAGCGCCAGCACGGTGTACAACACCATGCTGATGCCCAACAGGCTCGGGATTGCGATCAACAGACGGCGCAAAAGGAACTGGCGCGACACTAGGTGAGTGACACGATCATGATCGGGGGAACTCCACGGCATGGGGCCGCGGGTTGGAACGCAACAAGTGTTCCAACCCGCGTGCGATCAGGCTTCCATAAACCAGTCCTGAAACTCGGCGATGTAGCTGTCCCAGCCGCTGAAGCGGAAGTTCAGCTTATTGGATGCCGCCGCGACCGATGGGCGATAGACAACCGGGATCACTGCCTGATCCTTCACCGGCATGTCATTCAAACCGATATACATCGCCGCGCGCTTGATCGGGTCGAGCTCGGCTTCAGCCTCGCCATAAAGTTTGTCCCATGCCGGATTGCGGTAACGGGTGATGTTGCGGCCCTGCCATTTGTTGGCCTTACTGGAGACTTCGCTGGACAGATAGGCCTGCATCCAGATGCCGGGATCGGGCGCGCTGGGGCCGGTCGTATACATCTGCATATCCGCATAGAAATGCGGGTAGGTATCTGGGTTGGCCACATCGGACGAAAAGAACACCGACGCCGCGACCGCCTTGATCTCGAGTTCGATGCCGGCCTTCTGGCAGGCCTGCTTGATGATCGCCTGGGTTTTCTGGCGCGGCTGGTTGATCGAGGTCTGGAACAGGAACTTCAACTGCTTGCCGCCCTTGGCGCGGATGCCGTCGGCGCCGCGGGCCCAGCCGGCCTTGTCGAGCAGGGCGTTGGCCTTGTCGATGCTGAATTCCTTGGAGGTGTTCTTGGACACATAGGGCGGCGGATTATTGAGGTAGTTGCCGGTGGCGATGCCGGTGCGGCCATAGATGAATTTCTCGACCGATTCCCGATCGACCAGCAGCGCCATCGCCTCACGCACGGCTTTGTCGCTGAACGCCGGATGCACGGTCTTGATCGATGACCGCTCGCCGTCCACTTCGGTGTTGGGATCGGTGGTGTTGAGCTGGACATGTTCGATATTAGCGGTAAGCGCGAGGGCAACGCGGCCTTTGCCGCCTTTTTCGAGACGCAGCAGCACCTCGTCTTCCACTTGCAGGTTCCAGGCGAAATCATACTCGCCGGTTTGCAGCACCGCACGGGCGGCCGAGACAGCGTCGCCACCGCCCTTCATTTCGATCGAGTCAAAATGGGGCTTGTTGGCCATATGGTAGTTCGGATTGATCACCCCGGTCAGCAGATCGCCGGGACGGAATTCCTTGAAAATATAGGGGCCGGTCCCGACGGGCACCAGATTGTTGGGGGCTTCGCGCGATTTCGCGCCGGTATAGGCGGCAAACAGATGCTTGGGGATAATGGTGCAGTCCGAGCTGATAAACGTATCGGCCCAGAACGGCTTGGCAACCGGGAAGGTAATTTTGACCGTGTGGGTATCGATCTTGGTGACCACGATGTCCTTGAACTTGCCGCTGCTGACGGCCGCCGTGGCCGGGTCCTTGGCGTATTCCCAGTTGAACACCACGTCATCGGCGGTAAATGGCATGCCATCATGCCATTTCACCCCTTGCTTCAGCTTCCAGATCACCGATTTGCCGTCGGCGGCGAGGCCGCCATTGGCACGGCTGGGAATTTCAGCGGCCAGGATCGGCACCAATTCGCCTTCCGGCGACCAGCTGGCCAGCGGCTCATAGAACATCCGGCTGCCATCCTGGTCCTTGGTGCCGGTGGCGAAATGCGGGTTCAACAGGGTTGGGCCCTGCCACCACAGCAATTTCAACGCCCCACCGCCGCCACGCTTGGTCGGCTTGTAGCCTGTGGAGGGCTGCGCCATCGCGACGCCGCCAAGGCTGAGCAACTGGGTCGCCATCGGCGCGGTCAGGCCCACGGCCAGCATCCGGCCGACAAAGCGGCGACGCGACAGTCGACCGGTGCGCACCCGCTCGATCATGCCCTTAAGTTTGTCTCCGTCCATGGCGGCCTCCGATAAAACTGTGAAAATTCTGCGTCACGATGGTGTCAGTTCCGACGCGTGCGCTGATTCAAGCAGCCCCTTGCGTATTCGTCAATGCTCATGCGCGCCACCAACAATACAAATTGCAAGGGCGGGCCTGGGGTCATTGGCGCCGCAGGAAGGGCATGAGAGCCGCATCAAAGGGGGCGGGATCGCTGAAATTGCCGGCGTGGCCGCCGGTTTCGAACAAGGCCAGTTCGGCGTTGGGCAAGGCGGCGGCGAGCGATACCGAACGCGTGTAGGGCACCAGCATGTCGTCGCGATTGGCCATCACCAAAGTCGGGGTATTGATCGCGGCGAGGTGGTCGCGGAAATCAAAGCCGCGGACGGCGGCAATCCGGCGGCGCAAATTATCCACACCCTGGAAGTGGTGGATGGCGCGGGCCTCCTCCTCCGCCAAGCGCTCGGCGTGCTGGGACAGCCAGGCGGCTGGATGCAGGAAGATTGGCTGCGCTTTGATGTAGGCGGCGGGGCCGGAGGCGCGCAAAATCTCCGCCCGCACGTCAAAGCAGCGCGCGGTATGCGGGTCGAGCGTTGCCCAGGCATTGACCAGTACCAGCGATCGCACAAGCGCGGGATGGCGAAGGGCGAGTTCCAGCCCGATCAACCCGCCGAGCGCATGGCCGACGAAATGGCAGGGACCGGCGGCGGCATCGCCCATAATTGCGGCAACATCGTCGGCCATGTCGGCGATCACGACACCTTCGGCCACTGCGCCGGGATTGCGTCCGGTGCCGCGCTGGTCATAAGTGATGACGCGATAGGACGCGGTGAGCGCTGCCATTTGCGGCTGCCAATAGGCCCCTGCCCCGCCGAGGCCCGCCGACAGCACCACAATCGGCGCGCCCGCTTGGCCTGTGACCTCATACTGTAGCACATCGTTCACCCGGGCTTGCCGACATGGGCGATGGTGCTGATTTCGATGAGCGCGTCAGGCTTCACCAGTCCGCATTGAATGCAATAGCGTGCCGGTTTGTCGCCGGGGAAGAACTCGGCATAGACCGTATTGATGGCGGCGTAGTTGGCCCAGTCGGTGATGAAAATCATATTATAGGTAACGTCGGCCATGGTGCCGCCGGCGGCCTCGATGACCGATGCAATGGTGGTCAACACGTGGCGGGTCTGCGCCGCCGGATCGCCGATATGGATGACGTTATTGTCCTTGTCGAAGGGCAAAGTGCCGGAGACATAGACCACCCCGTCGGCGGCGGCGCCCGGGGAATACGGGGCCAAGGGCTTGCCGGAACCGGCGGGGATGATGGCTTGCATGGGCATGGGGTTTCTCCTCAGAAGGAAGGCAAGAAAGCAGTTCTTTTTGTGAACAAAAAGAACCAAAAAAACTTTCTGACACTGGCGCACCGCTGTTCGTGCGCACTCGGCACCAAAGTGGGAAAGTTTTTTTGCTTCTTTTTGTTCACAAAAAGAAGACCTTTCTTACTTAAGGCGTCTGCCGAACCGCTCCACAGAAGTCCGCAGTCGTAGAAACCCAGCCAAAAAACTTCTCGATATTATAGAGCGACGCCTGCTTGATGAAATCCGGCCCCGCATGATGGGTGGCATCATGCAGCACGACCCCGAAATATTCCAGGAAGAAGCCGTCGCGTAGCGTGCTTTCAACGCAGACATTGGTGGCGATGCCGGTGAACACCAGGGTGCGGATGCCGCGAGCGCGCAACATGCTATCGAGGCCGGTATTGAAGAAGGCCGAATAGCGCGACTTTTCGATGATGATGTCGCCGGGTTCGGGCTTCAGTGCGTCAATCAGCGCATAGTCCCAGGTGCCTTTGGCGAGCAGTTTGCCTTGCAGTTCGGGGCGCGCCCGCATGGTTTTGAGCGCGTTGGATTTGTGCCAGTTCGGCGATCCGGGGCCGCCGGCTTCGTGGTAGTTCGGGTCCCAGCCATTTTGGAAAAACACGATCTGCATGCCGACCAGGCGCGCGGCGGCGATCGCGGCCTGGATTTTGGCGATTGCGGCACCCGCGCCGCTGATGTCAAAGCCGGCGAGGTCGAGATAGCCACCCGGCGACGCGTAGGCGTTCTGCATATCGACCACGATCAGGGCGGTTTCGGCGAGTTTGATCGGCAGGGCTTCGGGTTGGGCCGGCAGGGTCACGTTCATGCGGCGGTTCCCACCAGATGTTTGCGGCTTTGCATCAAGGGTTGGATATGGGTGCCGAAATTCTCGATCCCGGCGACAAAATCATCGAAGGTCAGCAGCACCCCGCCGAGGCCGGGGATTTCCGCCATCTCATCGAGCATGGCAGCGATTTTGGCGTAGGACCCGACCAGGGTGCCCATATTGAGATTGACCGCGGAGGTCGGGTCGGCCAGTTGGCGGACATTGGTGTCGCTGCCGGATTTGGTGTCGGCCGCACCTTGTTCGGTGAGCCAGGCGAGCGCGCCTTCGTCCTTGCCGGATTTGTAAAGTTCCCATTTCGCGGTGGCGGCTTCGTTGGTGGTATCCGCAATAATCATCACCAGCGCGTAGCAGGGGATGTTGCGGCCGGCTTCGGCGGCGACGGTCTGCATGCGGGCGATGGTGGGTTCGACGGCTTTTGGCGTATTCACCCCCATGCCGAGGCAGAAATTATAGTCCGCCTGGGCGGCGGTGAAGCGCATGCCGGCGGTGCTTTGGCCGGCGCAGATCACTTTGATGTCCGCCTGCGGGCGCGGGCTGACATGGCAATCATCCATCTGGAAGAACTCGCCTTTGAAGTCCGACCGGCCGGTTGCCCATAATTCGCGCATGATCTGCACATATTCAGACACGTAGTCGTAGCGGCGGGTGAAATAGTCATCGCCCGGCCAGATGCCCATCTGGGCGTATTCCGGGCGCTGCCAGCCGGTGATCACGTTGAGGCCGAAGCGGCCACCGGAAATATCGTCAATCGTTGCGACCATGCGGGCGGCGATCGCAGGCGGGATGGCAAGGGTTGCGACGGTTGCGAACAGCTTGATCTTGGTGGTGACGGCGGCGAGGCCGGCCATCAGGGTGAAGCTTTCGAGGTTATGGTCCCAGAATTCGGTGGCGCCGCCGAAGCCGCGCAGCTTGATCATCGACAAGACGAAATCGAGGCCGAAATGTTCAGCGCGCTGGGTGATGGTGCGGTTCAAGGCGAAGCTCGGCATATATTGCGGACTGGTGCTGGAGATCAGCCAGCCGTTATTGCCGATGGGAATGAAAACGCCGATTTCCATCGTGGTGCCCTTCGCGGTCATGGATTGCTGTTGGAATCACGCGCGAATTGTGCCGACATGGCAGGAAACGCCGCCATCAGGACGAGAAGTTGATCGGCTACCCGATCGCGGAGGAGCTTAGCCTGAATTGCCGCGCCGTGAAGCATTTCGGCCTCATCAAAGGCAATTATGACCCCGTCGCGCATCACCCAGGCGCCATCGACCATCACCGACCTGACATGCTCGGGGCCAGCATGCTGGACCAGCACGTCGAGGCTTGGCGGCGCGGCGAGGGTTGCGGCGTGGTTGGCCTGGACCAGGACCAGATCGGCGAGTTGCCCGGGCGCGATGCGGCCCAGTTTGCCGGCGAGGCCAAGGGCGGCAGCCCCGCCTTCGGTTGCCGCGGCGAAGACGGCGTCAGCCTTGGGCCATTGCGCGAAGTCTGGCTCGGCACGGCGCGGCAGCATCATCGCCAGGCGCATATTGGCGAAAATATCGGTGCGGCCACCAGTGTTGGTGGAATCATTGCCGATCGCGAGGCGCAGCCCACAAGACTGACAGGCGCAGAAATTCAGCACCCCACTGCCGAGCATCAGATTGCTCGCCGGATTGTGGCTGACGGTGACGTTGTGGCGGGCGAGGATTTCCATTTCAGCCTGCGCCAGCCAGACGCCATGGGCGCAGGTCAGCCGGCCTTCGAGCATGCCGTTGCGCGCCATCGCGGCGACCAGACCGCCGGGATAGAGCCGATTGAGCGATCGCTGCGCGCGGGTTTCGAGCAGATGGGTATGGACCGCGACATCGTGCCGGTCTCGCAACGCCCGCCACAGCGCCCAGCTAGCGGGGGAACAGCGCTGCGGGGCGTTGGGGCCGAGCTGGATTTCGACCCGGCCCGAGCCGGCGCGCGCCTGCTGGACGAGGGCGGCGAAGTCCGACGTGTAGCGGTCCGCATCCACCGGCGGCGGCCCGCCGACCAGGGCATAGAGGTCGGGCGCGATCGGTAGGTCCATCAGATCATAGTCGGACAGATCATGCAGGAACGGCGCAAAGGCGGCGCGCAGGCCGGATGCTTCATGGGCTGCGAGCGAGGTTTGGGCCAGGGCGAAATTGGGCGCGTGATCGACCGCGCCGGTGATGCCGGCGCGGATGCGTTCGGCGGCACCCAGCATGATCGCGCTGTGCAAGGCCGGGCCGTCGGTGGCGCGGCCATGCAAGGTCGTGTGCAGCGCCCAAAGCTCGAGCGGCAGGCTGTTTTCGGTGCCGCGCAGCAGGCTGCCATAGGCATGGGCGTGGCCATCGATCAGGCCGGGCATCAGATAATGGCCATTTCCATCAACGATGTCCGCTGCCTGGGTGCGCAAGGCGGCGCGGTCTGGATCGGTCCAGGCCAGGGCTGCGATCTTGCGGTTGGCGACCAGCACCGTGCCGGTGCGCACCTGGCCGTCAGCCACCACCAGTGCGCCATCAATCGCAATCATTCCCGGTCCATTTCATGCTGCAACTGGCCGGCGAGGGTTGCCACCACCAGGTCGGCCGCCGGCGACAAGGTCCGGCGCTGGGGAATGAACACCCCAATGGTCAGCGCGCGCAACTCTGGGGCGGCAAGCGGCACCCAGACGAGTTCCCCGGCAGCGAGCTCCCGTGCAAAACCGAGCTTTGTGAGGCAGGCGACGGCGAGGCCGCCGCGGATGATGCCGCGCTGGAATTCGATGGAGTTGGAGGTGAAGCGCGCGGTTGCGCGGGCGCGGAAATCGGCAAATTCATTCTGATCATCGGCGGCTGCGGGCAGCGAGTCGGATTGAAACGCCACCGGATAGGGCTGCAAATCATCGAAACCGATGCTTGGCGCGTGTGCCAGCGGATGGCTGGGCGCCATCAGGCAGCCGAGCGGTGCGGGCGCGCTGGCCACCAGTTGCAAGGGCAAGCTGGTGGGGATGACGAAGCTGAGGCCGATATCGGCTTCCCCGGCCGCAACGCCGGCGAGAACCGCGGCCGGGGCGGCAGCAAGGGCGGCAAAGGTGACCACCGGATAGCGGCGCGAAACATCTTCGATCGCGCGCGGCACGATCGAGACCAGCAAGCTATCCACCGCCAGCAGGCTGACATGGCCGCTCTGGATGCCTTGCAGCCCGTCCATTTCGGCCAACAAACGATCGAAATTGCGCAAGGTGGATCGGACATGCTGCAACAGCAATTCCCCCGCCGGCGTCAGCCGCATGCCGGTCGGCAGACGATCGAAGGCACGAACACCGAGTTCACGTTCGAGCCGCAGCACCTGACGGTTAATCGCCGAGGAGGCAACGTTAAGGCTGCTGGCGGCGCGGCGGATTGAGCCGAGCCGGGCGATCTCGGCCAGATAGCGCAAGGCGACGGCGTGAAGGTTGACGCGGCGGTGGAGCGGGCTTGGGGCGTTGGCCACGAACGCGGCCTCCTTACCGGGCTAATCCGCGAACACCGGACTTTCCGGCAGTCGCGCCCCGCCATCGACCACGATGGTTTCACCGGTCACGTAGCTGGCATCGTCGCTGGCCAGAAACAGCATGGGGCCGGCGATTTCCTCGGGTCGGCCGAGGCGCTTGGCCGGGATGAAATGGGCAATGCGGTCTTCGCCATAGCGCGCCTTGAGGCCGGTGAGCGCCTGCGTGTCGATATAGCCGGGCTCCACCGCGTTCACCGTGACGTTATCGGCGGCGAATTCTATGGCGGCGGTATGGATGAAACCGGTGATCGCGGCCTTGCTGGTGGCATAGGCGCCGGAACCGGGCATCGAAACTTTGGGGCCGGTCACCGATGAGGTCACGATGAAGCGCCCACCGCCCTGCTTGCGCATATGCGGCAAGGCGGCGCCGGCGAGGGTGAAGCAGGCTTTGACGTTGACGTTGAACAGCAGGTCGAGCGTGGCCTCATCCATTTCGGCGACCAGCATACGGCCGAAGGCGGCGGCATTGTGCACGACAATATCAAGCCGCCCGCAGGTGCTGGCCACCTCATCGACCATCGCGCGGCTCGCCTTGTGGTCACCGATGTCGATCTGGCGGAACAGGGCGCGCCCGCCGGCAGCCTCAATCAACGCGAGGGTTTCGCGGCCATGGCTTTCAGTGCGGGTGGCGATGATGACGGTCGCACCCTCGCGCGCGAAGGCGATGGCGGTGGCGCGGCCGATGCCCTGGCCGGCGCCGGTGACGATGGCGACTTTGTTAGCGAGACGTGTGGCCATCTGGCTTGGTTCTCTTGCAATGAAGCGGCAGTTTCACCGCGATTGCCGGGCGCGGCAAGGTGAGTTTGTCGCAAATAGGGTGAAGACCTATCCAGCCGCAAAGCGGCGCGGGTCCACCAACGCAAGCACATCTGGCGCATAGCCAGGGTCCGTCCCGATCACCAATGCGGCGATCAGCGCGCCGACTGCCGGGGAGGTCTGAATGCCGTAACCACCCTGCCCCAGGCAGCAAATATAGCCGTCCGCCGCCGGACCTAGCGCCAGACTGCCATCCGGGGTGAAGGTGCGCAGGCCGGCCCAACTGCGCTCGACCCGTTTGACGTCGATATCGAGCGCAGTCGTCATCTGATCGACCGCCACCGCGATATCATATTCATCGGGCTGGATGTCCTGCGGCGGCATCGGGGTGGCGTCGGCGGGGGAAACCATCAGCCGGGTGCGGGCTTCCGGCCGGCAATACCAGCTACCGTCGGCGGCCATCACGAACGGCCAGTCGGCGACCTGCCAGGGCGCGGGATCGACAATGACGCCGGTGCGGCGCTTTGGCACCAATCCGAGCGGGGGGCGGCCGGCTTGGGCGGCAACCTCATCCCCCCAGGCACCGGCGGCGTTGATCAGGATCGGGGCGGTGAAGCTTGCGCCACCGGTGACCTCGACATGCCATAGCCCGGCTTTGCGTTCGATCCGCATTGACCGGCTGCGCAGCGCCAGGGTGCCGCCATTGCGGCGGGCCTGACGCAGAAACCCTTGGTGCAAGGCGGCGACATCGATGTCGAACACGTCTTCCTCGACCAGCGCGCGCACCGCGTAGCCGTCGCGCAAGGCGGGGACCAGGGTTTTGGCGTCTTGCATCGAAATCTCGCGCAGGCCCACCCCGCCGGTCAGCATCGCTTCGAGATCGCCGACCTGATCGGGCGGCGCGAGATAGACATTCATCCGCCGCCGCAAGATCGCGGTTTCGGTGAAGCCGGGGGGAGGTGTTTCCAGAAAGCCGCGCGAGGCGCCGGTCAGGGCGCGGACATCCGGCGGGCCGTAATTAAGAATCCAACTCGCGGCCGACCGGCCGGTTGAATGATAGCCGGCGGCTTCTTCGGCTTCGATCAGCGCAATGCGGTGGGTGGGGGCGAGGCTGGCCGCGACGGTGGCGCCGGCGATGCCAGCACCGATGACGATGGCCTCAAAATTCACTGTGTCCATCGATCATTTATAGACCATATGCGGCAGGCCCATGGCAATATCGGGCACGATGGTCAGGATGATCACGGCGAGCGTCATCAGCAGCACGAAGGGCAAGGTGCCCCAGATGATGGCGCCCAACCCGATATCCGGGGCGACGCGGTTGATGACGAAAATATTCAACCCGACCGGGGGATGGATCAAACCCATTTCCATCACCACCACCATGACGACGCCAAACCAGATCAGATCGAAGCCCGCGGCCCGCAACGGCGGCAAAATGATCGGCGCGGTCATCAGGATGATGGAAACCGGCGGAAGGAAAAATCCGAGCACCACCACGAGCAGCAAAATCGCTGTCAGCAGCAGGTATTTCGACAGATGAAGCCCGACGATCCAGCCGGCGGCGGCCTGGCTGATATGGAGGTAGCTCATCACGTAGGAATATAGCAGGCTCATGCCGATGATCATCAGCAGCATGCCGGACTCACCAAGCGTGCCGTTGAAAATCGGGACGATGTCAGCCGGCTTGTAGGCGCCGTACACGACCGCGACCAACGCGAGCGCCATGATCGCGCCGAGGCCAGCGGTTTCGCTCGGGGTGGCGATGCCGCCGTAAAGCGCGACCATCACCCCGGTCAGCAAGATCAGGAATGGCAGCACTCGGGGCAGCGCGGACCAGCGTTGGGCACTCGTGTATGTGTCTTCGAACAGGATCGGGCTGACCGCGCCGCCGGCGTCGCGCACCCGGCCGGCGTGGCGATATTCGTAGCGCCAGCGAAACGCCGCATAGACCGCGAACAGCACCACCAGCAGCACGCCCGGCCCAAGGCCGGCGAGGAACAGCTGGCCGAGCGAAAGTTCGGCGCGCACCGCATATAAAATCAGAACAATCGACGGCGGCAGCAGGATGCCGAGGGTGCCGCCAGCGGCTACCAGGCCTGCCGCAAACCCTGGCGAATAGCCACGCTTGCGCATTTCCGGAATGCCGGATGACCCGATCGCCGAGCAAGTTGCCGGCGACGATCCGGCCATCGCGGCGAACAGCCCGCAGGCGAAGACGACGGCCACCCCCAGCCCGCCCGGCACTTTGTGCAGCCAAACATGCAGCGCATCGTACAAATCCTTGCCGGCGCGGGATTTGCCGATTGCTGCGCCCTTCAAGATGAACAGCGGAATGGTCAGCAAGGTGATGCTGGCAAGTTCTTCGTACACATTTTGCGCGATGGTATCGACGGATGCCGCCGGCATGAAAATCATCATGAAAACCGTTGCGACCCCGCCGAGCGCGAAGGCAATCGGCATGCCGGAAAACAGCATGACCACGGTGGCAATCCCGTAGAGGGCGCCGATGAACCCGACGCTCATGCGCGTTTGCCCAAGGTCTGCACCGCCAATTGCAAGGTCAGCAGGCCCATCCCCAAGGTCATGCAGCCATACGGCACCCATAGTGGCGCGCCCCAGGATGATGGCGTGGTGTGACCCTCGGTCCAGGTTTCATGCAGCATCTGCCAGGATTTGTAGGTGAAATAGCCACAGAACAGGGCCGACAGCGCGTCGGCCAGCACCCGGCGCACCTGGTCGGCGCGTGCCGGCAGGATTTCGTGGAGCGCATCGATCCCGACATGGCCGCGCCGCGCCTGGGTCCAGGCGGCGGACGCAAAGGTCGCGCCGATCAGCAGAAAGGTTGACAGTTCATCCTGCCAGTCGCTGGGAATGGCGAGGAAATAGCGGCCAATCACCTCCCAGGTCAGCACCAGCCCAGCGGCAGCAATGGCGAGCGCGGAGGCGAACGCCATCAGCGTGTTCAGGCGGTCGAGCAGCGCCTGGATTGGCGCGACCACAGCGTTCAAACCGGGACGCTTTCGGCCAGTTTCAACAGGGCGGCACAGGCGGCGTTGCGCGCGGCGTAATCGGTCCAGGCAGCTTTTTCGGCAATGGCGCGCCATTTGGCGAGCGCATCGACATTGAAATCCTGCACTTTTACCCCAGCCTTGGAGTAGATCGCGGCGAGCGCGTCATCATCGGCCTTGGCCTGGGCCAGACCGAACGCTTCGAGCGACAACCCGACCTCGGTCACCGCTTTCTGTTGATCGGGCGTCAGCGCATCGTAAATCGCCTTCGACATGATCAGCGGTTCGAGCATGAACCAGAAGCTGCCGGCGCGTCCGTTGGTGACGTTCTTGGCGATTTCCTGCAAGCGGAAGCTGATCAGGCTGGTTGACGAGGTGATCGCGGCATCGAGCGATCCGGTTTGCATCGCCGCATAAATTTCATCGGACGGTACTGACGAAATAATTCCGCCCGCCGCCTTCAGCATCAAATCCATTTCGCGCGAGCCGCCACGAATTTTGAGGCCTTTGACATCATCGGGCATCACCACCGCGCCGCTGCGCGAGGCACAGCCGCCAGCCTGCCAGATCCAGGTGATGATTTTCACGCCGCGCTTGTCGAGGAGCGATTCAAGCTCCTTACCGATGGCCGAATTTTTCCACGCCATGCCCTGGGCGTAGCTGCTGACCAGGCACGGCATCAGGCCGATATTCACCTCTGGCACTTCGCCCCCGGCATAGGCCAGCGGGTAAAGCGACAAATCGAGCGCGCCGCGGCGGACGGCGGAAAATTGCGCCACCGTCTTCATCAATGACGATCCGGGGTAAATTTCGAAACGGAGATCGCCCTTGGTGCGGGCTTCGATGTCGCTGGCGAAACGGCGCACCAGACGGTCGCGGAAATCGCCTTGTTCCAGCGTGCCGCCGGGGAATTGATGGCTGATTTTCAAAATCTTTGCGTCAGCCCGCGCGGTCCGGGGGCGTAATATGGCCGGCACCGCAAGCGACGTGGCAAGCCCGATGGTCTGGCGACGTGACATATTCATCGTTAATTCCTCCCCAAGCGCCTTATTCGCCAGTTTGTCCTGCCAACACAAGGGCCGGTGGCAGCAAGGCGGCCACTGCCGCCGACCGAACGACGGCACCGCCCTTGGCATAGGTTTCGTGGTTATCCTCGATTGTATCGGGATCATACAGGTAATTGACCATCACGCCGAAGGATTCCTGCATGCCGCGCGGCGCCGGATTGCCCATCCAGTTGATCCGTTCGAGCCGCGCGCCATTGCCGAGATGAAAGCGCGCCACTGGGTCGGCCGATTTGGCGCCGGGATTGGTGAGATAACGTGCGGCGAGTTGCAAAGTTTCGGCTTCGCTGGTCACCGGATCGCCGCCGCGCCGTTCGACCCAGCGGCGGAAGCCGGGCATCGGCGACAGGGTGGAAAACACCCGCAAATGCGGCAATTCCTGCTGCAGTTCTTCCACCACCTGCTTGATGAGGAAATTGCCGAAGGAAATCCCGCGCAGCCCGTCCTGGCAGTTGGAAATCGAGTAGAAAATCGCCGTGTCGGCTTTGTCCGGATCGCCGAGCGCGGGCGCAAGCAAGGGCGCGATGGCGCCGGCGAGGCCTTGCACCAAGGCAACTTCGACAAAAATCAGTGGATCGCCGGGCAGCGCGGGATGAAAGAAGGCGAAGCAGCGCCGATCAGGGGCAAGGCGACGGCGCAAATCATCCCAGCCTTGAATTTCATGCACCGCTTCATAGCGGATCAGCTTTTCCAAGACCGATGCCGGGGTGTTCCAGTCAATCCGGCGCAGTTCGAGAAAGCCGCGATTGAACCAGGAGGCAAACAAATGGCGTAAATCGCTGTCGAGCGGGGCAAGCGTGGGATCGGCGCGCACCGCGCCCAGAATTTCCTGGCGCAGCGCCACCAGGGCCGCGGTGCCGCCCGGGGCCTGGTTCATCCGGCGCAGTAATTCCTGGCGCGGTGGCTCGGCGGCATCCGCCAGCGCGCTGGCACGCGCCGGATCGGGATCGGCCAAATAGGCACCGGCCGCCGCGCGCAGCCGATCAGGGTCGGGCAAATAGCTGGTTGCAAGATCGCGACAGAAAGCGAGGCGCGCCGGGGCATCGAGCCCGACCAGCACATCGAGCAGTTCACGGGCGCGGGCAGCCCCGGATGCCTCGCCCTTGCCGGATAGCAGGTCACGCGCCAAAAGCCGGGCGCGTTCGGCCGGCGCGATGCTGGCGGCCGGCACCTCGGCATAGGCGCGGCCGCGATCGGCGATCGACGACCACAGCCGGTCGATCCAGTTGCGCGGGCGGCGGTCGGTGATGAGGGACATGGCGGCGAGGCTCCGGCTGATGGCGATCAATATTGGTCGGGGAAATACCCGGCCCAGGCAAACCAGTAGGCGATATGTCCCGGCAGCCGCGGCAAGGTTCGGCCCTGCGGGCCGCGCAGGGCGGTTTCATCGATCTGCCAGATATGTGTGCCGTCGGTCAGCTGGCCCGGACCGGCGGCGGACAATTCCTCGGCATCGCGGGCAAAGGCGCGAATATCCTCCCGCGCGGCATCGCCGATCAGCACGACATTTTGTAATCCGACGCGGTCATTGATCACCGCCCCGCCGGCAAAGCGGTCGAGCGGGTAGGCTTTCACGCCGCCGGGCAGCCGCAAGCCGAACACCTTGTCCTTGGCGGCCTGCCGCCGGTCGGAAAAAGCGGCCGGAAAGGCGATATCAGGTGAGGCGAAATAGCGACGATAGGCGACCCCGGGGCCGTAATCCCGCGAAACCCCGGTGGCAAGCGACAGCACGGTGGTGTGCGGATGGGATGCTTTCCAGGCCTGCCAACTGGTGGTCACCAGCGCAAGCGGGGTGAGTTCCACCCCCGATCCGACCAAGGCGCCGACCACCGGCCGGCCAGTGAACTGGTTCCATAAACTATCGGTCTGGCGGTCGTACATCAGCTTGTTGGAGCGAAACAACAGGCCCGAGGAGCCGAAGCGGAACGGCTGATCGCGGCCCGGCACCCGGCCATCGTATAAAATTGCCGCCCCACACAAGGTGCAATAGGCCAGCGACAGCGGCACCTCGCCCAGCCGGTCATTGACCATTTCATGCCAGGCGATGATCCGCATCGGCCAGGCCCGCGCCTGCCCGTTGATGACGGCGCCAAACACCACGTCATCGGGGTTGAGATAGTCGGCCGTGTCGGCAGTCAATAAGGCTGGGTCATCCAGGGCTGGGATGCCATCGACTTTCACCCCGCCCCAGGTGATTTCTTCCAGCCGGATGGTATGGGCGATGCCGGCGCGCACAAAGCGGGCGAATTGCGGATCGAGCCCGACATAAAGATCCTCCAGCAGCCGATCGAAGCCGGGATGGGCGGGGAATTCGGGATGGTCCTGCTGCCAGACCATCCAGTCGAACCAGGCCGGCCCTGGCGAGGCACCCGTAATTTTGGTCAGCACGGCGCCTATGGCGGGGTAGATCGGTTCTTCGAGCCAGAACAGCATCGCAATCAATCCCGGCACGGCGCCTGGATTGGCGAGATCGGCCAGGGCATCGCGCTGGGCGTCCAGATCCCCGGCGAGCATCCGGCGCAGGGCGCGATCGATGGCGGCACCATCTGCCCGCGCAGGAGCCGCGACCAACGCGGATGCCGCACTGAGCAGCATGCCGCGTCGGTGCACGGAAATCAGGCTTTCAGCGCGTGGCGGGCGACGCTGGCGAGGAAGCCCGCGGCCTGGGGCAGGATGGCATCGTTGAAGTTGTAGCCATCATTATGCAGCCCGCTTCCATCGCCTTCCGGGCCGTTGCCGATCCAGACGAAGGCGCCGGGCTTTTCGTGCAGGAACCAGGAAAAATCTTCCCCCGTCATCGCCGGACGCATATCAGTGCGGGAATTGATGCCGGCCTCGGCACAGGCGGCGACGGCGGCAAGGCTGCCGGCGGCGTGGTTCACTGTCGGGCCGATGCCGATCTGGGCGTCGACCTGCGCGGTCAGGCCAAACGTTGCCGCAATGCCGTTGGCGACCCGGGCGATGCCATCGATCAGCAAATCGCGAACGTCGTTGCGGTAAAAACGATAGGTGCCGCGCATGGTGACGCTGGACGGGATCTGGTTGGGCGCTTTGCCGCCTTCGATGGCGCCGATGGTGATGACGGCGGGATCAAGCGGATCGACATTGCGGGAGACCAATGATTGCAGCGCGACCAGCAAATGGCCGGCGGCAAGCATCGGGTCACGGGTCAGATGCGGCAGGGCGGCATGGCCGGCAAGGCCATCGAGGGTGATTTCGATCCGCCCGCCGCCAGCCATCACCGGGCCGTTATGGACCATCACCGTGCCGGCTTCGAGGCCGGGCCAGTTATGGTAGCCGAAAATCTGCTCCATCGGGAATTTGCTGAACAGGCCAGCATCGATCATCGACCGCGCCCCGCCGCCGCCCTCTTCGGCGGGCTGGAACACCAGATGGACGGTGCCGGACCAGTTGGGGTCTGCGCGCAGCAATTCGGCCGCGCCAAGCAAGCTGACCGTATGCCCGTCATGCCCGCAGGCGTGCATCACGCCAGGGGTTTTCGAGGCGTAGGCGAGGCCGGTGGTTTCGGTGATCGGCAGCGCATCCATATCGGCGCGCAAGCCCACCGCGCGATTGGACTGGCCGCGGCTGATGGTCGCCACCACGCCATGCCCGCCAAAGCCCGAGGTAAACGGGATCCCCATTTCGGCGAGCCGCGCGCAGACGAACGCGGCGGTGTTGGCCTCATGCAGGGAGAGTTCGGGGTTGGCGTGCAAATGCTGGCGCCAGCCAACCAGTTTTTCATGCAGCGAATTTTCCATAGCGCACCTTCCCACCCCCACAAAAAAAACGCCAGAGGGATTAATTATGTCTGAATAAAGGCAGGCATCCCCCCATTCCTGCCTCTATCTCGCCATGAGTCTCCGTCAGTGTCAGGAGGTGCAGCGTACGCCTGCGTGTCCGGAGGTCCCATGAACCGCCTTGTCGTTGTTTCCAACCGGGTGCCTTTGCCCTCTGCCGGCGCGCGCGCGGGTGGGCTTGCGGTCGCGTTGGATGGGCTGATGGAAAAGCGCGGCGGGCTGTGGTTCGGCTGGTCGGGGCGGATTGCGCCAACGGTCGCGGGCGGGCAGCCGGCTTTGTCTGGCATGGAGCAGGCGGCGGGGATTGATTACGCCACCATCGACCTGACCCAGGACGAACACGACCGCTACTATAATAATTTCTCCAACGGCGTGCTGTGGCCGTTGCTGCATACGATGCCGGAGCTGATGAAGTTCGATCGGCGCGATGCGAAAGTGTATCGGGAGGTTAACACCCGGCTGGCGGCGTCGTTGCAGCCGCTGCTGCGGCCGTCCGATGTGATCTGGGTGCATGATTATCATCTGATGCCGCTGGCGGCGGCGCTGCGCGAACGCGGGGTGAAGAACCCGATCGGGTTTTTCCTGCATATCCCGTTTGCCGCCCCCGACGTGCTGGCGGCCGCACCCGAAGTTGCTGCCCTGGTGCGCGATCTGCTGGCGGCGGATCTGGTCGGGTTTCAGACCGACAACGACGTTGCCAATTTTGCCGCCGCCGCGCAGTCGCTGGCGGGGGCCACACGGCTGTCCGGCCAGGCGCTGCAATTTGGCGGGCGGCGGGTGAAGCTTGGCGTGTTCCCAGTCGAAATCGAGGCGCAGAAATTTGCCATGATGGCCGGGCGCAACGCGTTCGGTAGCACCGGGGAGCGGCTGCGGCGCAGTTTGGACGGGCAGAAGCTGATCCTGGGCGTCGACCGGCTCGACCCGACCAAGGGGCTGCTGCAACGGCTCGATGGGCTGGAATGCCTGTTCGAAAAGCACCCGGAATGGCTCCGGCGCGCGACGGTGCTGCAAATTGCCGCTGAAAGCCGCAAAGATGTTGGCAGCTATCAGCAACTGCGGGCGGCGTTGGACGCCAAAGCCGGCAGCATGAACGCCGATATGGGGGAGCCGGATTGGCAGCCCTTGCGCATGGTCAGCCGCAGCGTCGATCGGGCGGCGGTTGCTGGCTATATGCGGCTGGCGGCGGTCGGGCTGGTGACACCGTTGCGCGACGGGATGAATTTGGTGGCGAAGGAATTTGTCGCGGCGCAGGAACCGGACGATCCCGGGGTGCTGGTGCTGTCGCGCTTCGCCGGCGCGGCGCGGCAGTTGGATGCCGCACTGCTGGTCAATCCGCATGATCCGGACGCGATGGCGGATGCGATCGATACGGCTTTGCGGATGGACATCGATGATCGCCGTGCCCGTTGGCGCAGCCTGTGGGATGCAATTGCCGACCGCACACCGGCGCTGTGGGGGCGGTCGTTCCTGGCGTCGCTGATGCGGGCGAGCCTGCCGGTGGTCAAGCCGGCCAAGCCCGCGGAAGCCGTGCCCACCAGTCCGCCGCGGCTGACTTTGGTGGAGCCGACGGCGGCGGTGGGCGGACGGCGGGGTTAGCTTACAACCCCCAACTTCACAGCCGCGA
Organism: Acetobacteraceae bacterium; assembly: GCA_025352995.1. Taxonomy (GTDB): domain Bacteria; phylum Pseudomonadota; class Alphaproteobacteria; order Acetobacterales; family Acetobacteraceae; genus CAITOL01. The sequence continues at coordinate 18,014 of JANXRN010000047.1, forward strand.
CCGGGAAGTTCGGATCGGAGCGATCAAGCTGCCAGCCGCTGGTGAGTTGACGGCGCATATATTGGCCGTTGTATAAAACATCTCGACAATATGGAATATTAAGAAGGTAAAAATCGAGAAGATCAGATGCAGTAATGCGGTGGTCATTTCGCCCCGGAAGATCGGCACGATCCAGCCGAAAAACATGTAGGTCCAGCTGAACCCGACATAGCCAGTTTTGGTCATGCCGGATTGGGGATGGATGAGGCGGATTGATGTGGCCATGGCCTGGGTCTCCGGTTGATAGAATGACGAGCGTACCATGACGCGCACGAGTCGGCGCCGATTACAAAAACCGGCTGAGGAAGGCGCGGGTGCGGGGTTCGGACGGGGCGCCGATGACCTGGTCGGGCGGGCCGCTTTCGACCACCACACCGCCATCGATGAACACCACCCGATCGGCGGCTTCGCGGGCAAAGCCGATTTCGTGGGTGACGACGATCATCGTCATGCCTTGGCCGGCGAGGCCTTTCATAGTGGCC
>JANXRN010000074.1 GCA_025352995.1 Acetobacteraceae bacterium
CACCCTATTGCCCTGCCCCGCCCTGGAAGGAAAGCGCCCGATGTCCGCCGAAGCCGAACTGCGCCGCCTGCTCGACATCATGGAAGCCTTGCGGGCGCCGGTCGGCGGTTGTCCGTGGGACATCCAGCAAAGCTTCGCCACCATCGCGCCCTACACGATCGAAGAAGCCTACGAAGTCGCCGACGCCATCGCGCGCGCCGACTTCGCCGAGCTGCCGGGCGAATTGGGCGATCTGCTGTTCCAGGTGGTGTTCCACGCCCGCATGGCCGAAGAAGCTGGCTATTTCGATTTTGCGGCCGTCGCGCGGTCCATCGCCGACAAGATGATCCGCCGCCATCCGCATGTTTTCGGCAGCGAACGCCGCGAAGATGCGGCGGCGCAAACGGTTGCATGGGACGTGCAGAAACAGTCCGAACGGCGCGAGAAGGGCGTGCTGGCCGGCGTCGCAGTCGGCCTCCCTGCCCTCACCCGCGCCGCCAAACTCACCGCCCGCGCCGCCCGCGTCGGGTTCGACTGGCCGGACGCGGCGGCGATCCTCGACAAGCTCAATGAAGAAACCGCCGAACTTCGTGCCGAACTGCCTGGCGCCGATCCGGCGCGGCTGATGGATGAAGTCGGCGATATGTTTTTCGTGCTCGCCAATCTGGCGCGCAAGCTCAACCTCGATCCGGAAACCTGCCTGCGCCACGCCAACGCCAAATTCACCCGCAGGTTCAACGGCGTGGAAGCCCATTTCGCCGCCGAAGGGCGCGGGTTGGAAGAAACCACGCTCGATGAGATGGAAGCCGCGTGGGGTGACGTGAAACAGCGCGAAGGTTAAGCGCCGGCCAGCGCCCCAGTCAGGGCTGCAAAAGAATGATCCCCCGGCTGCTGCTTGCCGGCGATGTCACTCCGCCGACCGGTTGAACAGGATCGCGCCATTTTGGCGGGCAAATCCCTCGGTGCACACGGCCCCGGTCCGCCCACGCAACTGCGGAAACCCAGCCTCCAATTGCGCCAGGGTGACGTTTTCCTTAACCCGCACGTGATGCACGCAGACAGCGCCTGCCGGGGTCCACCCGGCCTCGAACGCCTGGCCCTGCGGGCCATCGAGGGTCTGGATGCCAAGCGGATCGTAGATATCGATCAGCATGCCGTTTTTGGTGAAAGCCTGCCCCTGCCCACCATAATCACCGCGCACCATCCGCACGCAGGCGGCGTGCAGCGGGGCAAGCGACGTGCCGTCCGGCCCGGTGGTCCATTGCCGGTAGCCGAAGCGGACGCATTTGCCCAACGCCCCGGATGTGCAGGTGAATTCCAACCCGCCCGCCGCATCGCGCAACGGGAAACCCTGCTGCCGGCCATCGGGGCCAGGGGTGCAGAAATTCGCCCAACTGCCATCGGCTTGCGGGGCTTCAACCGTATGCAGCCACACTGTGCCGGATGGCTCAGTCGGGTCGGGTTCGGCCCCGGTGATGCGCAATTTCGCTTTTTCGCCCTCGAAGCGGACATCGACCACCGCACCGATCAAGTCCTTGCTGCGCAAGACCCGACCACTGCCGAGGGTGACGACGAATTCGGTGCCCTCGACCGCAATGAAGCTGACGGCGGGTTTGGTTTGCGCGCCAGACCAGGACGGCGCCCCGAGCAGGGCGCCGCCAAGTGCCAGGCCCGCAAGCAGCAGGCGGATCAACATCGGGCAGCCTTAGCGCCAGGCTGCCGGCAGGGTGATGCCGTCGATGGCGAAGCTGTTCGATTGGAAATTTGTGCCGTTAATGCTAAAGCCGTTCAATGAAACACCGTTGCTGATTGGCTGTCCGGCCTGGGCGGTTCCGGCCATGGCGAGAGAAACAGCAGCGGCGGCGGCAAGAGTCCAAATGCGGGTCATGTCTTGGTTCCTTCAGGTTCGCGCCACCGTTGCGGTGCCGGTGAACACAAACTGACCCAATCGCGGTTGCGCCGGCAGATGTTGCATCAGGCGCGAAGTGACGCATTGAGGCGCAATGTCGCGCACCCAGTTCAATCGCCATCGACGGCCGCCCTATACAAGCCGTTGACCCAGGCGGCGGCTTCCACCTCGGCTGCATTCTCGGGCAAGTGCATCATGTCGCGCGGCGACCGCGTCCAGGATCGGTGCGCCGCCACCCGCAAAACCGCGCCCGCGGTTTCGTCGGATATTTCCTGTTGCAGGACAGTCACTAAGCGCGCTGGCGCTGCCGGTCGTCGCGCCGTCAACTCATCGGCAACCGCAGCGGCACGCACAAAGCGCCGCTGGCGGGCTGCGTCATCAATAGCCGGGCCGGCGAGCCGAAACGCAATGATCCGGGCGGCGACGATAGGCGCCAATCTGGTCCAGGCCCGGCCCATCATGATGCCATCCAGCATCATTGCACCAACGCCGGGCACCGCGCCTTGCAAGGTGTACACCACGATCCCGACCCGCGGCAGCGTGGTGTGGGCCATCACATACACGACCTGATCGAGCACCTGGACCGGCCCGGCACTTCTGATTCTGGTCCCGACGCCAAAATCGAACATCAGCCGACCCGTTGCGCCGTACAAATCGAGCGCCTGGTGCTGCACCGCCCGGCCCTGGTCGAGGCCGAGATAGGTCATGGCCCATAGTCCGGCATAATCGGCAATCACGGTGTCATCGGACGGCGCGGACGCGCCTGCTTGGAGGAGGGGGCCGCCTGAAGCTGCCGTGATGCCCAACCGCGCGGCAAATCCATCCTGAGTAAGCGCCCAATCCGCCCGCGAAAAGCCGGGAATATGCAAGGCCAGTGACACGCTGATCGCCGACAGCGAATGATCAGCCGGATTGATCGCCCCTGACAGCCAGCGCGCGATCACCGATTTATCCGCGCCGACCGCCTGCGCCAGTTGCGCCCGCGACATATTGGCGCGGTCCATAGCGCGCTTCAGCTTCGCTGGGAATTGATCGATATCGGTGCCGCGCGCCATAGTTCTTCTATACGCGATCCCCCGAGTCATTCCACCCCAGGAGCGCCCCATGGCCAAGACAATGAAACAAATGCTTGAAGCCGCCGAGGCCGCGATCGAGCGCATTCCCCCCGCCGAGGCCATCGCCCTGCAAGGCCGAGACGACGTGGTCTTCGTCGATATCCGTGACCCGCGCGAAATCGAACGCGAAGGCACCATTCCCGGCGCCTTCCGCTGCACCCGCGGCATGCTGGAATTCTGGATCGACAAAGACAGCCCCTATCACAAGCCGATTTTCGATCCGGCGAAGAAGTTCGTCTTCTTCTGCGCCATGGGCTGGCGGTCTTCGCTATCAACGCAAACAGCCCGCGAAATGGGGCTGGATCGGGCGGTGGATATCAAGGGTGGGTTGAATGGGTGGAAAGAAGCGGGCGGGGCGATTGAGATTCCTAGCAAGAAAACCTAAAGAAAGAATCTTCTTTTTGTGAACAAAAAGAAGCAAAAAAACTTTATCAATTCTGGCCGTTGGCTCGGGAACTTACCGCAGTCGTACGGTGACCGTATCAAAGTGAGAGAAAGTTTTTTTGGTTCTTTTTGTTCACAAAAAGATCATTCTTTCTTCAAGTCATTTCAATCATCACATGCTTGCGATACCCCGCCCGCGCCCCCAGCCGTTCATACCAGGCGCGCAGATGCACCAGCTCCGGCAGATCGTCGCGGCGGAACGGTAGATTGAGCCAGCGATAAACCATGCAGCCGGCCGGGATGTCACCCATGGTGAAATCCCGGCCGGCGACATAGGCGTTCGTCGCCAGATGCTGGTCGAGCCGCGCCCATAGTGGCGCGGTCGCCACCCGGGCCGCCTCAATCGCCGCCAGATCGCGCCTTTCGGCAGGCGTGCGGATCAGGCCCCAGAAAAGCGTCGTCATGCCGCCCTGGATGGTGCTGATCTGCCAGTCCATCCAGCGCTCGGCCGCACCGCGCGCCTTGGCATCGGCCGGCCACAAGCCCGGCGGGCCATAGCTCGCCGCGAGGTAACGCACGATCGAATTCGATTCCCACAGCACGTAGCCACCATCATCGATGGTCGGCACCACCCCGTTCGGGTTCATCGCCAGATACCAGGCTTGATCATTGCCGCCGAAGGAGCCACCGACATCTCGGCGGTCATAAGCGAGGCCGCATTCATCGGCCGCCCACAGCGCCTTTTGCACGTTGATCGAGTTGGCGCGGCCATGGATGGTCAGCATTGAAGGTCTCCGTCGTGGATGATTGCGCGTAAGGCTTTCGTATGCTGCCCGAGCGACGGCGCGCCGCTGGTCACTGGCGGGCGGGCGCCATCGAACGATAGCGGCAGGCCCATCAAAGGCAATTCCATCCCAGGCGGCGATGAAACCATGCCCAGCGCCTGGACCTGCGGATTGCCGAGAAGGTCGGATAAATCATTGATCGGCGCGCACGGCACCCCGATCGCATCGAGCCGCTGCTGCCAATGGGCGGAAGATTTCAGCCGCATGATGTCCGAAATCAGCCCGATGATGAGGTCCTTATTGCCCGCCCGGTCGGCATTGGTCAGAAATCGCGCATCGGTCGCCCATTCGGGGTGGCCCAACTCGGCAGCCAACTTGGCGAACAGCCGGTCATTGGCCGCAGCCACCACCAGTTCGCGGTCCGCGGTCGGCAGCGCCTGGAACACCACCACCCGTGGATTGCCGCTGCGGTCGCGGGCCGGCAGCTTGCCCGATCCGGCATAGGCGGCCCAATGCGGCCCCATCCAGCCCATCGCGGTTTCGAGCAGCGACGAATCGACCGTCGCCCCTTCCCCGCTAACCTGCCGGCGATGCAGCGCGGCAATCGCGCCCAACGCCGCCCAAACCCCGGTGCCGAGATCGAGCACCTGCATCCCAACCCGCGACGGCGCGCCCGCCGGATCGCCGTTAAGGCTGAACATCCCCGACAGCGCCTGCACCATCGGCTCATAGCCCGGCGCCAGGCGCTGCGGCCCAACCGCACCGAGCGCCCAGAGCGAAACATAAATCAGTCCTGGCGTCGCGGCCCGCAGATCGGCAGCGCCGAGACCGAATTTCTCCAAACTGCCCGGCCGCATATTTTGCACCAGCACGTCGGACGCCGCGATCCGCGCACGCAGCCAGGCCAGATCAGCTTCATCGTTGAAATCCAGCACCACCGATTGCTTATTCTGGTTGCAGGCATGAAACGTGGTCGAGGCATCGCCGTAAAACGGCGGCCCCCAGCCGCGCCCGGCATCGCCTTCCGGTCGCTCAATCTTCAAAACCTCGGCGCCCAGCCGCGCCAGAACTTGCCCGGCAAAGGGGCCGGCGATGTTTTCGGCGATTTCGACCACTTTGATCCCGGCCAGCGGCAGCATGCTTGGAGCCTCCCATTGCGTCGCAACTCTGGCACGGCGCGGGCGGATCAGATAGGCAGGGGGAATGATCAAGGCCGCCATTGTCGGGATATCC
>JANXRN010000119.1 GCA_025352995.1 Acetobacteraceae bacterium
TTTGTTGCCGTTGGCTCGGGCCTGCGGAGGGACCCAAGCCAACGGCAACAAAGTGAGAAAAAGTTTTTTTGGTTCTTTTTGTTCACAAAAAGAACGCCTTCCCTTCCCCTACCTTGCTTCCTGAAAAATATCTTCCAAATCCGGCATCTCCGGCGTCCCAATCGCCACCAACCCACACGCCAACCCATCCGGCGCCGGCGTAAAAGCCCAGCGTTCGGCGGCATATTGCAGCAGCATAAGATCGTTTCCCAGCCGGCAAACGCCTTTCACCCGCAGCACCGATGCCGGCAAAGTCCCCAACACCCACCGCAGCCGATCGCGATCGAACGGCAGGTCAGCGGCAATGCGTTGGGTCGGGAAGGCATGGGTCACGCTATCGGCGTGGAAGCGGCTGGCGGGCGGGCGCGGCGGCGGGGTGAAGCTCAGCGCGGTTTCGGCGAGCGACGCGTGGGATGCCTCGATCACCCGGGCTTGCGGCCGCAAGGTGGCGATGCGGGCGCGCGCGACCTCCATTTGCCCAGCGTCCGCCAGATCGGATTTGTTGATCACGATGATTTCGGCAAACGCCAACTGCCGCGCGACTGTATCGGCAACCCAGCGATCATCCAACTGCGCTGCCAGCGCGGTGGCATCGACCAGTACCACCAGCGGCTCAAGGGTAAATCCCGGCTCGATCAGCGCCATTTGCGCGATGCGCCACGGATCGCTGACGCCGCTGGCTTCAACGATCACGTGCTCGGGCGGCGGGATGCGCGCGGCCATCGCCGCCAGCCCGTCGCCAAGATCGTCGCCCATGTTGCAACACACGCAGCCATTGGTCAGCGCCATGGTCTGCCCGTCGGATGCCGCGATCAGGGCGGCATCAACATTGATCGCGCCGAAATCATTGACCAGCACCCCCCAGCGCTTGGCACCGCTTGCCAGCAGATGATTGACCAGGGTGGTTTTCCCGGCGCCGAGGAAGCCACCGATCACCGTCAGTGGAATGGTCAATTGGCGAACACCTGTCCGCCCATCACCGTTGCCACCACTGGAATATCCTTGATGGCGCCGGGATCGACGGTCAGCGGGTCATCGTCCAGCACGGCGAAATCGGCGTATTTGCCGACTTCGATGCTGCCGACCAGATGGTCCATCTTCAACGTATAGGCCACCCCCAAGGTCACCGCGTGCAGCGCCTGCGCCGGCGTGATGCGCTCGGATTCTCCAAGCACCACCCCGGTTGCCGACAGCCGGTTGACGGCGCACCACATGGTGAAGCGCGGATCGACTGGGGTGACCGGGGTATCGGAATGGATCGCCAGCGGCACGCCGCTCACCAGTGCGGTGTTGCACGCATCCAGCCGTCGTACCCGCGACGGGCCCATGGTGTATTTCGCGTGCTGATCGCCCCAGTAATAAAGATGATTGGCGAACAAATTCACACACATGCCGAAATTCTTCATCCGGCGGAAGATCGCTCCATCGGCCATCTGGCAATGCTGCAACGTATGGCGATGGTCGGCGCGCGGATGCGCCGCGATCGCGCGGCCGATCATTTCGGTCGCCATCTCACTCGCTTCATCGCCATTGGTGTGGATGTGCAGATGATGTCCCGCCGCGTGGTAGCCCTTCACTGCCGCTTCAAGCTCGCCCGGTGAGATATACCACAGCCCGTTCGGCGCCCCGTTATGATAGCCCGGCCAGCGCAGCCGCGCGGTGAAGCCTTGGATCGACCCATCAACCACCAGCTTCACCAACCCGAAATGCAAAGTCGGGGTCGATAGCGTCCGAAGCTCCGCAATCCGCGCCAGCCCATCCTCAAGACTATATTCCCGCGCCCGCATCGCCGGCACCAGGCGGATCGGGAAATCGGCTTCCGAGGTTGCCGCACGCAGCGCGGTGATGTTGCCAGGCGTCATCGCGTTGGCAAGGTCGGTCGAGGTGGTTACCCCAACCCGCCGGGCAATGCGGCCATAGTCGCGCAAACCTTCCACATCCAGTTCGCGCAGCAATCCGCCATCGCCGGTTGCGCGGTTGGCCCGCCCCATCACCGCCGGGCCTTGCAATTCCCCGGTCAACTGGCCCGCCGCATCGCGCACCAGCCCGTCGAGGTTGCTGTCAGCGGAAAATCCCGCCGCCGCCAAAACCTTGCTGTTCACGTTCAGGATATGCCCCGACACATGCGCCACCACCACCATCCGGTCGGGCGCAATCAGGTCCAGGTCGGCGGCAGTCATCCGCGGGCCATCAAAATAGATAGGATCAAATCCCCAACACACAAGGGGCTTGCCCGCCGGCATCGCCGCCTCGATGGTTTTCAGATAGGCCACCACTTCGGCAATGCTGCGAAACCCGCCTTGCCGGCTGCCATCCGGCGCCGTGCGAGCGAAATACCCCACGTAAGGTGACCGCCACATCAGCCCGTCCGTCGCGTGGCCATGGCCTTCGATGAAGCCTGGCACCATCACCTTGTCGGCAAACCGCGCATCGAGCGTGCCGCCAAACTGGTCCACCATTTCCGGCCCGCCATGCCCGATGATCCGCCCTTCGCGCACTGCCACATGGGTCGAAACCGGTTGCGACGGATCGAGCGTCACTATTCTGCGTGCGGCGAAAACGGTAACCTTGGGCTTGTCGGCCATCATTTAACTCCGCACCTTGTGGCCCACAGTGAAGCAGAAGGACGCGTTGAAATGAAGGACCTCGACATCATCTCCCGCCTGATCGACGCCAAGCGCGACCGCTTCATCGATGTGGCCGATAAAATCTGGGACCTCGCCGAGACCAGATGGGGCGAACATGGTTCGATGGCGACGCAAATCGACGCGATCGGCAATGAGGGTTTTCGCGTCGAAGCCGGCATTGCCGGCATCCCCACCGCCTTCGTGGCCGAGGCCGGCCATGATGGCCCGGTGATTTCCTTCTTGGGCGAATATGACGCGCTCGCCGGCCTGAGCCAGACCGCAGGCCTCGCCGATCCGGTTTCTGCGCCCGGCAACACCAGCGGCAACGGCCATGGCTGCGGGCATAATTTGCTCGGCACTGCGGCGCTGATGGCGGCCGTAGCGGTGAAGGACTATCTCGCCGCCAATAATCTGCCCGGCCGGGTGCGCTATTATGGTTGTCCGGCGGAAGAAGGCGGGTCGGCGAAAACCTTCATGGTGCGTGAAGGCGTGTTCAAGGATGTCGATGCGGCAGTGTCCTGGCATCCCGGCACCTTTAACACCGTGTTTGCTGCGGACTCGCTCGCCAACATCCAGGTCTATTTTCGCTTCAGCGGCCGGGCCAGCCACGCCGCCGCCGCCCCGCATCTCGGCCGATCCGCGCTCGATGCCGTCGAACTGATGAATGTCGGCGTGAACTATATGCGTGAACACATGCCGTCCGACGCGCGCATCCATTACGCGATGACCGATGGTGGCGGCGTTGCCCCCAATGTCGTTCAGGCCCGTGCCGAGGTGCTGTATCTGATCCGCGCCCGGGAGCTTCCGGAAATGCGCAGCCTGTTCGCC
>JANXRN010000153.1 GCA_025352995.1 Acetobacteraceae bacterium
CGCATCGACCCCGGCCCAGGCAATTTTCCACATTGTCGGCACCAACGACGCGCCAACCATTTCAGGTCCGGCAACCGGTGCCGCCACCGAAGACGGCGCAGTCGGGACCATCGATGGGCTCGCCATGGCCCATGATGTCGATCACGGCAGCGTCCTCACTATTGTCGCAGCCCCGGTCGCATCGTCGGTTGAAACCGCACCGGGCGGCAACGGGGCGGACCCGGCAGCACCTTTGCCGCCGGTCCTGCCCTTCGACCCCACCACCCTGCCCGCCGGCGTGACGTTCGATGCCGCCAACAACGCTTTTACCATCGACCCGACCAATGCCGCCTACCAGTATTTGTCCGCCGGCCAGCTTGCCCATGTCGTGGTCAATTACGGCGTATCGGATGGCATTGTCGCCACCGCCGCCCAGGCGGTGTTCACCGTGGTCGGTACCAACGATGCCCCGGTGGTATCCGGCCCGGTCAGCGGCCTGTTCGTCAATGAAGATGGCGCCGGCGGCACGTATGACCTCCCGGCCCTGCTCTCGACGGCGCATGATGTCGATGCCAACGACAGGCTTTCGGTGATCTTCGATCCGGCCGATCTGCCCGATGGCGTAACCTACGTCTCCACCCCCGAACATATCACCCCAGGTTACACCATCCCCGCCCATGTCATCCCGGCCGGTCCGCGCGGCACCAGTTGGGGCGCTTATGTCTATCCGGCGCAGTATATTCCGGCCATCGTCGTCCCCGACCAGTTAACACCCGCCACCAGCGCACTCGCCATTGATCCATCGAACAGCGCCTTCCAGAGCCTGGCGCAAGGCGAGGAACGCGCAGTCATCGTCCACTACAAAATCAGCGACGGCACGGTTTCGGTCGATGCCCAGGCGATCTTCACCGTGAACGGCATGAACGATGCCCCGATTGTCACCGGCCCAATCGTCGGCAATGCCATCGAAGACGGCGCCATCGTCAGCCTCGACGCACTTGCCAACGCCCATGATGTCGATCACGGCAGCGTGTTGACGGTGGTCGCGGCGCCGGTCGCGGTCGTGCCGATCATCACCGCGGGCGAAAGCGCCAAGGACATCGCCGAGGCCACCGCGCTCGCCGCTGCCGCCCCGCCGGCGATCGTCGCCTTCAATGCGGCTAACCTGCCCGCCGGGGTGAGCTACGACGCCGGCACCCACCGCTTCAGCGTCGATCCCGCCAACGCGGCCTTCCAATCGCTCGGCGTCGGCCAAACCCGGACCATCACCATCGATTACGGCGTCAGCGACGGCATCACCGTGACTGCGGCGCGAGCCGTCTTCACCGTGACCGGCACCAACGATGCGCCGCTGGTATCGAGCCCGCAAAGCTTCGCGGTCACCGCCGGGTCCGCGCCGATCATTTTCGACCCGCTCGCCAACGTCACCGATATCGATAGCCCGGATGTGCTGTCCATCGTACCTGGTACCATCGCCTATGGCGTGCATTCGGTGGTCGTTCCCGGCGGCTACTACCAGCCGAGCACCCTGATCACCCAGTTCTTCCCCAATGATCCCGCTTTCCGCAGCCTGGCCCAAGGCGAAACCACCGTCGTAACCTGGAACTACGACGTCACTGACGGGCACAGCATCGTCCATGACAGTGCGATTTTCACCGTCACCGGGGTGAATGACGCCCCGGTCATCACCGCGCCCAATTTTGCCGCCACCACCGAAGCAGGTGCCGCGGTCTCGATCGATGCGCTCGCCAACGCGATCGATTATGACCATGGCGCGGTGCTGTCAGTGGTCAATGTCCCGGCCATGCTGCCCACCGGCATCAGCTACAACGCCGCAACCCACCGGTTCAGCCTCGACCCCACCAACCCGATCTTCCAAACCCTCGCCCAAGGCCAGGTCGGGACCTACACAGTCGCTTACGGGGTCAGTGACGGGATGGTCACCACTGCCACCACCGCAACATTCAACGTCACCGGGGTGAATAACGCCACGGTGATCAGCGGCCCCGCCCTCGGCACCGCCAACGAAGGCGGCGCGATCGCCAACATCGATGCCCTGATCAACGCGACCGACATCGACACGCCCATCGAGCAACTCCGCGTGGTCAATTTGCCAACCACCCTGCCGGCCGGGGTCACATTCAACGCCGCGACGCAGAAATTCTTCCTCGACCCAACCAATGCCGCCTACCGCACTTTGTCGGTCGGTGAGACGACGAATGTCGTGATCCCGTACAGCCTGACCGATGGCTACGCGGTGGTGGCAACCTCGGCAGTGTTCACCGTCACCGGCAAGAACAACGCCCCTATTGTCTCGGCCGCCGTTAATGGCGGCACGGTGCTGGCCAGCGGGGCCTCGGTCACCCTCAACCTGCTCGCCAATGCCAGTGACGTGGACCATCTCGACACGCTCAACGTGAACCAGACCGTCGGCTCGGGTCCGACCGCGACCGTGGTTTCAGGGACATGGTCGGCACCGATCGCCTTCAGCCTCGCCAACAACCAGATCAGCCTCAACCCGACCCAGTTCGCCAATCTTGCGCTCGGCAAAACAATCGGCATCAGCTTCAGCTACCAGGTGACCGATGGAAACCCGGGCGGCACGGTTGCGGCGACGGCAAATCTCAGCGTGCAAGGCGTCTATGCCGGGCCGACCGGGGTTGCCGTCACCCAGCAAACCGGGTCGCTCGGCAAACTGCTCGGCGGCAGCGGGCTGAACGCCAAGGCGCTGGTGGCCAATCTGGTTGAAACCGGCGGGATCGCCACCGACAGCTACAGCTACACGCTGGGCGGCACCGGTGCGGCTTCCTTCGCAATCGGCTCGGCGAGTGGTGTGGTGCAGCTGCTCACCGGCAATAGCGGGCCGGTCGGCGCGGCGGGCGGCCAGCTTTACGCGCTCAGCATCGCCACCACCGACACCAGCGCCGGGCTGACCGCGGCGGCCACCCCGCTCGATGTCGTGGTCGGGCTCGGGCGTGGCAGCAATATCATCAACCTCGCCTCACTCCCCGGCATGACCCCTTCAACCCCCACCTTCATCTATGATCTCGGCGGCAGTGACACCATCAACGGCGCCGGCATGACCGGCAGGCTCAGCTTCGATGGTGGCCAGGGCGCTGATGTCATGACCGGCGGCAGTGGCGCCAATACCTATCTCTACGGCGCGACGACCGATTCCACCGCCAATGCGATGGACATCATCACCAACTTCCACGCCTCTGCTGATATGCTCGACTTCACCGGCCTTGGCAGCAAATTCACCTCGGTCGCCGCACTCGCCAATTCGGCGACCAGCATCGCCGGCGGCGCCATCGGCTGGCAGGCGAGCGGCGGCAATGTCTTCGTCTATGCCAACACCAGCGGCAACAGCCAGGCGCTGACGGCGGCGGCGATGAAAATCGAGCTGGCCGGCGCGGTCAGCGTGACGAGCAACAACTTCGCCCATCTCTGACCCGTCAGCCGCCGAAAACGACAATGCCGGGCGGGCAACCGTCCGGCATTTTTGCGTTTGATTGGAGGTCCGGGCCGGAATCGAACCGGCATACGAGGATTTGCAGTCCTCTACATCACCACTCTGCCACCGGACCAACCAGGCGCAACACAAGCTTTGGGCAAGCGCGGCTTATCGGGCGCATGCCCTGTCCGGTCAAGTGCCATGCGAACATGTCCCATAGCTACCTGACGTATGCTTTGCGCAGGCGGCGCGGCATCTCTATAACCCTTGGCACGCGGATCGCCCGTCTCGGGGCCGTGCGGAGGCTCGTGATGGACCAAGCTGTGCTCGATTTCGCTGTTGCCCGCAATATGATGGTTGATGGGCAGATCAGGCCCAATAAGGTCACCGATCCGCGGATTATTGCGGCCATGCGCAGTATCGCGCGGGAACGCTTCCTGCCACCCGCACTGGCGTCGCTCGCTTATGTGGATATTGAGGTGGATCTCGGCGCCGGTCGCGTTCTGCCGCAACCGATGGTCACCGCGCGGCTGCTGCAACTCGCCGAATTACGCGACGGCGATCGGGTGTTGGTGGTCGGCGCCGGCACCGGCTACAGCGCTGCCCTGGCGGTCGCATGCGGCGCGGTGGTTACCGCGCTCGATACGCAATCCGGCGTCGCCTCCGTCGGGGTGAGCTGGGCAACCGGTCCGCTCGAAGCCGGCTGGGCTGCTTGCGGTCCTTATGATCTGATCTTGATCGATGGCGCGGTTGCCGAATTTCCGGCCGGTTTCGCCGCTCAATTGGCCCCCAATGGCCGGCTGGTCGGGGTGCAGGTCAGCGGCGGGATCGGTCGCGCGATGCGTGGCATCGTTGTCGGTGGCAGCTTGCGTACAGTTCCGATGTTTGACTGCAACGCCGCGATGTTGCCCGGCCTCGCCAAGGCCGCCAGCTTCGTCTTCTGAATTCCCGCAATGGTGGTCGCACGCCATTTGTGGCACCATATGCCAGCCCTGGTCCGATCGCTCGCTCGGACCTGACACTCTCTAAGGATTTCCGCATGACCCGGATGAGCCTGCGCGCGACATTGTTGATGACCTTGCCGTTCTTTGGCCTGGCAGGGGCCGCCGATGCGCGCACCTTGCAGGAAGCGCTTGCCATCACCTACGCGTCCAATCCCGCTTTGCAGGCCCAGCGCGCCTTGCTGCGTGCGACCGACGAAAACGTGCCCGCCGCCTTGGCCGGCTGGCGCCCGACGATCAGCGTGACGGCCAATGCCGGCTACGCCGATGGCGCAACAATCGTGCGATCAAATGGCGCTGATCGGGTCAATGGCGGCATTGCCAACGCCGGCAATCGTGGCACCAACACCCAGCAATTGACCGTCAATCAGCCGCTCTTTCGCGGTGGCGCGACCCGCGCCGGCACCAACAAGGCGGAAAACCAGGTCATGTCGCAGCGTGCGACCTTGCTGGCCGCCGAGCAAACCGCCTTCCAGAATGCCGTCAACGCCTATGTCCAGGTCATCCAGACCCAGCGCACTTTGGAACTCAACGTCAACAACGAACGTGTGCTGACCCGCCAGTTGGAAGCCACCAACGACCGTTTCCGCGTCGGCGAAATCACCCGCACCGACGTCGCCCAGGCCGAAGCCGCCCTCGCCGCCGCCAAGGCGCAACGCCAGACCGCGGCCGGCAATCTTGAAACCTCGCGATCAGCCTATCGCCAGGTCGTCGGGGAACTTCCCGACAAACTCGTTGAGCCGCAGCCGCTGAAGCTGCCGCAGGCAACGATGGATCTGGCGCGCGACATTGCCGAGAAAAACAACCCGACCGTCGTCGCCGCCCTGTTCAGCGATGCGGCGGCCAAAGACAATATCGATCAGCAATATGCCCGGCTGATGCCGACGCTCGCCCTACAAGGCAGCTACGGCCGCACCCAGGATTCGGCCAGCAAGAACACCACCATCCGCACCAACCAGATTTTGCTGGTGGCAACCGTGCCGATTTTCCAGGGCGGCGTCGAATATGCCGCTATCCGCCAGGCCGTCCAACAGCAGCAGCAATCGCGCAAAGTGCTCGAAGACGCGCGCCGCACCGCGGTCCAGCAGTTGACCACCGCGTGGCAGACCTACCTCGCCACCAAGGAAACCATCGCTAGTACCCGCGAGCAGATACGCTCCAACGAAATCGCCCTCGAAGGCGTGCAGCGGGAGGCCATCGTCGGCAGCCGCACCACCCTCGATGTGCTGAACGCCGAGCAAACCCTGCTGAATTCCCGCACCTCGCTGGTCAACAACCTCGCCGCCCTGGTCACCGCCTCCTACCAGATCGCCGGTGCCGCCGGACGCCTGACCGCGCGGGACCTCAATCTATCCGTGCCGCTCTATGACGAAACCGCCTATTACAAAGCCGTCAAGAACCGCTGGACCGGCACCGGCGACTACGCCACCGACGAACCCGGCCGCTGATGAGCGGCTCGGCGCCTCCCAAGCCGGATCAGCCCGCCGATCCGTCGATGGAAGACATCCTCGCCTCGATCCGTCGGATCTTGAGCGAGGAAGACGGTGCCAAGCCTGCCGAAGACGATGTGCTGCAACTTGACGCCACCATGCTGGTGGAAGCCCACGAAGACCAACCCGAAACCCAGCCTGCCGCCCCCGAGCCCGAAGCGGAACCTGTTGCGATGACCCACGCCGAGCCCCCGGCCGCCGCGCCTGAACTGACCGAGGCGACCACCGAATCGGTCGGCGCCCTGCTGCGCCGCCTGGTGTCCGAGCGTGCCCAGGTCACGGTGCATCGCGGCGGCCCGACCATCGAAGACCTGGTGCGCGAAGAAATCCGCCCGCTGCTGCAAGCCTGGCTTGATGCCAACCTACCCGCCCTGGTCGAACGCCAGGTACGGGTCGAAATCGAACGGGTCGTCGGGCGCGCGCTGCCCT
The DNA here is from genome assembly GCA_025352995.1 of Acetobacteraceae bacterium. Taxonomy (GTDB): domain Bacteria; phylum Pseudomonadota; class Alphaproteobacteria; order Acetobacterales; family Acetobacteraceae; genus CAITOL01. The sequence continues at coordinate 6,354 of JANXRN010000153.1, forward strand.
GATCCGCCTGCCGATTTCCCCAGTCCCGAGAATTTTCCCATGTTGAACAAATCCCATACGCCTGCCGAAACCGAAGCCCGGCTCTATGCCGATTGGGAAGGATCGGGCGCCTTCGCCGCCGCGCCGGAAGGCAACGCCGTCCCTTATACCATCATGATCCCGCCGCCGAACGTCACCGGCAGCCTGCATATGGGCCACGCGCTGACCTTCACCGTGCAAGACACGCTGACCCGCTGGCGCCGCATGCAGGGCCGCGATGCGCTGTGGCAACCCGGCACCGACCATGCCGGCATTGCGACGCAAATGGTGGTCGAACGGCTGTTGGCCGACCAAGGCATCACCCGTCAGGCACTGGGCCGGGAAAAATTCCTCGAACGGGTCTGGCAATGGAAAGCTGAATCGGGCAGCACCATCACCACCCAGCTACGCCGCCTCGGCGCCTCGCTCGACTGGCCGCGCGAACGTTTCACCATGGATGACGGCCTCTCCGAAGCCGTCCGCGAAGTTTTCGTCACCTTGTTCAACCAGGGCCTGATTTATCGCGACCGAAGGCTGGTCAACTGGGACCCGCAATTCCAGTCAGCAATTTCCGATCTGGAAGTCGAAAACCGCGAAATGCGCGGCAGCCTTTGGTACATCACCTACCCGATCGATGGCATGGCCGATCGTTTCATCACGGTTGCCACCACCCGTCCGGAAACCATGCTGGGTGACACCGCCGTCGCGGTGAACCCCGAAGATGACCGGTTCGCCGACCTGGTCGGACGCTTCGCCATCCTGCCGCTGACCGGTCGCCGCATCCCGATCATTGCTGACGAGTATTCCGACCCGACCAAGGGCACCGGCGCGGTCAAGATCACCCCCGCGCATGATTTCAACGATTTCGCCGTCGGCCAGCGCCATCAATTGCCGATGCCATCCATCCTCGACAAATCCGCCAAGATCACCCTGGCCGAAATCGACGCCGATCTGGTCGCCATCGCCGGTCTCGCTGACCCCGAATTCGTCCGGGGCCTCGCCGGGCTCGACCGTTTCGCCGCCCGCAAGGCCATTGTCGCCGAACTGGAAAGCCTCGGCCGGCTCGACAAAATCGAACCGCATGTGAACCAGGTCCCGCATGGTGACCGCTCCGGCGTGCCGATCGAACCCTTGCTGACCATGCAATGGTATTGCAACGCCGAAGTGCTGGCCAAACCGGCAATAGAAGCGGTGGAACAAGGCCGCACCAAATTCGTCCCCCAGCAATGGGAGAACACTTTCTTCGCCTGGATGCGCGACATCCAGCCCTGGTGCATCAGCCGCCAGCTTTGGTGGGGCCACCGCATCCCGGCATTCTACGGCCCGGATGGCCATGTCTTCGTCGCCAAAACCGCCGCCGAGGCGCAAGCGCTGGGGGACGCGCATTACGGCAAACCCTGTGTGCTGAACCAAGACGAAGACGTGCTTGACACCTGGTTCAGCTCGGCTTTGTGGCCGTTCTCCACCCTTGGCTGGCCAAGCCAGACCCGCGAACTCGCCCGCTATTATCCCGGCGACACGCTGGTCACCGGGTTTGACATCATCTTCTTCTGGGTCGCCCGGATGATGATGATGGGCATCCATTTCATGGGTGATGTGCCGTTCAAGACCGTCTATATTCACGGCCTGGTGCGCGACGAACGCGGCCAGAAAATGAGCAAATCCAAAGGCAATGTCATCGATCCGCTCGCCCTGATCGATGATTTCGGCGCCGACGCGCTGCGCTTTGCGATCTGTTCGCTGACCGGCCCCGGCCGCGACGTCGCGCTGGGTAAATCCCGGGTCGAATCCTATCGCAGCTTCGTCACCAAGCTATGGAACGCGGCGCGGTTTTGCGAAATGAACGGGGTGAAACCCAACCCGGATTTCCGGCCGGAAACCGCCACCCTGCCGCTCAGCCGCTGGATTCTCGCCGAAGCGTCGGACGCTATCGCCGCCGCCGATGCCGCCCTCGAAGCCTATCGCTTCGACGATTACGCCGGCGCCGGCTATAAATTCACCTGGCGCACTTTCTGCGACTGGTTCCTCGAATTCGCCAAGCCCGCCTTGTTCGACGCCGAAACCAAGGAACTCGCCACCACCCCAGAAGCCGCCGAACTGCGCGATGTGGCAGCCCACGTGCTCGGCCTCATCCTGCGCATGCTGCACCCGGCCATTCCCTACGTGACCGAGGAACTCTGGCACCAGTTCGGCTATGGCGATGAAGGCAGCCTGATCCGCACCGCCTGGCCCACCAAGTTCACCATCCAAGGGGCGGACGCCGCCCGCGCCGAAGTCGACTGGGTGGTGCGCCTGATTTCCGAAATCCGCACTGTGCGCTCGGAAATGAACATTTCGCCGTCGGTGCGCACCCCCATCCTGCTGAAAGACGCCGCGCCGGCGGACATTGCCCGCGCCCAGGCCTGGATCGAACCCATCGGCCGCATGGCACGCGCCACTGTTGTCGAAGCCCTGATCGGCGACATCCCCGCCGGCTGCGCGCAAATCCTGCTCGACAACATCACCATCCTGCTGCCGCTCGCCGGCCTCATCGACTTTGCCGCGGAGCGCACCCGGCTCGAAAAAGACCGCGCCAAAGCCGCCGATGATGCCGACAAAATCCGCAAAAAACTCAGCAACGAAGATTTCGTCAGTCGCGCCAAGCCGGAAGTGGTGGAAGAAAACCGCGACCGACTGACAGCAGCGGAGGCCGAAATTTCACGCCTGACGGCGGCGTTGTCGCGGGTGGCGGCTTAGCCGACATCCAACGAAAAAATTTCGAGCGACGGAGCCTCCAGCCACCAACGTTGCCCCACCCGTGCAAGGTCGCCTTTAGCGACAACTGCGTCTTTGCCGGCGTGCGCCTTCATTGCCAATTCATAGTCTTCGCGCGAAAGTTCGACTTTGACCGACTGCTGCTTGCCATCGATCAGCGTCTGAAGCGTTACGGTTCCGTCCGCATCGGCCCGTTCTCGGGTCAAGACACGTACATAGGCCAGAAGCACCTGGTCGGGCCGAGATTCCCGGCTGCGGAATGTCCGCGCCACCTCGCGCAAAATCATGGCATCGCCGCGCGCAAAGGTCACCTTGTTACGCGGCTGCGGCACGGGACGTGTCCTCGCCCATGTCAGACTAATATCTAGCCCATCCGACTGTTCAATCAATCCCGCCACTGCCTCGCATAAATTGGCACTCATTCCGCGTCCCACAAGCGGGTCGAATGCGCTAGAGCCTGGGCCTGCCGTCGCCGCTTCGGCCGCGCTTTTGGACGCGCGTAACCCGTCAACTAACATGCGCGTAACCTTACGTTCGTAGGGTTCGTCATCAATGTCCGGCCACAGTTGTAAATTTGCCATCTGTAGCTGCGGTGATGCTGGTGCCAGCAAGGTCACCACGAAACTACCCCGCTCCGTCTGACCGAGCCGGACGCGCCGCATATAGTCGATCGCCTCCTTGTTCGCGCCGGCCCGATAGTGACGCTGCGGTGAATGGGCGGAGCAGGCAGCGGCCAGCAGCATGTCCCGCGATTGTGCCACGATATCCACCCCTGCATCGATCGCGACCGACCCATCATCTTCCGCGCCAACTGCGCGAACGCGGATGACATCATGATCTGCGCCGACGAGGTCCCTATAAAGCGCGATGTCATCGACGTCGGCCGCGCGCGCGTATAACGCAATGAGCTTGCTCACGACTGACGCATAATCTGCAAGCTGGCTGGTACGCGGAATGACAAGCTCGGGCCGGCCTTCACCGACATAAATGTCGGAATACTCGCCGTAGGTCTCCACCTTCCGCCACCCTTCGGTCCGCGCATAGGCTGACAGCGCGGCCGGAGTGATCGCGCGAAGGGCTTCCACATCCAGGATCTGCACCTTCATATCTTGGTCCCCGATCTCGATTTATCCATTAGCATGGTTAGCGTAACCGGGTCGAATATCTGGCTGTCGGGTATAGATACAGTGATGGTCGCCTTGTTCGTCGTCTCCGGCTCCCCGAGCAGCGAAACCCAATAGGCGCAGCGCTTCAAGGTGAGCGCCTCTGGTGACACCGCTAGCCACTCCTCTTCCGCCTGCGGCAGTGCTAAAACAACGAGTATTCGCGGCGTCTGGGTCGTAAGCCGAAGCAATTCGTAGTTGCGTACCGCCAAAGAATAGCGGAAAAATCCGCCGTCCGGAGCACCAAGATTGATCGTGGCCTTCAGCTGAATCCCGAGCGCCGGTCGCATAGCACCGCCCGCCTTGATCTCGACGTCTATCCCATCGCGGTCGAGATCGGGGATTGCGACGGCATAGCCCGCCTTTGCAGCGACGGCTCGGAGGTAAACATCCGACAATCGCTCCTCTTTGTCGGTGGAACTCAGCAATTCATCGTGCGCCACGCCACCCCCTCCGCCGGCTGCCAGCCTAGACGACCCTACCGCACCTGCGCCACGACTTTCATGAACACCGCCAACCGCTCCGGATCAACCGGATTCCACCACACCCCATCGCGCTTCAAATAGCTCGCCACGATCACCGCGTCGGCAATCGACAAGATGTCCCCGACATTGTCGGGCGTAACCCCGCTGCCGATCGCCACCGGCAGTGAACAGCCGGACGCGATTTCCCTTATCTCATCTAGCGAAGCGGCATCGCCAGTGCGCTGCCCGGTGGCAATCGCCACATCGGCGTCGAAAAACTCAACATCCCGGGCAAGCTCGGCCACCGTCCGGTCGCCGGTGATCGCATGCGCGCCGTGCTTGACATGCACATCGGCAAACACCCGTACGTTGCGCGCATGGAGCCAAGCGCGATAACGCAGCGCCGCCCCCGCCTTACCGTCCAGAATACCTTCGTTCGACACATAGGCGTTCGCCCATTGATTGACCCGGATGAAGGCCGCCCCCGCCGCTTTCGCCACCGCCAGAGCCTGGATGGCGCCGTTGGCCAGCACGTTAACGCCCACTGGCAAGCCCGACGCCCGCCGCACCGCATCCGTCATCACCGCCATCGTCGCCGCAGTTTCCGGCCCCAACTCATCGGGCTTGGCGAACGGAATATCGCCGTGATTTTCCACGATCAGCCCATCCACCCCGCCAGCGCGATAACGCGCAGCCTCATCGAGGGCGAACTGCACCACGCTGTCCATCGGCTCGCCATCATACTCCGCCGAGCCCGGCAGTGGGCGAGAATGGATCACCCCGATCACCGCGCGGCGACGGCCGAACAAAGCTTCAATGGCGTTTGGCTTGCTGCGATAGACGGGTTTGGCGTGCATCGCGCTATTTTGGCATAGTCAATCGTATGCGCCAAAACTTTCCCATCGTCGGGCTGCAGCAACTGGTCGATACGCCGAACCATCCGCATGTCCGCGCCCGTGCCTTGGCGCCGTCGGTCCAGGTGATGCTGCCCCCGTTGCCCACCGGCCAGTTCCAACTGCCGCGTTTCACCATCCCCACCCAACCCGGCGGCGCGCACTGGTCGGCCGATCACTATTGGTCGGTCGCGCCGGTGCTGATCGAGTTCCACAACATCATCGTCCATAGCGCCGCCGGCATCATCTGCGCCGGCGGCCAGGTGATTGCCAACACGCTGCACCAGGCCAACCAACAGGATGAGGGTTGGGCCTTGCAGCCCGACGGCATCGCCGAACTTGATCTCACCGAACCCATGGTCGGCCTGCCCGGCCGCCATCTCAGCCTGCTGACCGGCAATGCGGCGAATTATTACCACTGGATGCTGGACGGACTCGGTCGGCTCGCCGCCATCGATGCAGCGGAAATCGCTGGCCTCGATGGCATGCTGCACCCGGACTGCACTTTACCAATGCAGCGCGATGGAGTGCGTCGCCTCGGCCTCACGCTCCCCGCGCAGGCGGTCACGCACGGCACCAGTTTCTGGGTTGAAACCCTGGTGGTACCTTGGTCGGTGGTGGGCGATCATGTGCCGCACCCCGCGATCGCGCCGTTCTTCGCCAATTTCGTCAGCCGCCATCCGCCCGCCGCCGCGCCCGGGCTTTATCCGCGTCGGCTTTATATCGATCGCCGATCGTCCCCCAACCGCAAGCTTGTCAACGAAACCCAATTGATTGCCACGCTGGCCGGCCACGGTTTCGTCGCCATCCAGCCCGAAAATCTGACATTGTCTGCCCAGATCGCACTGTTTGCCAATGCCGAGATCATCGTCGCCCCCCACGGCGCCGCCCTCACCAGCATCTTGTTCTGCCGACCTGGCACGGTGTTGATCGAGCTTCACATGAATAGCTGGGTGCTGTGGAATTTCCGCCGCCTCGCCGCCATCATCGGCCTGCGCTATGATTGCGTGGTAGGGCAAGACGATCAGCCCGCCGACGCGCCGGCCACCGACTGGCCGCACCCGTTCACCTGGACCGTCGACATCGCCGACGTGCTGGCTGCCGTGGCGCATGGCTTGCAGGCAATTGCTTAACCAATTTTGCGTAACATCCGGTCAGCACGAAAGTCCGCCCATCGCGCGAAAGTCGGTCGGCCGGAGGATTGTGGGGTGAACCTAATAAGGTCAACACAAATGAAATTGGGGCGTGCGCTGGCGCGCTTTCTCAGCGAAGTGCCCGTCGGCCAGTCAACCAGCCCGCCGACCCCGCAGGATCGGCTGCTGGCGGTCTTGCAGCCGGGTGACGTTTTGTTGGTCGAAGGCCGGTCCCGGATCAGCGCGGCGATCAAATATCTGACCCAGTCAACTTGGTCCCATGCCGCCCTGTACGTTGGTTCGCAAGCCCGGCAGCGTTTGGCAGCCGACGACCACTGCTTCGTTGAAGCCGACCTCGTCGAGGGCGTGCGCAGCATCGGCATCGCGGAATATGATGGCTTGCACACCAGAATCTGCCGCCCGGTCGATCTCACCGACTGCGAAACCCAGACCCTGATCGACTATGTCATCGGCCGCATCGGCCATCGCTATGATTTGCGCAACGTGTTCGATCTCGCGCGCTATTTGCTCCCCAATCCCCCCGTCCCGGCCCGCTTCCGCCGCCGCATGATTGCGCTGGGCAGCGGCGATCCAACGCGGGCGATTTGTTCCACCCTGGTCGCCCAGGCGTTTGAGGCGATCAACTATCCGGTACTCCCCCATATCGACTATCTGCCAGCCCCGACCGAGGGCTGCCATGTCTGCGTCGAAGAAGTGCTGCGGGTGCGCCATCACACGCTGTTCGCACCCCGCGATTTCGATGTCTCACCCTATTTTCGTCTGGTGAAGCCAACGATTGAGGGTGGATTTAATTTTCGGGCCTTGCACTGGGAGATCGCGGCGGAGTGAAGGAAGAATCTTCTTTTTGTGAACAAAAAAGAACTGCTTACTTCCCTTAAAATCGCCGCCAACTTATAGTCCGGCCAAATAATCCGGAACCGATCCCCATGCGCCTCAAATCCCTGCTCGCCGCGGCCCTCCTGCTCGGCCTCGCCGCCCCGGCCTTCGCCCAAGCGCCGATCAAGATCGCGCTGATCCAGGATAAGACCGGCCCGCTTGAAGCCTATGCCAAGCAGATGATCACCGGCTTCCGCATGGGGATCGAATTCGCGACCAAGGGCACCAACATGGTCGCCGGGCGCAAGATTGAGATCATTGAGAAAGACAGCCAATTCAAGCCCGATCTCGGCCGCGCTTTGCTGGCCGAAGCCTATGGCGATGACAAGGTCGATTTCGCAGTCGGCGGGTCGGGCAGCGCAGTGGCGCTCGCCATGCTGTCGGTCGCCCAGGACGAAAAAAAGCTGCTGATCGTCGCCCCCGCGGTTGCCGACAGCATCACTGGCGATAAATGGAACCGCTATATTTTCCGCACCTCGCGCAATTCCTCCCATGATGCGATTTCAAATGCGCTCGCCATCGGCAAGCCTGGCGTGGTGATTGCCACATTGGGCCAGGATTACGCCTTCGGCCGCGATGGCGTGGCGGCGTTCAAGGCGGCGTTGGCGGGCACGGGCGCCAAGCTGGTGCATGAAGAATACGCCCCGCCCACCACCACCGATTTCACCGCCCCGGCGCAGCGGATTTTCGACGCGCTGGCCAAGGAAACCGGCCGCAAGATGATCTGGGTGATCTGGGCCGGTGGCGACCCGATGTCGAAGCTGCTGGCGCTCGATCCCAAGCGCCTCGGCATAGAACTGACCACCGGCGGCAACATCCTTCCCGCGCTGGTTGGCTACAAGGCGTTCCCCGGCATGGAGGGTGCCACCAACTATTATTACGACATCCCCAAGAATCCGGCCAATGCGTGGCTGGTCGCCGAGCACACCAAGCGCTTCAATTCGCCCCCTGATTTCTTCACCGCGGACGGCATGTCAGCCGCAATGGCCGCCGTCACCGCGCTCGAAAAAACCAAAGGCAACACCGACACCGAAACCATGATCGCGGCGATGGAGGGCATGGAATTCCAGACCCCGAAAGGTCGGATGCTGTTCCGTAAGGAAGACCATCAAGCCCTGCAATCAATGTATGGCTTCCGCATCACCGTCGATCCGGCGGTGGCGTGGGCGGTCCCGGTGTTGACCCACGAATTCACCCTCGAAGAAATCAAGCTGCCCATCGCCAACAAGCGGTGACAGCAATCCTCGAAACCCGCGATCTGACCATCCGCTTCGGGGGTCAGGTCGCGGTAGACAGCGTCAGCCTCGCCTTTCATGCCGGCACCACCACGGCGATTGTCGGCCCCAACGGCGCCGGCAAGACCACCTTCTTCAACCTGGTTTCCGGCCAGTTGCGGCCAAGTGCGGGCGACGTGTTCCTGCGCGGCCAGCGCATCACCAACCTGCCAACCCCGCTGCGTGCCCGGCTCGGCCTGGGCCGGGCTTTCCAGTTGACCAATTTATTTCCCGCTTTGACCGTGCTGGAAAATGTCCGCCTCGCCGTGCAAGCCCGCGCCGGCGCCGGCCTCGGGTTTTTCCGCCCCGCCGAAACCCGCACTGACCTCACCGCGCGTGCCCAGGCCTGGCTCGCCGAAACCAAACTCGCCGCCCGCGCTGGCGATCTGGTCACCGCGCTGAGCCACGGCGACCAGCGCAAGCTCGAAGTCACCATGATGCTGGCGTTGGAACCCGACGTCTTCATGTTCGACGAACCGACGGCAGGGATGAGCGTTGATGAAGTCCCGGTCGTGCTGGATCTGATCGCCGCCATTGCCGCCCGTCGCGACAAAACCGTCCTGCTGGTCGAACATAAGATGGACGTGGTGCGCCGCCTTGCGGATCGGGTCGTCGTGCTGCACCAGGGCGCGCTGGTCGCCGATGGCGATCCAGCCGAGATCGTCGCATCGGCTATCGTGCAAGAAGCCTATCTCGGCATCCGGCCCGCCAATGTCTGAGCCTTTGCTGACCCTTGCGGGCGTTCACACCCATATCGGCCCGTACCACATCTTGCACGGGGTGGATTTCGTCGTGCCGGATGGCGAGGTTACCATGCTGCTCGGCCGCAACGGCGCCGGCAAAACCACTGCGCTGCGCAGCATCATGGGGTTGTGGAAGCCCAGCGCCGGGCAAATTCGCTTTGCCGGGCAAAATATCGACGGCATGGCGACCCCGGAAATTGCCCGGCTTGGCATTGCCTACGTCCCCGAAACCATGGGCATTTTCGCGACGCTAACGGTGCGGGAAAACCTACTGCTGGCCACCGGCCCGACCGGCTTAAAAGCGGAAAAACTCGCCGAAATTCTGGCGCTGTTCCCGGTGCTCGAACTGAAATTCCAGCAGGAAGCCGGGGGACTTTCCGGCGGGCAAAAGCAGATGCTGGCGATCGCGCGCGCCATCATCGAAGATCGCCGCCTGCTGGTGATCGACGAACCCACCAAAGGCCTCGCACCCGGCGTCATCGTCCAGTTGATCGAAGGCTTCCAGCGCCTGAAAGCAGCCAAAACCACCATCCTGTTGGTCGAGCAAAACTTCGAAATGGCCCGCGCCTTGGGTGACAGCGTCGCGGTGATGGAAGATGGCCGCATCGTGCATTGCGGCGCCATGGCGGACCTCGCCGCCGATAC
>JANXRN010000182.1 GCA_025352995.1 Acetobacteraceae bacterium
CCGATGGATCTGATCTGCTACTTGCGCGATGGTTGGGCGCCCAATATCCGCCCCGCACCGTCCACACGGGACTGGATGGATGCAACGCCACATTCCTACGCTTATCGCTGCCTACCACTGAACATCGCCAACGCGCATGGCTGGGAAATCTTGTGCCCAACCGGGTTCGAAGCGGAATGGAACGGCCTACCCGCGATCGACGGCATCACCATCACCGCGACCGATCCCGACAAGACCGAGCATTTGCCGATCTCGCTGTTCGGCTCCGGCGTCCTCACGCTGCATGTCACCGGGTTGTTCCGCACCCCGCCCGGCTGGAATCTCTGGGTTGGCGGATCGCCCAACCAGCCCAAGGACGGGATCGCGCCGCTCAGCGGGGTGATCGAAACCGACTGGTCGCCCTATGGCTTCACGATGAACTGGCGCTTCACCCGGCCGCATCACAAAATCCGTTTCGACGCCGGGGAGCCGTTCGCCTTCATCTTTCCGGTCCAGCGCGGGGTGCTGGAAAACGTGACGCCGCGCTTTGAGGATTTTGCCCGCGAGCCCGAATTGCAGGCCCATTTCCGCGCCTGGAGCGCATCACGTAACGAGTTCAACGCCGACATGCAAAAGCCCGAAAGCCGGGTGCTGCCGACCGCGCAAACCTGGCAAAAGCGCTATTATCGCGGTGAAGACATGACCGATCAGGCCGTGGTGGTCGACCATATGGCCAAGCTACGGCTGCGCCCATTCGCGCCGGCATCCGAAGCGCCCTTCGATCCCGCCGCCCCAGTGGCGGTGCACAGCGACACCGCGACCTTGGGCGCGGTGATGGCCGATCTCGCCATCGCCCTGCGTGACGGCGCGCTGGCCGATGAGGCCGGCCGCGCGGCGATGGTCGCCAGGCTACGCACACTCGGGCTCGGGGCGTCGGAAGCCTATGAAGTGCTGTTCGCCGCGATCGACCGCGCCAACGGACCGAACGACAGCACCAGCGCGGCATAAATCTGCCGCTTGAACCCAGGGGCGAGATCGACCAATTCGTCCAGCCCCGCCCAGCGCCAGGCGTCGAATTCCGGATGCGGGTCGGCATCGAGCCTGATATCGGCATCCTCCCCCAGAAAGCGCAGCGCAAACCAGCGCTGGGTCTGGCCGCGATAGCGCCCGCCAAGCGCGCGGCCGATGCGGTCGGGCGGCAGATCATAAGTCAGCCACGCCGGATGCTCCCCGATAATCTCCGCGTGGCTGGTGCCGATTTCCTCCCCAAGTTCGCGCAACACGGCCGCCGCCGGGTCCTCCCCCGCATCAATCCCCCCTTGCGGCATCTGCCAGCCGCCGAGATGGCGCGGCACATCGCGCCGGCGGGCGACTAGCACCAGGCCGCGGCGGTCGAACAGGGCGGCGCCGACGTTGGGGCGGTATGGGAGTTGCATTTATTCAGCCTTTTTCAGCAGAAGAATTGTTCTTTTTGTGAACAAAAAGAACCAAAAAAACTTTTTCACACTTGCTACGGGTACCGTGCGACTGCGGTAAGCGCCCGAGCCAACGGCCAGGGAGTAACGTCAGAAAGTTTTTTTGCTTCTTTTTGTTCACAAAAAGAAGAATCCTTTTCTTAAATCTTTCTCCCTAACGCCGCCACATACCCCCTGTTCCAGGTCGGACAGATCATCACCTCATTAATCACCACATGCGCCGGCAGGCAGGCAATGTAGCGGATCAGATCGCCGACATCTTCGGACTGCACCATTTTGGCGCGGTCTTCCGCACTGACCGGAATTGGCCGCTTGTCGAGGATCGGCGTCGCAACCTCCCCCGGCAGGACCGCCGTGCAGCGAATCCCATTGACGCATTCTTCCATGTTGATGGTGTGGCACATCGCGACCACGCCGTGCTTCGCCGCGGTGTAGCCAGGGCCGGACAGGCCGGAGATAAAGCGTCCTGCCATGCTGGCGGTAACGATGATCTGCCCGCCCCCGCCGGCGCGCAGCAACGGCAGCGTGGCGATGACGGTGTAAAAGGCGCTGGATAAATTGCCGCCGAGCAGTTGATCGGCGTTGGCCATGGACAGCCGCGCCCATTCGCGCTCGCCCAAATTCAGCCCGGCATTGGCAACCACGATATCGAGCTTGCCGAGCGTGGCAGCGATGAAGTCCGCCACCCCTTGCACCTGGCTCGCCACCATCAGATCGGCCGGCTGGACATGCGCCCGGCCGCCGGCGGCGGTGATGCGAGCGGCGACTTCTTCCAATGGTTCGCGGCGACGGCCGGTGAGCACAATCTCGGCGCCCTCATCCGCCAGCGCGAGCGCCACGGCCTCCCCAATGCCGGTGCCGGCGCCCGTCACCCACGCGATCTTGCCTTGAAGCTTTGCCATATCATCCTCCCTTGCCGCCAAGCCGTTCCCGTGGTGAGCTTGCGCGCGATCCCGGGAGAGAACATGAAAATCACCGCAATAGAAACCCTGCGCGCCGATGCCGGCTGGCGAATGTTCTCGTTTCTGAAAATCACCACCTCATCGGGCATCATCGGCTGGTCGGAATTTTCCGAATCCTTCGGCAGTATCGGGCTTGCCGACGTGATCACCGGCCTCGGCGCGACCTTGATCGGCCGCGACCCACGCCCGACCGAATTCATCGTCGCGCATTTGCACGTGCTGACGCGGCAGTCGCGCGGTGGGCTCAATCAGCAGGCGATTGCGGCGATCGAAAATGCGGTGCTCGACGTCAAAGCCAAGGACCTTGGCATTCCGGTTTACGCAATGATGGGCGGGCCAATCCGCACCCGCATTCCGGTCTATTGGTCGCACATGGGCACGTATCGCCTGCGCAATGCCGATCTGGTCGGCGCCGGGCCGCTGCGCAACTACGACGACGTTGCCCGCCACGCCGAGGAAATCCGCAAGCTCGGCTACAAGGCGATGAAAACCAACATCATGGCCTGGGATGGTGAGAAGCTGTCGGGCTTCGGTGCCGGCTTCGGCCGCACGCCCGGTTGGCCGGAACTGAACTGGTCACCCCAGGCGCTGCGCTATACCGCCGACACGCTTGCCGCGGTGCGGGCGGGCGCCGGGACCGAGATCGGCATCATGCTCGATACGAATTTCCATTTCAAAACCGAAGGCTTCCGCCGGGTCGCCGAAACGGTCGCGCCCTATGACCTCACCTGGCTCGAAATCGATCAGCATGATGCGGCGTCGCTCGCCTCGATCCGCGCCGTTGCGCCCTGCCCGATCGCGTCGTGCGAAACCCTGTGCGGCCGGCGTGACTTCAAGCCGTTCTTCGAAGCCTACGCGATGGATGTGCCGATCATCGACGTGGTGTGGAACGGGCTGGGCGAATCACTCAAAATCGCCGCCATGGCCGACGTTTACGAAATGAACGTCGCCCCGCATAATTTCTATGGCCATCTCTGCAGCATCATCTCGGCGACGATGTGCGCGGTGGTGCCGAATTTCCGGGTGATGGAAATCGATATCGACAGCGTATCGTGGCGCGATGAGTTCTTCACCACAATCCCGGTGATCGAAAATGGCGAACTGGTGATGCCAACCGGGCCGGGGTGGGGGATCGACGTGAACGAGAAAGCGGTTCGCGCAAGGCCGCCGAAAGGGTGAAGCTGCTTGCATATTATCGCAAAAAAGATATATTAGCGCGATGCGTTGGACGGTCGAGTTTCTCAATGGCGATGTGGAAGCAGCACTTTCCGCCTTGCCAGAAGACATTCGGGCGCGCTTCGAACGCATTGTCTATCTGATCGAGCAACACGGGTTACCGCTGATGCGGGCACCTTATGTGAAGCATCTGGAAGGGCCGGTGTGGGAAATGCGGATGAAAGGCAAAGATGGGATCGCCCGCGCCGCCTACGTCACCGCAACCGGACGGCGGGTGGTGGTCTTGCATGTGTTTCCAAAGAAGACCCAGAAAACGCCGCGCCGTGAACTCGAGATCGCCCTGAAGCGGGCCCAGGAGGTAGCGTGACTAAAACAATCCCGGCGCAGGAGGTTTTCGCTAAATGGCGCAAAGACCCCGCCTATGTCGCGGCCTTTGACGCGCTCGAAGACGAATTCATCATCGCCGACGCACTCATCAAGGCGCGTGCCCAGGCCGAAATGACCCAGGAAGACGTGGCCAAGGCAATGGGTACGACCCAGGGCGTTGTCGCGCGGCTGGAAAGCGGGCGTGTCATGCCGTCGACCCGTACCCTCAAACGCTTTGCCGATGCGACCCGGACGCGGTTGCGGATCAGCTTTGAGCCAGAGAGGAGGAAGGGGTAAAAATCTTCTTTTGTGAACAAAAAGAAGCAAAAAAACTTCCCGACGTTACTCCCTGGCCGTTGGCTCGGGAGCTTACCGCAGTCCCTCGGCAACCGTACCAAGTATTAAAAAGTTTTTTTGGTTCTTTTTGTTCACAAAAAGAACTACTTTCTTAAGGGAGAAAACAAAATGGCCAAGTTCAAAATCGCCACCCCATCCGGCGCCAGCTTCACCACTGCCCCGGTCGACTATGACTACGAAATCGAAGCCCTCGCCGGGCTCGACTATGAAATCGTCGAAGGCCCCAACAACGAAGACGGCTTCATCGAAGTCGCGCGCGATGCGGACGCGATTTACGCCAAAGGCATTCCGATCAGCAAGAAGATCATCGACAGCCTGACCAAGTGTCGTACGATTACTTTGGGCAGCGTCGGCGTGGACAGCGTGGATGTGGCGGCGGCGTCGGCGCGCGGCATTCCGGTGACCAACTGCCCGGATACGTTCATCGAAGAAGTGGCGGATCACGCGATGATGCTGCTGCTCGGCTGTTTTCGCGACGTGATCGGCCAGGACCGGCTGGTGCG
>JANXRN010000216.1 GCA_025352995.1 Acetobacteraceae bacterium
TCGCCGCCAGCTTGAACGATCGACCGCGCAAAACCCTGGACTTCGCAACCCCGAACGAGCAATTCACAGCCTTGCTGGCCGCACAGGCGCCGGAAAACAATACGCCAGGTGCGGGTGTTCGCTCCGAAACTTGAATCCGCCAAACAAAAAAACTTTTTATCTGTTCCGGCCGTTGGCGTGCGCCCCCCTCAACAGCGGAGCGCTCCGAACCAAAGTGGAAAAGTTTTTTTGCTCCTTTTTTTTCAAAAAAACGACCGCCCTTAAACCTTCGCCAAAATCTGCGCCGGATCGGCGCCAACCCGTCCGGTTTCCCCGCCGGCCGCAATCCCGAGCCGGAAATCGTAACGCACCGACGGTAGGCCTTTTACCGGCGCATCGGGATCAACATCGCGCGGCGTGATCACCAGCGGCGTTGAAACCCCGAAGACCGTATCGGAATCGACATATTTATCGTCCCCGAGATAAAGTGCCGTCACCAGTTCGCGATAGCCTTCCGCGCCGATCAGGAAATGGATATGCGCGGGCCGGCAGCCATGTCGGCCTTGCGCGCGCACCAGCGTGCCCACTGGGCCATCGAGCGGGATGGAATAGCCGAGCGGCCGCAAGGTGCGGAAATGAAAGCGCCCATCCGCGTCGCATGCGAAATTGCCGCGCATGTCCATTTGGGTGCCGTCGAATTTCTGCACGTCGTAAGCGCCATCGGCGTCTGTCTGCCAGACTTGCACCGAGGCATGGGCCAACGGCTTGCCGCTTTTGTCCGTCACCTGGCCATAGACCAGCAATTCCGGCCCGGCGGAATGGGCGGCGATGCTGTCGCCCAACGCCAGCGCCGGCGCATCCTGCTGGTAGAATGGGCCGAGCAGGCTGCTTTCAGTGCCGATTTCAACCGCGGTCTTGTCATGCAGCAAGTTGACCAGCGCGCTGATGCCGAGAATATCGGACAGCAAAATGAATTCCTGCCGAGTCGGCGTGCAGGTCTGGCCGACCTGGGTCAGAAAGCCGATCGCCTGCAGCCATTCATCGGGCGTCAAGTTCACGTCCCGGGCAAAGTCATGCAAGTGGCGCACCAGGCTGCCCATGACTTGCTTCAGACGCGGGTCCGGGGTTTGCCCCATTTGCGTGAGCACCGCCTCGGTGACGCTTGTGGTGGTCAGGTCCCGCATGCGACGCCTCCGATGTTATGATCGGTCATTATAGGCGTCGGTCAGCAATAATCCCACGCCATTGTTGCGCGGTTTTACGCCACCCGCTCCATATCCGCGCTCTCCAACGCTTCGGCCGCCACCAGCCAGTCGGCTTCGGCGACGTGTTCCAGCCGCTTGATTGCAGTCAGCCGGGTCTGGGTGGCCAGCGCCTCGGCCTTGCGCGATGGCTGGTAAATCGCCGGATTGGCCATCTCGCGCTCAATCTTGACCCGTTCGGCGGCAAGCGTCGCCATGCGCTTTTCGGCGTCGGCCACGCGCTTTTTCAGCGGTGCGAGCTGGGCCCGCGCTTCCGCCCGGCCGCGCCGATCATTGCGCAGCGCCTTGGCCGGGTCGATCGGCTTGGTGGGTCCGCGGGCGCGATCGGCCAGCACGACGCGGTAATCATCCAGATCGCCGGCAAATGGTTTGGCGGTGCCGTCGGCCACCAGCCACAAATTATCGGCGACCAGATTGACCAGATCAGGATCATGGGTGATGAGCAGGACCGCACCGCCGAAATCGGCCAGCGCCCGCACCAGGGCTTCGCGGGCATCGATGTCGAGATGGTTGGTCGGCTCATCCAAAATCAGCAATTGCGGCGCATCGCGGGTCGCCAGCGCCAGCAACAGCCGCGCCTTTTCCCCGCCCGACAGCGATCCGGTCTTGGTATTGGCCCGATCCACATCCAGCCCGAACCGCGCCAACTGGCCGCGCACCTGCTGCATCGGCGCATTGGGCAGCGCCCGCTGCATATGGTCGATCGGGGTTTCGGTGAGGATCAGTTCATCGGTCTGGTGCTGGGCGAAATACCCCACGCGCAATTTCGGCCCGCGCCGCACTTCGCCGGCCATCGGCTCCATCCGCCCGGCGAGCAGTTTCGCCAAGGTGGATTTGCCGTTGCCGTTGGCGCCGAGCAGCGCAATGCGGTCTTCCATGTCGATGCGCAGCGATACGTCGCGCAGCACCACATTATTGCCGTAGCCCAACGTTACCCGATCGAGCGACAGGATCGGCGGGGCGATATCGGTTGGGTCGGGGAAGTTGAAGCGCGTCGTGGTTTCGTCAAGCGCTGCTTCGACCGGC
>JANXRN010000244.1 GCA_025352995.1 Acetobacteraceae bacterium
TCACCCGGCTCGATTTTGCCGGACTTGGCCCAAGGCGCGGCGACGTGCTCGCCCCCAAACCCACCCATCCCAGCCAGTTCGTGGCCGAGATCGGCGCGCGCCTGGCGTGGCTGGCGAGCTATTTGCGCACGGGGGCGCAAATTGAGTCGGTCTGGCCCAATGCCAGCGTCGCATTGGGGCCGCGTGTGGCGGTGTTCGTGCATTTCGACCCGGCCGGCCAAATCCAGGATTTTGTGGTGAACCACGTCGTGGCCTTGCATGCCGCCGGCCTGTCGGTGGTTTTCGCGTCCAATTGCCCGGTGCTCGATGCGGCAAGCCTGGAACGTGTGAAGCCATTTTGTGCGGCGATCGTGCTGCGCCACAATATCGGCCATGATTTCGGCGCGGTGCGCGATGCGCTGCGCCTGCTGGGGCTGCCGCGCGACAACACAAAATCGCTGCTGATCGCCAATGACAGCGTGTTTGGGCCGCTGCAAGATCTGGGGCCCATCCTCG
Organism: Acetobacteraceae bacterium; assembly: GCA_025352995.1. Lineage (GTDB taxonomy): Bacteria > Pseudomonadota > Alphaproteobacteria > Acetobacterales > Acetobacteraceae > CAITOL01. The sequence continues at coordinate 496 of JANXRN010000244.1, forward strand.
ACCGGATCGATTTCGACAAGGCCGATCTCTGGGGCGCCACCGAAAGCTGGCAGCACCGTTACCACCTGCAATCCTTCTTCCTGGTCGCCGGCCGACATGCGCTGATCAGCCCCGCCTGGGAGAAATTCTGGCGCCGTATGCGCCTCGTGCAATCGCGCTATTGGGTGGTGCAGCGATACGAAATCGGCCTGACCCAGGCAATGCTCGCCGGCGGGCTGCGCTGTGCGGCAATCTGGAGCTATGACAGCCTGACGAAAATGCTGCCACGGGCGAACCCCGATGATGATCGCCAGACCATTCTGGGCGGCGACACGGCGGGTGAAATGCGCCGGGGGCATCTCGACCGTATCCGCAACCATGTCTCCGCCGCCATTCCGATGAACCCGACCGCCGAATTCTGGCGGCAATTGCTGCTCGCCGGCTTCCCGTTCATCAAACGAGAACTTTTGCGCAACAACCCCGCCCGCGTCGCCGACCTGGCTGATTGGCGCGACGTGGTGCGCACGGTGAGCAAGACCGATCTGGCGCCAATCGACGCCCAGTTGAAGCGCGAACTGACCGACCGCGCTATTTAGTGTCGGTCGGGAAAGTCTGCCGCATCGGCCCGACGGTGCGGCCCTGTAATGTTAGTAATACTTGAAGAAAGAATCTTCTTTTTGTGAACAAAAAGAAGCAAAAAAACTTTTTCACTATGGTTCCGCGTGCGGACAAGCAGCAATGCGCCATGGATAGAAAGTTTTTTTGCTCCTTTTTTTTCAAAAAAAGGAGTGCTTTCTTACTGTGGCCACGCCACTGCCGCCTCCACCATCCCCGCACACACCCCAAACCCAATCGACACAAACCCAGCCCTGCTCGCCCGCCCGGTGAAAATCACCTCGTCGCCATCGCGCAGCCAGCCACGAGTTTCGCCATTATTCAGCACCAGCGGCATTTTGCCGCGCTCGGTCGCTTCCGACAGGCAAGCCCGGCTGTCATCGGTCGGGCCGGACGCGGTGCCGCTGCCCAGCAGGTCGCCGGGTTCGAGGTTGCAGCCATTGCTCATGTGATGCGTCGCCATCTGGGCGAAGGTCCAGTAATTATGCTGAAAGTTGGTCAGCGTCACGCGCGATGCGGGCTGGCCGGCGGCGCGCATGTTCGGCGTGCGGATGAAGGCTTCCAGCACGATGTCGAAATGGCCGGACGCCTGGTCTCCGGCGTCCGCCAGATAGGGCAGCGGTTGCGGGTCGTCAGGTGCACGCGGAAAGGCCGGGGCGCGGAACGGGGCGAGCGCTTCACCAGTGATCACCCAGGGCGAAATGCTGGTGGACAGGCTTTTGCTGAGGAAGGGGCCAAGCGCACTTTCCCAGGCCTGGATGTCGCGGGCCGACCAGTCATTCAGCAGGCAGTAGCCGAACATGCGGTCCTGGACTTGCGACATCGGGACAGGCGCGCCGACATCATTGCCGGGGCCGATGAACAGCCCGACTTCAAGCTCGAAATCCAGCGCCTCACTCGGGCCGAAGCGCACTTGGCCGTCCGGGTGCTTCCATTGTCCGTTGGGGCGGACGATGTTGGCGCCGCTCGCACGGAGTGAACTGGCGCGGCTGTTATAAGCCACCGGCAGATATTTGAAGCAGGGCGGCAAAGGGCTGTCCGGGCGGCTGACCCGGCCGCCGCGTTCGGTGTGGTAGCTCGACGTCAGAAAATCGGTGAAGGCGCCGGTGTGGGCGGGCAAGACCATGGTGACATCGGCCATCGGAACCAGGGCGCGATCGGCAATGCGGCGCAAATCGTCCGGCCCGCCCTCGCGCAGCAGGTCCGACAGGCGGGCACGCAAGGCGCTCGCTGGCGCATTGCCGAGCGCCATTAGCTTGTTGAGCGTCGGGCCGGCGGCTGCCGTTGCGGCCAGCAGCGCGTTGCCGCTGAACAGCGCCATCGCGGCAGACAGATCGACAATCTGATCGCCAATCGCCACCCCGCCTTGCCCTGCGCTGCCAGCCCGCACGAACACGCCGAAGGGCAGGTTCTGAATCGGGAAATCGCAGTCCGCGCTGTTGGCGGCCGCCACCCAACTGCGCCGTTTCGGGTCATGGGTATCGTTGAGCATTGTCATTGGTGCGTTCCCCGGAAATTTTGCCTGGCCAAGCGTGGCCGCGCGCCCGGCCATGGTCAAGCCGATCAACTTTGCGTGGCTAACAGAGGTTTCATTTGAGGCGACGCGGGCCGGCATCTATCTCTGTTTGCGACGTCGCTTCTCAATCCTTTGTTGATGATTGCGGGCGATGATCCCGGCTAGCCATTATCGTGGAGCATCGACATGTCTGCCAGCCGACTGATCAACCGCAACGTGATCGCCCAGAGCGGGCGTACCAGCATGCGGCTCGAACCGGAACTCTGGGACGCGTTGCAGGAAATTTGCCTGCGCGAAACCATCACCCTCAGTGACCTGGTGCAGCGGATCGAACGCGAAAACCATCCTGGCGGGCGCACCAGCGCCATCCGGGTGCATGTGGTGACCTATTTCCGCAATGTTGCCCGCGCCGGCATCGGGGCGCCGGCGGCAAGCAAGCCGGCGCGCTGGCGGCGGATGCGCGATCAGGCGGTCGCGGAGGTGTCGGCCGCCGCCTGATTGCCAGTGTAACGATGCGGCCAGCGCTTGCGGACATTTTCGCCGTCAGCGGCGTAGGCAAAGCAGGAATCGATCATCCCTTCCGTGCCATCGGTCTTGCTGACCGGGTGTTCACCGCGGGCCTTGGCAGCTTCGAGGCTTTCGGCGTCACTGCGGGATTTGACCGGCCAGATGGTTTGCAGCGCCACGGTGCCGATTTGTTGCAGCATTTCGCGAATATGGGTGCAACCGAGCACGCCGCCGACCCGTTCATTGGCCGCCTTCAGGAAGCCCGGGCGAATGCGCAACCCCACCAGCTTGGCAAAGCTTGCAGCCCCACCCATGCAGTTGCTGTACGGGCCGTGATCGGTTACCGCTTCACACGCGGTGATTTCCATCCGGTCATTGATCGTCATCCGCACCCACATTTCATGCAGCGGTGTCCCCGGCGGCAGCGCGCCGCGATCGGGGTTGCTGAAGGCGAACGCCTTGGTGTCGGTCAGATGCGCTTCGACATCCATCAGCCCATCGGCGCGGCGGAAGCCTTGCAGTTTTATGTCGCGGGTATGCATCAACTCGCGGTCGGCGGGCTGCGGTAACGGCATCGGAAAATCCTTAAATCAGGCGGGTTCGGGTTCGCCTTGGATCGGGGTGGCGCCGACGCTGATCATCAGCGCGGTAACCTCGGCAATGGCGGTTTCGGCGGCGTCAGGGTCAGTGCCCTTGGCGACGATGGCAACGCCGTTTCCGGACGGGCGGTAATACGGGTAGCTGCCGAGGTCGAGCGCGGGATAGCGATCCTGAATGGCGCTCAATCCGGCAGCAATCGCACCTTCGGCGAGGCGCTGGGCATAGACCGCGCGGCTGATGATCGGCTTGCCGCCTTTCAAGGTCGGCGCCAGCACGGTGAACATCGCCTGCATGATGCGCGGCACGCCGGCCATCACGTGAACATTGCCCATGGTGAAGCCGGGCGCGATGGAAACCGCGTTGTTGATCAGCGTGGCGCCGCGCGGCATCGTGCCCATGCGCTGGCGGGCGGCGTTGAACTCGCCTGGTTTGTAGCTGGCTTCCATGCGCGCCCACGCTTCGGCATGTGGTTCCCACGGCACGCCGAAGGCCGCCGCAATGCATTCGCTGGTGATGTCATCATGGGTCGGACCAATGCCGCCAGTGGTGAAGACATGGTCAAACTTGGCCCGCACCTCATTGACCACGGCGATGATGGTGTCGCGCACATCGGGGATCACCCGGACTTCGCGCAATGGGATGCCGATGTCGCCAAGGCCGATGGCGAGGAATTTGATATTGGCGTCCTGGGTGCGGCCCGAAAGCACTTCATTGCCGATCACCAGCAGGCAGGCGGTGGGGTTTTCGTCAGACATGGCATGGCCTTTGAAGCGTGGTGGAAGGGAAACGAGGAGCAGAAGACTCTTCTTTTTGTGAACAAAAAGAAGCAAAAAAACTTTGTCAATTCCTAGCCGTTGGCGTGCGTCCCCCGGACGCCTGGAGCGTTCGGAACCAAAGTGGGAAAAGTTTTTTGCTTCTTTTTTTCAAAAAAGAAGACCTTCCTTAAAATTATCATCCAGCGTCACAAAAAATCCCGCAGCAGCGGCACCAACGGCCGATCAGCCTCCGGCATGGCATACTCGCCGAGCCGATCGACCGCCACCCATGCCAAGGTCTGCCCCTCCAGCGGCCGCGGCACGCCGCGCCAGCGCCGGCACAAAAACAGCGGCATCAGTAGGTGGAAATTATCATAGGCGTGTGACGCAAAGGCAAACGCGGCAAGGCAGCTTTTCGCCACATCGATGCCGATTTCTTCTTTCAATTCGCGGATCAGGGCCGCTTCGGGGGTTTCGCCTGGATTGAGCTTGCCGCCGGGAAACTCCCAAAGGCCAGCCATTTTCTTGCCTTCCGGCCGACGTGCCAGCAGAACCTGTCGGTCGCTGTTGACCAGTGCGCAGGCCGCGACCAGCAGCAGCGGCTTGGTGCCGTCCGCCTGGGCATCGCCTTCCGGTGCGCCGAACAAATCGGCGCGTGTCGCTTCGAACCGCAAAACTTTCTGCTCGCCATTGCGGGCCAGGAAATGCTCCACCGCTTCGCCGACATGGCGGAAACCGACGCGGCGCAGAACCGCCATCGAGCCGGGATTGTCGGTCGCAACGTTAGCGTTAATCCGGTCGAGATCGAGATTGGCCAACGCCCAGCGCGCCAGCCGCGAGGCCGCTTCGCTGGCGACGCCATGGCCCCAATAGCGTGGCGCCACCCAGTAGCCCAATTTGCCAACCCGGCTTTCGAGCCTTAGCCCAATGCCACCGACTAGGATTTCGTCCTCGCCCTCCTGCCCGGTGATCGCCAGATGATATGCCGCGCCATCACGCAGCTGGGCGCCGGCATTGGCAATCCAGTCATCGGCAAGGCCACGCTCATAGGGAAACGGCACCGCAGCAAGGTTGCGGCTGATTTCAAAATCATTAAGCAGCCGGTGCAAGTTGGCCGCATCCTCCGCCACGTACGGCCGCAAGGTCAGCCGGTCGGTGCGCAACGGTTCGAACTGGGATGGGGGGAAATGATCGGTCATGTGATCGCTACAGCGTATCAAGTTGCAGCAGCACCGGGAAGCGCTGATCGCCCTGCCGCCGCCGGCCACCGAGGTAAAATCGGCCCTGCTGGTCGCTGGTCATGCTGCCATAGAGCAGAAGCGGCTTTTCGGTTTCGCCATGCTTGAACGGCTGGGCGGTGCCGCGCCGCGAGGTCAGGTCGTACACCACCCATTGCCACGCCATCGCCGCGTCGCGCGCCAGGCCGACAATGTGGCGGACGCCGTCCCAGGTGAACAACGATGGCACGAAAGCGGCGCCTTCCGGATGGAACCAGCCAAGCGGCAACACCGACGCCGCGCCGTAAGCCCGCGGTGTAACGCGGTAAAGATGGCCCACCGAGGTTGCGATCACCTGCGAGCCATCGGCCAAACCGACAAACCCGGTGATGCCCTGCGCGGCTGCTGGGTTGGCGGTGTCGGCATAATGCTCAAGCGGGGTCTCACCGATAATGTCCAACGCAGTCGAATATTCGACCAGACTGGCCATCAGCCGATCGCGCCCCAAGGTCACTCGTGGGACATAGGCATGGCCGGCGCCATCGACGATGAAATTGCGCGACATGTGGCCGGCCACCGACCCGACGACCGTCCGTGTGGTCAAACGGGTCAGCGTATCGTGGCAATAAAGCACGTGATCCCAAAGCCCGAGCGCGTAAACCCACCGCCCGTTGCCGGCCAGCGCGATCAGCCCTTCCGGCACCTCCAGCACATGCTCCCACCGCCCGACGCCAGGGCGCAGGCGCCAAAGATGGGAGCCCCAGCGCGGCGGGCGCGTGCTGCTCTCCTCAACCTCATCGGTCGACGCGAAATAGAGCCAGCCATCGCCGGCCTGCACCATTTTGCTGTGGAGCTTGTTCTGGCTTTCCTCCCCAGGGCGCGGGCCGAGCTTGGCGAGCGCGCTCAACACGTCGCCACGATCGAAAACGCGGGAAATGGTCGGGTCGAATTCGACCAGATGGGCCGAGTTGCCACCGCCGAGGGACGAAATCCCGGCCCATATCCCGCCGCGCGAATCGCTGCCGGTGGCGCCCCAGATCGCATTGGCGCCGGGGAAAGCTGGCAATGGAATGGCGCGCAAACGCGGTGCGCGCATGATATCGCGCGGCAAACGGGCCTCGGCAATTGCGGGCAAGGCTAGCCCCACCGCGCCGCTGATCAGGGCGCGGCGGTGCATCGGATCAGCTCCGGTAGCTGCCGTTGATGTCGATATAGCCGTGGGTCAGATCACAGGTCCAAACCGTGGCTTTACCTTTGCCAAGGCCGATATCGATGGTGATATCGACCTCCAACCCCTTCATGTGGGCCACCACCGGGGTTTCGTCATAGCCCGCCACCACCGCGCCATCACGCGCCATCCACACGCCGCCGACGCCGATGGAAAGTGTGTCGCGATCCGCCGGTTCGCCGGCCTTGCCGACCGCCATGACGATGCGGCCCCAATTGGCGTCTTCCCCGGCGATCGCGGTCTTGACCAGGGGCGAATTGGCCACGGCCATGCCGATGCGTTTGGCGGACTTATTGGTCGCGGCCCCGGTGACATCGATCTTGATCAGCTTCTGCGCGCCTTCGCCATCACGGGTGACCTGCAAGGCAAGGTCGAGCAGCACCGCGTGCAGCGCCTTGGTGAAGCCCTTCAGCATCGCCGCGTCAGCGACTTTCTTGTGCTTGGCCGCACCGGTGGCGAACAGCATCACAGTGTCAGACGTAGACGTATCGCTATCGACCGTCGTGCAGTTGAAAGTGCTGCCAACGCCCTTCGACAAAGCCGCCTGCAACAACGGCGCGGGAATGGCGGCATCGGTGAAGATGAAGCACAGCATCGTCGCCATGTCGGGCGCGATCATGCCGCTGCCCTTGGCAATACCGGTGATGCGCACGTCGGCGTCGCCGATTTTCGCGGTCACCGTGGACGCTTTGGGGAACGTGTCAGTGGTCATGATGCCGCGCGCGGCGGCTTCCCAGCCATTTTCGGTCAGCGCGGCGTGCAGAGCCGGCAGCGCGGCAGTGAGCTTTTCGGTGGGAAGCACCTCCCCAATCACCCCGGTCGAGGCCAGAAACACCTGCTTGGGCTTGCAGCCAACCAGCTTGGCCGCGGCCGCTGCGGTCGCCTTGGTGGTTTCGGCGCCTGCCTTGCCGGTAAACACGTTGGCATTGCCGGCATTGATCACCACGGCGCGGGCGCGGCCGCCGGATAGTGCGCCGCGGCACCAGTCGATTGGCGCGCCAGGGCATTTGTTCGACGTGAACACGCCAGCCACCGTCGTCGTCGCTGCCAGTTCCATCATCACCACATCATTGCGGCCCTTGTAGCGGATGCCAGCGGCGGCCGCGCCAAGGCGGACGCCCGCCATCGGCGGTAGCGCGGGAAGCGGGACGGCAAGCGGCGATATCGCGGTGGCCATGGTGGCGTTTCCTTAGTTGGTCGCAGCCTGATTCGGCTTTATTTAGACACTCGAAAGGCAGATTGTTCTTTTTGTGAACAAAAAGAACCAAAAAAACTTTTTCTCACTTCGTTGCCGTTGGCTTGGGTCTGCGGAGGGATCCGAGCCAACGGCAACAATAGATAAAGTTTTTTTGCTTCTTTTTGTTCACAAAAAGAAGACCTTCCTACTACTCCGGATCCCACCCCTTGATCCGATAAGTCGGCACCAGAATATCGGCCGCACGTTCCTCGACCGATTTTGCCAGCCATTTGCGCAACAAGATCAGCACGCCGCGGGTGGGGTACGGGATGTCGGTCGCCAGCACTTCCTCCACCCCGATCCAGCGCAGATTTTCGAGCTCGCCGGAGCCTTCCAGGGTGCCGCCGATATGGGCTTCGTCCACGACCAGAAAGCGCGCGTCGAAGCGGATCGGGGAATTGGGCGGGGTGATG
>JANXRN010000283.1 GCA_025352995.1 Acetobacteraceae bacterium
AGATAGCGGTGCCCGCGTGGCGGTGGTGTCAACCGCCGATCTCGCCCGCAAAGTGATCCCCGCCGGCAAACTCGATTTACTGATAAGCCTCGATGATTTTACCGAAGGCGGGGTGGTGACCGCGTCGTTCGCGCGCCTCGCTGATGATCCGGCAGGGTTTGACGATATCGCGGCCGAGGCTGATCTCATTCCCCCCGGCGGTCTCGCATGCCTGATCTATACGTCCGGCACTGGGGGCGCCCCGCGCGGGGTGATGCTGCCGCACAAGGCGATCTTGTCCAACTGCGCCGGCGCGTTTCTGTTGCTGCAAATGATCGGCTTGCAGGATGAAACGTACCTGTCCTTCCTGCCGCTGTCGCATGCCTATGAACACACGGCCGGGCAGTTTTTTATGCTGAGCCTGGGTGCGGAAATCGTCTATGCCCGCGGGGTCGAAACGCTCGCCGCCGACATGCTGACCGTCCGCCCAACCATTATGACCATGGTGCCGCGGGTGCTGGAAGTGATCCGCGCCCGGGTGCTGCAACAGATCGGCCGTGAAAAAGCCTATAAGCGCTGGCTGTTCAACACCGCACTCACCGCCGGGGTGAAGAAAGCCGAGCGCAAACCACGGTCCCTGGTCGAGCATGTGCTGGAACCGCTGCTCGAACGGCTGGTGCGGCGCAAGCTGCGCGCCCGGTTCGGCGGCCGCCTGCGCGTCACCATTTCCGGCGGTGCGCGGCTCGAACCCGAAATCGGCCGTTTCTACCAGGGCCTCGGCATGCTGGTGATCCAAGGTTACGGCCAGACCGAGGCAGGCCCGGTGATTTCCGCCAACATCCCGACCCGCGTCCGCATCGACACGGTCGGGCCGCCTTTGGCCGGCGTCGATCTGCGCATCGCCAATGACGGCGAAATCCTGGTGCGCGGCGATCTGGTGATGGACGGCTATTGGGGCCGCCCGGACGACACCGCCAACGCCATCCGCGGCGGCTGGCTCCATACCGGCGACATCGGCGAACTGGATGACGCCGGCAATTTGCGCATCACCGATCGCAAGAAGGACATGATCGTCCTGTCCGGCGGCGACAATATCTCCCCCGCGCGCATCGAAGGCATGCTGATCGCCGAAGACCCGATCGCGCAGGCCGTGGTGCTCGGCGATGGCAAGCCGGGGCTGACCGCTTTGGTGGTCGCCGCTGAAGGCTATGACGATATCGCCGTCGCGTCCGCCGTGAACATGGTCAACAAGCGCTTATCAGTCACCGAACGCATCCGCCGCCACGCGGTCGTTGCGCCCTTCACCATTGATAACGGGCTGATGACCGCAACCCAGAAAGTGCGGCGGCATTTGGTGGTGGTGGAGCATGCGAAAATTTTGGAGCGGTTGGGAGCCTGAGCGCTCCTTCACGCGCGTTCCGATTCCTGGGCTGCCAGCAGCAATGGCCGCAGACGAGGCAGGTCGCGTTGGACAGTTTGCCAGACGATTTCCCAATCAACCGTATCGTAGCCATGCGCGATGCGGTTGCGCATCGTGTAGATGACCTGCCACGGGATCTCGCTATGTGCTCGGGCAAAGTTCGGATCGACACGCAGGATGTTGCGTGACGCCTCGCCGATGATTTCGATATTGCGGATGACGGCGTCCTGCACCAGGTCATTGGCCAGGAACAAAGCCTCGTCCAGGCCTTCGGTATAGCGGGCGATGCGCGAAATTGCATGGAGCATGTGACCGAGATAGTCCTGGGCCCGCAGCGCCTTGGTCAAACAGGCATCGCCTCAGCAATGACCGCATCGCGGAAGCGGACCGGCAACGCCTTGGGCGTCAGTACGTCAACCGTAACCCCCAGCAGCGCCTGCAAGTCGAGCTGAATCGCGGCAAGGTCCATCAAGGTGGTGTCCTGGGTCGGTTCGACCAGGATGTCCAAATCGCTGCCGCCGGTATCTTCGCCGCGCAGAACGGACCCAAATACGCGCGCGTTGCGCGCATGATGGCGCGCCACAACCTGCCGGATCGCGGCACGGTTGGCAGCCAAGGCGTCGGATGGTTTTACCTGATTTGCCACATCACACTCCGATAGAAGGTTAGCGCATCGCCTTAGCCGTCAGCCAGGAAAATCCTAAAGCCCCTCCACGGCCGCCAACCGCCGGCTCTCCGCCCATACCATTTTGAGGTAAAGCCCCAGCACCCCCACAAACAGCGGCACGCTGAAAATATCGATCGGCGCCAGCGGCCCCAGCCCGAAATCCAGCTTCCAATTGCCCACCACCAGCGCCAGAACCGTATAGGCGGCCAGCGCTATGCGGATTTCCGTCGGCCCGACGCCGAAATAGCTGATCTGGAACACCCCGATCGTCACCGCCCGAATGAAGGTGTAAAGCGAGGCGAGCCAGTAGCTCAGCAGGCACAGGCAAGCGGTGTCGAGTCGCATATAGGGCGACAGGCCCAGCCCGAAGAAAATGCACACTTGCGCCATGATATCGACGTTGTGATCAACGAAAAAACCATATTGCGGCCGCTCAATCTTGCGCAATCGCGCTAGATTGCCGTCAAGCGAATCCCCCAGCCACGACATCACCAGCCCCAGCACCGCTAGCAGCAGCGCCGGGGTCCACCAGCGGCTGGCCACAAAGCCCAGCCCGCAGATGAATGCGCCGGCCAACCCGAAGCACGTCATATGGTCCGGCGTCGCCCAACCGGGCAGCCGCGCGGCGACTGCCAGCATCAAGCGCCGCTCGCTCGCCGCGAGCCAGGATTGATGCACGCGGTGTACAATCTTAGCCTCATCCATGCCTGAAACCTTGTTCTCATAGCCCGTTTCGATATGTCCAGTTTGTCATAAACCCGTCACGCTCAGACACCAACCAGCAGGCCCCCCGAATGCGCATCGCGGTTTTTACCTTGGAGGCTTTGGCGGCGTCTGACGCGGTCAGCCGCTTCATCGCTACCGAGGCCGGACGGATCGGCTTGGTCTGCCTGTCAGACCCGTACCGTCCGGCGATGGGCGGCATGGTTGGGCAAACCTGGCGCCATGTGCGGCGCTCCGGGATCGGCTTCCTGCCCTATCTTGCCGCCAATTTTTCCCTCCCGCCGATTGCCAGCGCGCTCGGTCGCGGTCCGGTTTTGCCCGGTAGCATGGCGCGGCGCCACGCCATCCCGGTGGTGAAAATCCAGGACGTCAACGCGCCGTCGCTGCATGAAACATTGCGGGCGCAGCAGATCGACCTCATCCTGTCATTCCATTTCGATCAGATTTTCCGTGCCGAAACTCTGGCTTCGGTGCCGCTCGGCGGCATCAACATCCACCCATCACTGCTGCCACATCATCGCGGCCCGGTGCCGACCTTGCACGCGATTGCCGATGACGGCCCGTTCGGGGTTACCATCCATCGGCTGGCGGTGAAAATCGATGCGGGCACGATCTTGGCCCAGCGGGAACTGGTCCCGCCGCCCGGCCTCAGCAGCATCGGGCTTGCCGCCCATTGCCATATCGCGGCGCTCGATCTGCTGCCCGGCGTGCTGGACAATCTCGATGCCGTCGGGACGCAGGCTCCGACGCTGCCCTATCGCGGCTTTCCGTCGCGTGCGGAGCTGCAAGCGTTGCGCGGCAAGGGCGGGGCGGCCAATTGGCGGGACATCGCGACCGGATTTGCCCGCCGTTAACCATCATCAACTGCCGCTACCGGCAAATTCGGTCCCGGCGCCACCCGCCCGCTGGTCGGGATTGGTGGCACCCAGGGCCGATCGCCGCGATAGGCGCGGTCGGACAGCACGCGTGGCGGATCGCTGCCGAACCACACCGCATGCGCGCCGTCGCGCCAGACGCTGAAGCGGTCAATCCACGGCACCGGCGCGGGACAATTCAACCGGATCGGCGCCGGTGACACCAGCAGCGCTGCCGCGCAGGCCGCGTGCGTTGCCTCCGTATCCAGCAGCCGGATTTCCGGTGAATTGTGCAGTACGCAGCCATCGCGGGCGCACGGCGGCAGGGCGATCGTCGCGGTTTCGGCGAGATATTGCATCCAGGCATCGAGGATGAAGCCCGATGCCCCGCTGGTGGTCCGCACTACCAATCCTGCCGGCGTGCGCAGCCCAATCAGC
>JANXRN010000252.1 GCA_025352995.1 Acetobacteraceae bacterium
CGCCCAACCCGCCCCCACAGCGCCATCAGAATCATCGTGTAAGGATGCAAATGCGCAACTTTATTGGCCACGCCCTGCCGAAACGCCAACAGCACGCGCGTCAACGCGTCGGCCAGCCTTTCGATCGGATTGGGGGATGCAATGACGTCATTCATGAAAATAAATCTAACACAATACAACGCTATTTGCAAGACAAATAAATTAACTATTGCACTGAATGGCGAGGCCGGGCTTGCGCATCAGGATCGGGAGCAGCTCGGTCATATGAACGCCCCACGTTCGGTGAGTGCGGCAATATCGCGCGCTCCGTGGATGATGCGGACGATCACAATCATTTCGGGTTGCGGCAGATAGTATATAGCGTAGGGATGATGGAACGTCACACGGAGCCCCGGCGCAAGTTGGTCACGCGCAGGACCGGACAGCGGGAAGTGCCGGAGAGGCTCAAACCTCTCCTCAATCTGGCCGACGAAGCCTGTTGCGATTGCCTCTGAAGCTTCGGTTGCGAGCGTAGCCCAGATGTCCGCCAGGTCGGCTTCGGCCGCTTCGGTTAAGCGGAGCGGGAGCGGCCGGCTAATAGCTTCCTCCCGCGTTCAACGATCCGACCTTTGTCAAAATCCTGCACCCGGCCTTCAGCCAGGTCGGTCAGACCGCGGTCGATGTCAGCCTTGAGAGACGCAAGCGCCTGACTTTGAATTGCGCGCTTCATCTTCCAATCGCGCAGCGCCTCACGCACGACCTCGCTGCTGGACGCGTAATCACCACCCTCGACTGCTCCTTTGACGACGGCAGCCATGTCCGATGGCAGCGTGACGGTCATGCGTTCAATCTGGGCCATGGGTGATCTCCGGCGAAAGTCACGCGCATACTATATCATACTTATGAAGATTATCAGTCGCCACACTTCTGCAATGAGCGAGGCGTCCCAATTCGAACCCGACAGTTAGCGCAAAACCCAGCAATTATCGGCAGGCAAGGTCGGCAAGCCCCCAGTCCGAACTTCCCAGCCCCAAGCAGAAGCCACGCCCTACTGAGCAGACCGCAAAATATCGTCCACCACCCGCTCCAGCGACGCCACCGTGTTGCAGCTGGTCACCAAATGGCAATACGGCATGTATTTATAAATATCGCTGTCGCCAGTCCCCCATAGCGGATTGGGTTCCGGGTTAAGCCAAATCACCCGCGCTGCCCGGTCGAACAAATTCTTCATCAGATCGGTGCGCGGCGGATTGCGGTTGCCCCGGCCGTCCCCAAGAATAATCACCGTCGTATGGCGATCCACATGGCGCAGCGCGGTGTCGCTGAAAATCTCCAGCGCGCGGCCGTAATTGGTCGAACCGAAGCCAACATCGTTGAGGATCTTGGTAATCGCCTCATCAATGTCCTCACCTTCAAGGATGTGGCTAACCTCAATCAACTTCGATGAAAACGCGTAAGACTTGATCCCCGCGAGCGTGTCGGTCAGCGCGTACAGGAACATCAGCAGAAACCGCGCAACCTGAGCAACCGAACCCGAAACGTCGCAAATCGCAACAATTTTCGGCTTATCGAGCTTCTTGCGCTTCCACACGGTGCGAAACGGAATCGCCTCATGCGCCATGTTGCGGCGCAAAGTGCGGCGGATATCCAAATGGCCGCGAATATCGACCTTTTTCGGCCGCGCGTAACGGGACGCAATGCGCAGCGCCATGTCACGCACCAGGCCGCGCATGCGCTGATAATCGCGCCGATCCAACTGCGACAATTTCACGTTGCGCAGCACGTTTTCGCGCAATTCCTTGGTCGCACCGGCCGCAAACAACGTCAGCTGGCGTTCCATGAAGGCCCGCGCCTGATCGCCCAGCGCCTTGCGCGACGCTTCCAGACGGGCAGCCACTTCCTCCCGCCCCAGTTCGCGCAACGCGGTGATCTCGCGTTCCAACTCCGGCAGGCCCATCCGGTCCAGCATGCGCCGGGCGAACAAATTAGTCTGGGTGAACAGGCGAATGTTGGACGCACCCACCGCTTCGCCGGCCGCTTCCATCATCGCCGCCACGCCCGCCTGGTCGTCCTGCATCAGGCGCTGGGCGAGCTTGCTTTCAATGCCCTCCATATCGGCGGCATTTTGTTGCGATTCCGCAGCCGTTGGGGCCGCGGCACCGGCCAACGCCTCGCGCCGGAAATACATGTCAAACACAGCTTCGAACGACGCCCGCTCCTCGATCGTCTTGGCGAGCGTCAAGGTCAGCGAATCCCGCAAGACCTGCCGATCATCGTAGCCTACCGCCTCAACCGCTTCGAAAGCGTCCAGCATCTCGGCGGTCGAAATGCGCACGCCGCCCCCACGGGCCGCGCGCAGCAAACGAAGGATAACGTCGTTCATGATCTAGTACGCCGCGATGGTCTTGGCCTTTTCGATGAATTCCAGCACGTGCTTGTTGCCGGCATCCATGTCCTGCTCAAACTTCAACAGCACATTCAACGTGTCGCGCACCAGATCAACCTCCAGATGGCTGGCATGGAGCAGTATCAACGCCCGCGCCCAATCCAACGTCTCACTCACCGACGGCAGCTTGCGCAAATCCATCGAGCGCAGTTGCTGCACGAATGACACCAACTCCTTACGCAAATGTTCCTCGACATGCGGCAGCCGGGTCTGAACGATCTTTTCTTCCAGCTTGGCATCCGGATAGCCAATATGCAGATGCAAACACCGACGCTTCATCGCATCGCCCAAATCGCGCGTCGCGTTCGACGTCAACAACACAATCGGCGGCACCATCGCCACAACCGTGCCCAATTCCGGAATCGTCACCTGATAATCCGACAGAATCTCAAGCAAAAATGCCTCAAACTCCTCATCCGCCTTATCAACTTCGTCGATCAACAAAACCGCGCCGCCAGGCTCCCGCAATGACCGCAACAACGGACGCGGCTCCAAAAAGCGCTCCGAAAAGAACAAATCATCAAACTCATTCAACTTGTCGAGCGCGCCGTCCATCCCATCATACGCCCGCAACTCCTCACCCATCTTGTCCTTCAAAATCTGGGTGTACAAAAGCTGCTTGCCATACTTCCATTCATACAACGCCTTGCTCTCGTCCAAGCCGTCGTAACACTGCATCCGGATCAACGGCAGACCCAAATGCTCCGCCGTCGCCTTGGCTAACTCGGTCTTGCCAACCCCGGCCGGACCCTCAACCAAAATCGGCTTCTGCAAACGAACCGCCAAAAACAACGCGGTCGAAATCTGCCGGGAAGGAATATACCCAACCGACTCCAAGCCGGCCTCCACACTGTCAATGCTGGGAAGTAGCGATTCGAGGCTCTTTCTCACGGATTTTTACGCCTTCTCGGACAAAATTCTCCACCTGCGTAACCCGAAACCCCCCCCCGCACGAGGCCCCATGATGCCCGCCGGGCGCAGATCGGAGGTCCGCTGATCGCATGGCGGACGGGACAGAAAGCAAGGCGAGGGGCTTTGCCCCCTCGACCCCCACCGGGGTGGGACCCCGGACCCCTATCCCAAGAAAGCGAAGTCGCAATAAAACAGGGGGCAGCGCCCCTTGGCCTTCCTTACGTTCCGTCCCGCCACCGCAATCAGAAGATCTCGAACAGCCCGGCGGCGCCCATGCCGCCGCCGACGCACATGGTGACGATGCCGTATTTGGCGCCACGGCGTTTGCCTTCGATCAGCACGTGTCCGGTCATGCGGGCGCCGGACATTCCGTAGGGGTGTCCGATGGAGATGGCGCCGCCGGAGACGTTGAGGCGGTCGTTCGGGATGCCGAGGCGATCGCGGCAGTAGATGACTTGGCTGGCGAAGGCTTCGTTGAGTTCCCAGATGCCGATATCATCGATGGTAAGGCCGTGTTGGGCGAGGAGTTTGGGCACGGCGAAGACGGGTCCGATGCCCATTTCGCTCGGGTCGCAGCCGGCGACGGCCATGCCGCGGTAGGCGCCGAGCGGGTTGAGGCCGCGGCGTTCGGCTTCTTTGGCTTCCATCAGGACGGCGACGGATGCGCCGTCAGACAGTTGGGACGCATTGCCGGCGGTGATGAACTTGCCGACGGGGATGCGTTGGCCGTCTTTGAAGACGGGTTGCAGCTTTTGCAGGTCGGCGAGCACGGTTTGCGGCCGGTTGCCTTCATCCTGGGCGACGGTGATTTGGCGGTCGGACGCGGTGTTGGTGGCTTTGTCGAAGACTTTCATGTTGGTGGTCATCGGCACGATTTCGGCGGTGAAGCGGCCTTCGGCCTGGGCTTGGGCGACGCGCTGCTGGGATTGCAGGGCGTATTCGTCTTGGGCTTCACGGGACACGCCGTATTTGGCGGCGACGATTTCGGCGGTTTCCAGCATGGCCATGTAGAGCGCCGGGTGGGTGGCGAACAGCGCCGGGTCTTGGCGGCGGAAATGATTGGCTTTTTCGTTTTGCACGAGGGAGATCGATTCGAGGCCGCCGCCGATCGCGATGGTCATGCCGTCATGCATAATTTGTTTGGCGGCGGTGGCGATGCCCATCAGGCCGGACGCGCATTGGCGGTCCATTGACATGCCCGCAACGGTTTCCGGCAGGCCACCGACGAGGGCGCATTGGCGGGCGAAGTTAAACCCGGTGGAGCCTTGTTGCAGGGCCGCGCCCATCACAACGTCGTCAACTTCGGCCGGGTCGATGCCGGCGCGTTGGACGGCGGCGGCGATGACGTGGCCACCGAGCGATTGCGCCTGGGTATCATTGAAGCCGCCGCGATAGGCTTTGCCAATGGCGGTACGGGCGGTGGAGACGATGACGGCTTCGCGCATGATTGTTTCCTGGTTGGGGTTTCCTGGGCTGTTTCTATTGCAGCCGCGGTTTCAGGTCAAAGCTTGTTCAGGTCGAGCGCGAGGGTCGGGGCGTCGCCCGGCAGGCAGGTGAAGCCGTGATGGAGGTAGAATTTCTCGGCGGCCGGCGAGATTGCGTGGACGATGATCAACCGGGCCGAGATTTGTTCCGCCGCAATCAGGGACCGGCGGACGACATCGCGAAGCATAGCGCGGCCGAGGCCCGTGCCCTGCGAGGTACGATCGATCGCGAACCGCCCGAGGATCACCGCCGGAATGGTGCGCGGCATGTTGCGGCGCATCGCGCCGGTGGCTTCGTGGGCGAGGATTTGCCCCATGCTAAGGGCGAAATAGCCGATAATACGGGGGCTGTCGGCGGAGCACACGACGTAGCTGCGGCTGGCGCCCGATTGCATATTATCGAGCGCGCGTTTGCGCAGCCAGTCATCAAGGACTGATTCACCGCAATCGAAGCTGGATGCGTCGTGGCTCGGGGTCAGCAGAACCGGGGCCGAAACCGCGCCGTGGTTAATCACCTTGCCACGGCAGCTTGGCGGCGCGCAGGCGCTGCATGCCGGCGGCTTCGGCGTCCGTCGGTTCGGAATCCATCCAATCCATGATGCGCTGGAAGCTTGCGGCATCGGCGTGCAAGGTGGTCTGGTCGAGCAGCACGTTTTTAGCGGCGTGAAGTGCGGATGCCAGCATGAATTGCGAACGATTGGCGCCGACCAGATCGGCGGCCTGGTCAATCAGCGTCCGATCCTGGGCGCGGGCGCGCAAATGAATATTAACCTCGGCGAGGGGTAGCATCTGGTTCATAGCCAGACACTATCCCAACGTGTTACCAATGTCCACACAAATCAAAGATAATGCTCTCCCATCGGGGCGAATCCATTGAACTTCTGGCTGGCGTAGGTGGTGGTGTAGGCGCCAGTGGCTTCGATCTGCACCAAATCCCCGCAGGCGAGCGCCAGCGGCAGCCGGTAATTGCTGCGTTCGTACATGATGTCAGCACCGTCGCAGGTCGGGCCGGCGATCGCCACCGGGCCGGTTTTGCCGCCATCATGCGCGGTAGTGAAGCGGTATTTGATCGCCTCGCCTTCGGTTTCGGCCAGCCCGCCGAAGCGGCCGACATCAAGATAGACCCAGCGCACCGGGTCGGCCGGGTCCTTGCGGCTAACCAGCACGACTTCCGACAAGATCAGCCCGGCGTCGCCCACAACCGAACGGCCCGGCTCGATCAGCATTTCCGGCAGCGCGTTGCCGAAATGGGCCACCATGGCGCCCATGATGGCGTCAGCGAAGGCGCCGAACTCCGGCACTTCGTCGCGATAGCGCACCGGGAACCCGCCGCCGAGATTGACCATGCGGATATTCATCCCGCCATCGCGCAAATCGGTGAACAGCAACGCGACCTTGCCGATGGCGGCTTCATAGCTGCTGGTGGTGGTCTGCTGGCTGCCGACATGGAATGACAGGCCGTACGGATCCAGCCCCAGTTCGGCGGCGCGCAGCATCAGATTGCGGGCGTTGGCAATGGTGGTGCCGAACTTGCGCGATAGCGGCCAGTCGGCCCCTTCGTTTTCCACCAGGATGCGGCAATAGACCCGGGCGCCGGGGGCGCAGGCGGCAAGCTTGTCTAATTCCTCGGCCGAATCGAAGGCGAACATATCCACCCCCGCCGCGAAGGCGCGGGATATGGCCGAAGATTTCTTGATCGTGTTGCCGAAGCTGATCCGCGACGCGGGCGCGCCGGCGGCCAGGCACAATTCGACTTCTTCGATCCCGGCGGCATCAAAGCTGCTGCCAAGCGCGACCAGGCGATCGAGGATCGGCGCGGCCGGATTAGCCTTCACCGCGTAGTAAACCCGCGCCAAAGGCAAGCCCGCGCTGATCCGGCGGAAATTTTCTTCCACGCGGTCAACGTCCAAAACCAGACACGGCGTCGCCGGCTGATGGTCAACAAGAAAACGGGCGATTTTTGATGTCATCGCGCGCACTCCCCCAGATAAGACACCCGCCTGAAAAAGGCGACGGGCGTAAGTTGCGAAACGGTCGAACGAACCAGCGACCAGACGATTGCCAGAACGCTTGACGTCGTTACGTAACCCAGGAGGGCCAGAGGCACGTGCGTTGCTGCGTGGGGTGTGCGTTTAGGACCCCTCCCCCCCCTGCGCAAGTGATTTTTTAGTCACGCGGGAAGATCAGTCATGGGAGGGACGCATAGGCCCAGGTGAGCGCGGGCGGCAGGGTCAGGCTGACCTCCGCACCTTCGGCGTGGCGGGCAGCGGTGCCGAGTTCCAGCGCTTCGATCCGGCCACCCAACGCATCGAGTTCGTAAATCGTCTGGGTGCCCTGATAGCGCAGCGAGGTGACGCGGGCGGTGAAGCAGTTCGGCCCGCCAGCCGCACCGAGCAAGGCATTTTCCGGTCGGATGGCGAGGACCATGGCGGCACCAATTGCAGGCGCGCCCGGCATCCAGGCTTCGACGCGGCGGCCGTCGGCCATTTCCACGCTGCCGAATTCCCCTTCGCGGCGGACCAGGCGGCAGGGCAGCATGCTCGCCGCGCCAGTGAACTCGGCGACGAACTGGTCGGCGGGGCGGTTATAAAGATCGGCAGGCGTTGCCATCTGGCGCAATTTGCCATCTTGCATGACGCCGATGCGATCCCCCAGCACCACCGCTTCCTGCTGGTCATGGGTGACGTAGAGCGCCGTCAGCCCGGTGCGCTTGATGATCCGGCGCAGATCGTCGCGCAGGCGCAGACGCAGCTGCGCATCAAGGTTGGACAGCGGCTCATCCAACAACAACAGGCGCGGCGCATAGACCATCGACCGGGCAAGGGCGACGCGCTGCATCTGCCCTCCAGACAGTTGCGTGACCGGGCGATCCGCATAGGCGGCAAGATCGACGAGATCGAGCGCCTCGGCCACCGCTGCCGTCATCGCCGCCCGCGTCATGCCGCGGGTGCGCAGCGGGTAGGTCACGTTCTGGCGCACCGTCATATGCGGCCAGACCGCGTAAGACTGGAACACCATGCCGATATTGCGCGCGCGCGGCGGGGTCAGGATGCCCTTGGCGGGGGCGGACACCAGATCGCCATCGAGGCTGATTTCGCCCGCAGTCGGGTGTTCCAGCCCGGCAACGCAGCGCAAGGTCGTGGTCTTGCCGCAGCCGGACGGGCCGAGCAGCACGACAATCTCCCCCTTGGCGATGGTGAAGCTGACGCCATCGACGGCTGGCTTGCCGGTACTAAAGACCTTTTCCAGGTCGCGGATCGCGAGTTCGGCGCTCATGCTACTGGCGATATCCGTAGACAGTGTTCCATTCCTCAAGCCATTTGTCGCGGAGCGCGGCGAACTGGGTGAAATCCGGCACCCAGACCTTGGCGATTTTGGGGTCGAAGCCTTCGGGGACGAAAGGCGGCGATTTCAGGCTGGTCAGATTGCCCTGATCCTTGATGGTGAAGGCTTGGCCTTCATCGGACAGGCTCCAATCCAGGAACAGCTTCGCCGCGTTCGGATTGGCGGCGGTCTTCGGGATGCCGGTGGCGTAGGGCACGATCGGCACGCCTTCGGGCGGGAAGAAAATCTCGATCGGGGCGCCGTCGCGCTTCTTGGGCAGGATGGCGTTGTAAACCAGCGGCGCGATCTGCACTTCGCCACGCACCAGCGCGTCAGCAAGCGGCGCGCCGGACGGGTACAAAGCCGGCTTGGTGGCAGCTTGGCGCTTCCAGTAATCTTCGCCCAGCACCTGGCGTTCAAACATGATCCGCGTCCAGGTGGTGCCGCCGGACGGGCCGATAACCTGGGCGATGGCACCCTTGTCGTAGCCGGCCTTGGTCAGGTCTATCCAGGATTTCGGCGGGTTCTTCACCAGTTCGGTGTTGTAAGCGATCGACCACGCCGGCGTCAGGCGCGGCCATAATTTGGGGGAAATCAGCACGCTCGGCAGATAATCGTCGGCATTGGGCGGGGCGTAGTCAGCGAACAGGTTTTCGACTTCCTTCATCAGGCCGCGATCGGAATGGTCGATGACATCGGCGGATAATTTGCCGGCGGCGGCCTCGGTCTTGATGCGGGTGATCAGCTGGCCACCGGGCGCGCGCACCATCTGGATGCGGATGCCGGGGAAGCGCTTGTTGAAGGCGTTGATGACCTCCTGCTCCACCTCGGTAAAGCTTGCGGTGTAATAGACCATGCGGCCTTCCTTGGTGGCGGCGGCCAGCAATTCGGCGGATGGCTTGTAAGGTTCGAAGGCGCGCACCTGCCGCGCAAGGGCCAAGGTGCCGATGCCGGCGAGGGCGGCGCGACGGGTGATCTGCATGGCGGAATTCCTTCGGGTTAGCCAGCGCGTCCGACGCTGCCGACAGCGTCGGACGGCGCGGAGCTTCGCGTGGCGAGGTTGGTCAGGCCGATCAGGACGGCGAGCAGCACCATCTGCACCAGGCTGAAAGCGGCGGTGACGCTGAAATTGCCGCCTTCGTAATAGCCGAGCAAATGCACCGCCATCACCATGGTTTGCGATGAGTAGAGGAATAAAGACGATCCCAGTTCGCGGATCGACAGCACGAACAGCAAAGTCATCGCGGCAATCACCCCGGGGCGGGCCAACGGCAAGGTGATGGTGGCAATGGTCGATAACGTGCCGCGCCCGCAAAGCCAGGCGGCTTCTTCGAGCTCACGATGGATTTGCATCAGCGAACTGGTCAGCACTTTCACCGTATCGGGCAGGAAGCGGGCGACGAAGGCGAGCGCCAGAATCCAGATCGTGCCGTAAAACCCGCCGGGCAGGCCGATCCAGGCCCAGAGATAGGCGACACCGATGACCAATCCGGGAATGGCGACCGGCACCGTCGCGATCACGTCAATCGCGCGGCGCCACGGCGCCTGGGTGCGGGCGACGGTGTAGCCGACCGCGAAGGCCAACACGCCGCCGATCAATGCCGTGGCCACACCGACTTCCATCGTGTTGACGATGGAATCGATGGTTGCCGGGTTGGAAAACAGCCGGTCAAAATGCAGCCAGGAATATTGCTTGGCATCGAACAGCGCTTCGAGGTTGCGGATAAAGAGAAACTTGCGGAACGCGCCGATCAGCAGCGCGGCGGTCGGCAGCAGCACGACCACAAACAAATAAATCACCGCGAGCGCGAAGGTGAACCAGCGCCATGGCCCCAAGCGCAAGGTGCGCGGGCGAAAAGCCTTGCCGGCAACAGTGACGTAGCTGCGGCCGGACAGCACTTTCTGCTGGATTACCACCAGCGCGCCGGTCACCACCATCAAGATCATCGCAACCGATGCCGCGGTGCCATAGCGCGGTGGCGACCACGAGGTGAGTTGGAAAATATAGGTGGTCAGCACCGGGATATTAGCCGGCGCGCCGAGAGTTGCCGGCACGCCGTAAATGCCAAGCATGACAATAAAGGACAGCAACATCCCCGACACAATCGCCGGCAGGATCAAGGGGAAGGTGATGGTGAACATGGTGCGGAAGGCGCTGGCGCCGGAAATCTCAGCAGCTTCTTCCAGCGACGGGTCCATGTTGCGCAAGGCCGATGCGGTGAACATGTAAACATAGGGCGCGTAATACATGCCGAAGACGAAAATGATGCCGGACAGCGAATAGAGGTTGAAGCGGAAGCCGATCCCCATGCTGGCAAGCACGGTGTTGAGCAGCCCGGTTTTGGGCGACCCAAGGATTGCCCAGGCAACACCTGCGACCAACGGCGGCACGAACAAAGGCAGCATGCCGGTGGCCGCGATGAAGCCGCGCATCGGCGTGTCGGTGCGCACCACAATCCAGGCGAAAAACAGCCCGATCACCACCGCGAGCAACGTGCCGCCGGTGCAGGCAAGCAGCGAATTACCCAGGGCTGCGTGGACCGTCGGGTTGGCCAAAACGGTTGCAAAATTGCCCAGCGACAGCTGCATGTTGGCAAAGCCGTCGATCACCGGATTGGCGTCGGTCAACGCGCCAAGCAGCAGCATGCCGGTCGGGTAGATGATCAGGAACGCCAGGATGACCAGCAGCAGCGCAGACCAGGCACGGCTGAACAGGCGCGGCGATGTGGTGGCGATCGACATTCTTTTGTAGATTTCCTTTGCGCAGCTTGGGCCGGTTGGTGCGGTCATGCCCGGCTTGTGGGGCGCTTGCAATACAGGTCTGCGGGGATTGGAAAATATCCCCGCTAGTGTCACTCTCATCCGCGCCGGCAAGGAGCTGACGAAATGCAGATCACGTTGACCGAAGCCCAGGAAGCCCTCGTCCGCCGCGCCGTCCAGACCGGCCGTCTGGCGCACGCCGAAGATGCGGTGACCGAGGCGTTGCTGCTGTGGGAACAGCAGCAAAGTACGCGCGAGGCGTTTTTGGCCAGCCTCGAGGTTGGGCGCCAGTCCATTGCGCGGGGCGAAGGGATAGACATCACGTCTGGCTCAATGCGCGCGCTGGCCGAGGACGTGAAGCGCCGCGGGCGGGAACGGCGCGCCGTGGCGGGCTGATATGGTCTTTCGCCTCGCAACCGGGGCACGGGACGACCTGGACGCGATCTGGGACTATGTCGCGCACGAATCGCGCGATGAAGCCCCGGCGGACCGGCTGATCGAGGCAATCACCGAACGGCTTTGGCTGTTGGCGGAGCATCCCCGCATCGGCCGGATCAGGGATGATATGGCTGTTGGGCTGCGGAGCTTTCCGGTCGGTAATATTGTGATTGTCTATGAGGTCTCAGGGGACGACGTCGCGGTGCTGCGGATCGTGCATGGAAGGCAAGATTTGGCGGCATTATTTGGCTGACCGAGTTGGGTACAAACCAGCGCAACACGAAAAAATCCCCGGCTGGCCTTGCCAATCCCCCCGGATCGGACGACATAGTGCGTAACCCGGACTAGCTTGGTCCCCTTTCGTGAGGCAATCCCATGTTTATCGAAACCGAAGGCACGCCCAACCCCGCCACCCTGAAGTTTCTGCCCGGCGTCGATGTGATGGGTGTCGGCACCGCCGATTTCGCCCATGCCGGCAGCGCCGAACGCAGCCCGCTGGCGATGGCGATTTTTGAGCTTTCGGGCGTAGCAAGGGTGTTCCTCGGCGGCGACTTTATCACCGTCACCAAGACCGATGCCGAAAGCTGGACCACGCTCAAGCCGCAGGTGCTGGGCGCAATCATGGAACATTTCGTCGCTGGCCGTCCGGTTATTGAAGGTGCGGGTGCCGACGCCGAGGAAGATGTCCTGCCGGAAGACGCCGAAATTGTCGATGCCATCAAAGAACTGCTTGATACCCGCGTCCGCCCGGCCGTCGCCTCCGACGGTGGGGACATCGTGTTCCGCGGCTATCGCGATGGCGTGGTGCGCTTGCACATGCAGGGCGCCTGCAGCGGCTGCCCGTCAAGCTCCGCCACTTTGAAGCACGGCATCGAAAACATGCTGCGCCATTACGTGCCGGAAGTGCGCACGGTTGAGCAGGTGATGTACTAGTGCCATCCGACACCACCGCCCCTGAGGCCGTGCCGGATGTCACCAGCCTTGACGCCGCCGGCCTCGACCGGGTTTTTCGCGAAGCCCGGACATTCAGCAAGTGGACGGCCAAGCAGGTCAGCGACGAAGATCTGCGCGCGCTGTACGACCTGATGAAAATGGGCCCGACTTCGGCCAATTGCTCCCCCGCGCGGTTCGCTTTCCTGCGCAACCCGTGGTCGAAGGATCGGCTGAAGCCCGCACTTTCAGCAGGCAATCTGGAAAAGACCATGGCAGCCCCGGTCACGGTGATCGTCGCGCATGATCCGCATTTTTACGATAATCTGCCGCGCCTGTTCCCGCATGCCGATGCCAAGGTCTGGTTCACCTCCAACCCTGGCCTTGCCGAGCAAACCGCCTTCCGCAATGGCAGCTTGCAAGGCGCCTATCTGATCATGGCCGCCCGCAGCCTCGGGATCGATGCCGGGCCGATGTCGGGCTTTGACAATGCCAAAGTCGATCAGGAATTCTTTTCCGACCGCGGCTGGAAATCCAATTTCCTGATCAATCTCGGCCATGGCGAACCCGGCAGTGCGCATGATCGCCTGCCGCGCCTGTCGTTTGACGAAGCCTGCCTGCTGCTTTGACCGTTGCGCTAGCTGCGTCTATGTTGCGATGCAGCGAAGGAGGCGGACATGCGTAATTTCGATGAGCTGAGCGAAAAGGAAGTTCTCGCCCTCGCGATCGCCAATGAGGAAGAAGACGGCCGCATCTATGCCGACTTCGCCGAGGGACTGCGCGGTGATTATCCCGGATCAGCCAAAGTATTTTCCGAAATGGCGGCCGAAGAAGGTGAGCATCGCCGGATGCTGCTCGACATGTATCTGGAAAAATTCGGCAGCCACATCCCACTGATCCGCCGCCAGGACGTGCGCGGCGCCATTTCGCCGCCGCCGATCTGGCAGATGACGGTCTTGCGGCTCGATGCGGTGCGCGCCCAGGCCGAACTAATGGAAATTGAGGCCGCGCGCTTCTACCGTACGGCCGCTGGGCGCAGCACCGACGCGTCAATCCGCAAGCTGCTTGGCGACCTGGCGGAGGCCGAAATCGCCCATGAACACATGGCCGAACGGCTGGTGGCGGAAAACCTGCCGGAGTCGGTGCGCGCCCAGGAAGACGAGGCCGCGCGCCGGATGTTCGTCTTGCGCTTCATCCAGCCGGGCCTGGCCGGGCTGATGGATGGCTCGGTGTCCACCCTGGCGCCAGTATTCGCCGCAGCTTTTGCCACCGGCCATTCATGGGATGCGTTTCTGGTCGGGATGGCGGCGTCAATCGGCGCCGGGATTTCGATGGGCTTTGCCGAAGCGCTGTCCGATAATGGCAGCCTGACCGGCCGCGGTGCACCGTGGATGCGCGGCGCCATTTGCGGCCTGATGACGACGCTGGGTGGCATCGGCCACACGCTGCCGTTCCTGATCCAGAATTTCGTTACTGCGACGATCGTCGCCATCATTGTGGTAGTAGCCGAATTAGGCCTGATCACCTGGATCAGATGGAAGTACATGGACACTCCGCCGCTATCGGCCGCGTTGCAAATCGGCTTCGGCGGCGCGCTGGTGTTCGCGACCGGGATTCTTATCGGGGCTTCATGACCTATGACCGTTTGACGATCTGGCTGCACTGGCTGACGGCTGGCTTGGTGCTGGTTTTATGGGCGTTGGCGCAGATCATCGATTTCTGGCCGCCGGCATCGTTCGGCCGGGTCGCGGTGCGCTCAACCCATATCCTGCTCGGACTGGTGCTGGTGGCAATTCTGCTGGCCCGACTGATCTGGCGGCTCCACGGCGGGCGCCAATTGCCGCCCGCCCAAACCGGACTGCTAGGCCTGGCGGCACGCCTGACGCATTGGGCACTTTATGGCCTTTTGACGCTGGCCCTGGCCGCCGGCATTGCCAATGTCTGGGTGCGCGGCGACAGCTTCTTCGGGCTGTTCCGCCTCGTCTCCTTCGCGCCGGGCGACCGGGCGATGCGGCAGCTGATCGGGTCGTTGCATGAAGTGCCGACCAACCTGATCCTGATCGTGGCCGGACTGCATGCCGCCGCCGCCTTGTTCCACCACTTTATCAAACGCGATGGCGTGCTCCGACGGATGCTGCCCGGCTGACTTGCTCCGATCAGCCCATATGCCCCAAGCCACCGAACAGCCACAGCAGCACCAGGATCAGCACCACCAGGCCAAGCACGCTGCCGCTGCCGCCGCTACCATAACGGCCATGGGCGTAGTACCCACCGCCGCCGCCAAAAATCAGCACCAGTACGACGATAATGAAAATCAGACCCATCGGAGGCCCCCCTGTTGGTAAGTGACATCGTTACCCTACCCAACAGCGTTTCGGTCCCGTAGCGTCGGAATATACCTAGTGGATCGCACCACTAGACCTCACCGTCCTCACAGCGCCGACCGATAAAAACGCCCGCCCTGCATCACTGCCCGAATATTCCGCCCCGGATTGGCGAGCAGCACCACATTATTCAGCGGATTGCCATCCACCACCAGAAGATCGGCCATCGCCCCCGGCGCCACCACGCCCAGCCGGCCCTCCATCCCGATCAACTTGGCCGCAATCGTCGTGGCACTCGCCAGGATTGACCGGCTGTCGAGCACCCGGGCGCGGATGGCGAATTCCTCGTTCTGCCGCGCCTGCGTCTCGCCCAGCAGATCGGTGCCGTAGGCCATCACCACCCCGGCATCGCGCAAGATCGACAGGCTCGCCATGCCGCCCTGGCGGACATCCTCGATCTTGGCGATCGACGCCGGCGGCAGTCCAAGCCGCGGCCCGTCTTCGGCCAGGGCCTCAAACGTGACCAAAGTCGGCACCGCGATGCAGCCGGCTTCCGCCGCAAGCTGGGCGGTTGCCGCATCAATCAGATTGCAATGTTCCAGGCTGTAAACTCCGCAGCGCACCGCGCGGGCAATGGCGTCGGACGTATAAAGATGCGCTGACACATAGGTTTGCGCGTCGGCCGCTTCCTGCACCGCCACCCGCATTTCGTCTTCCGAATAGCCCTGCCAGGCGATCGGATCGGTGGGCGAAGACACCCCGCCATTGGCCATGATTTTGATGAACTGCGCGCCCTGCCGCAATTCCTGCCGCGCGGCGCGCCGCACCTCATCCACCCCGTCCGCAATCCGCCCGAGCACGCCGAACTTGGCCAGATAGCGATCCGGATCGCGCCCATCATGCCGTTCGCGATAATCGGTGTGCCCGCCGGTGCGCGACAGCGCCTTGCCGCACTGGATCAGCCGTGGCCCAACCGCCAGCCCCTGGGCAATCGCGTCCGCCAGCGGAAACATCGCGCCGCCGACGTCGCGCACACTGGTGAAGCCGCGATCAAGGTAGCCGCGCAAGATCGGCAGGCAGCGCAACAGCGCCGTGGTATCAGCCAGCGCCGCATTGGCGCCCAAATTCATCATGCTCGCCACCACATGCACGTGGCAGTCGATCAGCCCCGGCATCAAAGTGGCGCCTTTGAGGTCGATCATCATCCGCCCCGCCGCCGCACGCGGCCGGGCAGCGATGTCCTTGATGATCCCGTCCTCGATCAGCACGTGCCCGGCCACCGGCTCGGCAAGCGTGGCATCAACAATTTGCGCGTTGGTCAGCAGGGTTTGCATGCGGTGGTCTCCGAGGCAGGTCGCCCAATTTATCCTATCATGCGTCGCACGCAATGCAGCTATTGCGTTCCCTGCCAAGCGCCTGCATTGTGACAGGATTGCGGCATTGCGCTGCACCAATCCGGGAGTTCAAAAATGAATCGCCTTTTTGCCGGCGCGCTTGCCGCCGGTGCCCTGCTGACCGCGACCGCGGCGTTTGCCCAGTCCGGGTCGGCCACTATCGACGCCATCATCAAACGTGGCGAGCTCAACTGCGGCACCGCCGGCAACTCGCCGATGTTCTCCTTGCCTGATAGCCAGGGCGTGATCCGTGGGCTTGATGCCGATAGCTGCCGTTCGGTCGCCGCGGCCATTCTGGGGGACGCCAAGAAAATCAAGTTCGTCCCGCTGACCGCGCAGGCCCGCTTCACCGCGCTGCAATCGGGGGAGGTTGACCTGCTGTACCGGTCCACCACCTGGACCTTGGGCCGCGAATCCAATCTCGGCGCCATGTTCGCCAGCGTGAATTTCTATGATGGCACTGGCTTTTTGGTAAAAGCGTCGCTGAAAGTCGCATCCGCCAAGGAACTTGATGGCGCGACCATTTGCGTTGCCCCCGGCACCTCCACCGAGCTCGCGGTTTCCGATTATTTCCGCAACAACAAGATGAAATTCACCCCGATCCTGATCCAGGATCTGAATGAAATTCAGAACGCCTATCTCGCCGGCCGTTGCGATGCCTACTCGACCGATGCCTCCGGCCTCGCCGGGTTCCGCTTCCAGCAGGGCCCGAAAGCGGTCGAACACATCCTGTTGCCGGATATCATCAGCAAGGAACCGCTCGGCGCGATGGTTCGCAAAGGTGATGACAAGTTCTTCGATATCGTGCGCTGGACCTATTTCGTGACCTTGATCGCCGAGGAATACGGCATCACGGCGGCCAATGTGGACGACGCGCTGAAAAGCACCGTGCCGGAAATCCGCCGCCTGATGGGGCTTGAAGGCGACATGGGCAAATCGCTCGGGGTCGACAACAAGTTCGCCTATAATGTCATCAAGCAGACCGGCAATTTTGGCGAAAGCTGGGACCGCAACATCACGCCCTATGGTGTGCCGCGCGGCATCAACAAACTGTGGAACGCTGGCGGCCTGCACTACGCCCCGCCGCTGCGTTAGTTAACCATGCTGCCCCGGCGCAATCCGGGGCAGCATTTTTTTGTTTGCCAGAAGGGGCCAAGCAGGCATGTCGTCGACCAACTCTGATCCACGCCTGATCGCACCCCGCGCCGCGCCGAAAAAGCCTATGCAGTTTTCCTGGTCCGATCCGCGGTTTCGGGCGCTGGTCTGGCAAATTATCATTGTCGGGCTGATCGTCGGCGGCATCTGGTATCTGGTGTCCAACACTGCCGCCAATTTGGCGCAACGGCGCATTGCCACCGGCTTCGGTTTCATGGGCCGGGTCGCCGGCATTCCGATCGGCGAAAGCCTCATCCCCTATGATCCGGCGCTGCATACCTATGCCCGAGCCTTCTTCGTTGGTGTTCTCAACACGCTGATGGTCACCGTGATCGGCGTGGCGTGCGTCACCGTGCTGGGAACTTTCATCGGCATCGCTGGCCTGTCAGGCAATTTCCTGCTGTCACGCCTCGCCCGCGCCTATGTCGAAATCATGCGTGACATCCCGCTGCTGCTGCATCTGCTGTTCTGGTACGCACTCGTGCTGAAATTGCCGATCTTGCGCGAAGCAATCGAATTTCTGCCCGGCTTCTATATCTCCAACAACGGCTTCAAAGTGCCATTGCTGGACTGGCAGCCTGCCCATACCGCCGCATTGCTGATCTTCATCATCGGCCTCGGCGTCGTCATCCAGTACCGCCGCCGCGCGGCCCGCATCCAGAACGCCACCGGCGTGCGCCCGGCGGTCTGGCCCGTTGTGCTGGGCGGCCTGGTGGTGGCGCCGCTGCTGGCCTGGCTGGCGCTCGGCGCGCCGTTCCATCTCGAAATGCCGGTCAAGGGCCGCTTCAGCTTTACCGGCGGCGGGGCGATGTCGGGCGAATTCATTGCGCTGATGATCGGGCTTATTTTGTATCATTCCGCCTATGCCGGTGAAATTGTCCGCAGCGGTATCCAGTCCGTGGCCCAGGGCCAGTGGGAAGCCGCCGGCGCGTTGGGGCTTTATCGCGGCACCATCTTGCGCAAAATCGTGCTGCCGCAAGCGCTGCGGGTGATCATCCCACCGATGACCAGCACCTATCTCGGGGTTGCCAAGAATTCGTCCCTCGCCGTCGCCATCGGCTATCCGGACCTGGTTGCCATCGTCAACACCATGCTGAACCAGACCGGCCAGGCGATTGAGGGCATCGCGCTCATCATGGGGGTTTATCTGACCATCAGCCTGGGCATTTCGCTGTTCATGAATTGGTACAACGCCCGCATGGCGTTGGTGGAGCGTTGAGATGAGTGCCACAGTCAGCCACACCCCGGTCGCCCGTCGCGCCCAGCCCAGCGTATTAGCGCTTGGCCCGATCGCCTGGGCACGCGCCAATTTGTTCGGCACCATCTGGTCGTCGCTGGTCACCTTGGCGTTGGCCTATTTCCTGTTGAAGTTCGCCATCGGCTTCATCGACTGGGCCTTCATCCACGGCGTTTGGACCGTGCCGACAACGGCGGCTGGTACGCTGGACCCAACTCCCTGCCGGGAAGCCAAAGGCACCGGCGCCTGCTGGGCGGTGATCGGCGATAAATATCGTTTCATCCTGTTCGGCACTTACCCGTTTGATGAACAATGGCGCGGCGCCATCGTCATCGTGCTGTTCCTGGCGCTGTTCATCGTGTCCGCGATGCGCCGCTTCTGGCGCAAGGAACTCGCGCTGTTCTGGCTCGTGACGTTGGTTGCGATCGGGGTGCTGATGTGGGGCGGCGTGTTTGGGCTGAAATATGTCCCGCAAGACCAGTGGGGCGGGCTGCCGATTACCCTGATCCTGTCCACGTTCGGGCTGGTGTTCGCCTTCCCGCTGGCGATCCTGGTGGCACTTGGCCGCCGTGCGACAAGCATGCCGGCGGTAAAGTTCCTTTGCGTGGTCTATATCGAACTGATCCGCGGCGTGCCGCTGATCAGCCTGCTGTTCATGGCCTCCGTCATGTTCCCGCTGTTCATGCCGGTCGG
>JANXRN010000254.1 GCA_025352995.1 Acetobacteraceae bacterium
GAAGCCACCATCGTGCGGTCGCGGATGGTGATGCGGCGCAATCGGGTCGGGGCGCCGTTGCGGCTTGATAGCGATCAAGTCACGCTGATGGGTGTCACGCTTGATGGCGTGGCGCTCAAGCGCGACCAATACATCCTCCACGGCGACGGAACGCTGGAAATCGCCACCGTTCCCGACGCGTTCACCCTGGAAATCGAGACCTACATTTCCCCCCAGGCCAACACCAAACTCAGCGGCCTTTACACCTCGGGCGGCGCGTTTTTC
Source organism: Acetobacteraceae bacterium (assembly GCA_025352995.1). Taxonomy (GTDB): domain Bacteria; phylum Pseudomonadota; class Alphaproteobacteria; order Acetobacterales; family Acetobacteraceae; genus CAITOL01. The sequence continues at coordinate 265 of JANXRN010000254.1, forward strand.
ACCCAGTGCGAGGCGGAGGGCTTCCGCCGCATCACCTATTTCCTCGACCGCCCCGACGTGATGGCGCGCTTCACCACCACGCTGCGCGCCGATCGCACCGCCTACCCGGTGCTGCTGTCCAACGGCAATCCGGACGGCACCGGCGTGGATGGCAACCGCCACTGGGCGCGCTGGGTCGATCCGCATCCCAAACCATCATACCTGTTCGCCCTGGTCGCCGGCGATCTGGTGTCGGTGCAGGACCGCTTCACCACCAAATCCGGCCGCGATGTGGCACTCGGCATCTGGGTCCGCGACGGCGACCAGGATCGTTGTGGCCACGCCATGCAGGCGCTCAAGGATTCCATGCGCTGGGATGAAGAAAAATACGGCCTGGAATATGATCTCGACGTGTTCAATATTGCTGCCGTGTCCGACTTCAACATGGGCGCGATGGAAAACAAAGGCCTCAATATCTTCAATACCAAATACGTGCTGGCTAGCAACGAAACCGCGACCGATACCGATTTGCATGGCGTCGCGGCCGTCATCGCCCATGAATATTTCCACAATTGGACCGGCAACCGTATCACTTGCCGTGACTGGTTCCAGTTGTCGCTGAAAGAAGGCCTCACCGTCTTCCGCGACCAGCAATTTTCCGCCGACCATGGCAGCCCGGCGGTGGAGCGTATTCGCCAGGTCCGCACCTTGCGCGCCCGCCAGTTCTCCGAAGACGCGGGGCCGCTATCCCACCCGGTGCGCCCCGATGAATATCTCGCCATCGATAATTTCTACACCGCGACGATTTACGAAAAAGGCGCAGAAATCGTCCGCATGATCCATAACCGCCTCGGCCCCGATGGCTTCCGCCGCGGCATGGACCAATATATCGCCCGAAATGACAACCAGGCCGTCACCATCGAAGGCTTTGTCGACGCGATGGCCGACGGAACGCCGGGCAGCGATGTGCGCCAGTTCCTCGCCTGGTATGGCCAGCCCGGCACGCCGGAACTTACCATGTCCGAAGACTATGACGGCAACAGCTACACACTGACCTTGCGCCAGACGACGCGCGGTGCGCCGCTGCCAATCCCGGTCAAGCTTGGGCTGCTGGGCGCCAACGGCCAGGATATTGCGGAACGTGATGTGCTGCTCACCGACAGCGAAACCAAAATCACCTTCGACAACATCGCCCAGCGCCCTGTGCCATCCTTGCTGCGCGGCTTTTCGGCGCCGGTGCGCCTGCGCAACCAACCGCATGACCAGTTGCTGTTCCTCGCCCGCCATGACAGCGATCCGTTCATGCGCTGGGATGCCAGCCAGCAGATCGCCATCGCCGCGATTTTGGCGCCCTCCGAAGACCTCACCACTGGCCTGATCGAAGGTTTCGCCAGTGCTTTGGCCCACCCGACCGATCCTGCCTTCACCGCCGAACTGCTCGCGCTGCCGTCCGAAGCCTATGTGTCCGACCAGATGGCCGTCGCCGACCCCGACCTGGTGCACGCCAACCGCCAGGCATTGCGCCGCCGTATAGGCACTGATTTGCAGGATCTGCTCGCCAGAATTTGCGACACCACCGCCCCCGACAGTCCCGGCGCGCGCGCGCTGCGCAATAGCTGCCTAGTCTACCTCGCCGCGGCGGGCGACCTTACCCGTGCCGAGGCGCAGTTCGCCCACGCCACCAATATGACCGACAGTCTGGCGGCCCTCGACATCCTTGTCGCCGACGGCAATCGCGATGCCATCGCAACATTCTATGCGCGCTGGAAGCACGATCCGCTGGTGCTGGATAAATGGTTCACCGTGCAGGCCATGGCCCCGCGCGCCGACGCCATCGAAACTGTGCGCGCCCTGCAAAGCCACCCCGATTTCGACCTGCGCAATCCCAACCGCGCCCGGTCCCTGATCGGCGGCTTCTGCGCCAACCTGGTGCGCTTCCATACCGAAGCCGGCTACCGTTTCCTGGCCGATATGGTCATCGCCCTCGATGCCATCAACGGCCAGGTGGCCGCCCGGATGATCGACCCGCTGACCGCGTGGCGACGCCAGAACACCGCCCGCGCGGCGCTGATGCAAGCGGCGTTGCGGCGTATTCTGGCGGTGCCTTCGCTTAGTCGGGATACTTTGGAGAAGGCGACTAAGGCTTTGGGATAAGCGCGTTCTTTTTGTGAACAAAAAGAACCAAAAAAACTTTGTCCATTCCTTGCCGTTGGCTTGGGTCCACCGCAACTAGGGCGAGCTTTCTTATCCCAAAATCTCGGTCACCGCGCTCGCCATCACCTGACACCCCAACACAATATCCGCGTCTGCGGTATCTTCGCTCCAGTGATGCGAAATCCCGCCGATCGACGGCACGAACAGCATCGCCGCCGGCATCACCCGGGCCAAAAACTGCGCATCATGCCCAGCGCCGGATGGCATGGTCTGCCACAAACCCGGCGCATGCCGTTCGGCGGCGCGCGCCAACGCCGCCTGCAAATCATCCGCCATCAGCGACGGAATGGATTTGGACATTGTGGTCAGCACCACCTCACACGGGCCTTGATTGGCCTCGGCCACCAGCGCCTCCAGCGCTGCTTCCAGCCGCGCCAGCACGGTCTGATCTACGTCACGGAACTGAAACACCATTTCCGCGCCGCCCGGAATAATGCTGCCGGCACCTGGGTCAAGCGTAATCCGCCCCACGGTCCACACGCTGCGGGCGGCGCAAATCTCGGGAAAGCGCTTGTCGATTGCGACCGCCAGTTTAGCTGCTGCCAGGCCAGCATCGCGGCGGATCGCCATGCGGGTGGTGCCGGCATGGTTCTGCACCCCGATGAAATTGATTTTGTATTGCCAGATCGCGACGATGCTGCTGACAACACCGATCTTTTTGCCGGTGGCATCAAGCTCGTCGCCCTGTTCGATATGCGCTTCGATATAGCAACGATACCGACCAGGTTCGACCCGCGCCCGTGGCCGACCCGCAAGGCCTGCCACCGCCAGCCCTTCCCGCAGCGACAAATTCTCGAACCGGTTGCGCGAAACATCGATGTCGGCCTCGGAAAAATCCCCGATGAAGGACCGGCTGCCAGGGAACGATGCCCAGTGCCCTTCCTCATCCGCCCACGAAACCACATCCACTCCGCGCCCAACCGCGCGCGCGACTTCCAGGCCGTACATCACCCCGAGCGCGCCATCCAGCCATCCCGCCTGCGGCTGCGTATCGCTGTGGCTGCCCAGCAGCACCCGTGGCCCATCGCCGTCGCCACGGCCGAAAATGTTGCCGATCCCGTCGATTTCTGGCGTCAGCCCGGCATCGCGCATCCGGTCAGCGATCCATTCCCGGCTTTGCATATCAACCGCCGAGTAGGTCGGCCGGTGCACCCCGGATTTGTAGGTGCCAAAGCCGCGCAATTTGTAAAGATCGGCCAGCAGTCTGGCGCCGTCGATGGAAACATTGGAAAGCGCCACGCATTCATTCCTTCAAAATAATGTCCTGCGGCCTGATCAGCCCGTCCGGCACCGGGCGGAAGCCGCTCACCTTGTCACTATGCGCGAACAACCAGGTCTGATGATATAAAATCATCATTGGCCGATCCAGCAAATATGTTTCGGCAATGTCGCGATAGAGCGCCTGGCGTTCCGGCACATCGGTGATCGCCCGCGCCTTGGCGAGTAAAGCGTCAAGCTCCTTGTTGGAATATTTGCCCCAGTTCAGGAAGCCGTCGCTGGCGAGCCAGATCGCGACGTTGCCATCCGGGTCCGGTCGGCCCGACCAGATGCCGATATAGGCGTTGAATTCACCGCGCTGCACCGCAGCCACTGCGGCATTGGCCTCCATCGCCTGGATTTTCACGTCGAACCCGGCTTCACCCGCCATCGACTGGATCAGCTCCGCCGTTTGCAGCGCGATCGGCGAATTGCCGACCACAAGTTGGACCGGCAGGTTGGACAGCCCCATCGCGGTCATCAGCGCCTTTGCCCCACCGACGTCGCGCGGCGGCACCGGGTAGGCGCTGTTCCAGTAGGTCCCGCCCGGCGGTTCGGTCTGGTTGGATGGGACCTGGGTGCCCTCGAAGGCAACTTTGTTGATAATTTCTCGGTCAATCGCTTTTTCGAACGCTTCCCGCACCCGTGGCTCGGTGGCAAATTTCGACCGTCCCAGCGCGGAATTGCCGAGATTGAACAGCATCACCTGGTAGGCAATCGATGGTGCGGTCAGCAACCGCAGTTTGGGATCGGCTTTGACCGTGCCGGCATCGGCCGGCGCCAGCCCCTCGATCAGGTCCAACTGCCCCGACCGCAAATTGACCAGCCGCACCGTGCTATCGGGGAACGGCTGGTAGGTGATGCGGTCGAGCGTCACCCGCGCGGCATCCCAGTAACCATCGAACCGATCGAGCACGATGCGGTCCTGCGCCACCCGCGACGCAAACTTGAACGGCCCGGCGCAGACCGGCTTGCTGCCCAGTTCGGCGCCCATCTGGTGGATGTTTTTTGGCGACACCATCATCCCCGACCGATCGGCCAGCACCGCGGGCAATGGTGCGTAGGCGGCCGACAGGCGCAAGCGGATGGTCAGCGGATCAACCACATCCACCGCTGCAATCGGCCGCAATTCCGATTTGCGCTGGCTTTCGGCGGCACTGCGATAGCGATCGAGGTTAGCCCGCACGGCATCGGCCGTGAGCTTTTCGCCGTCCTGAAAAATCACCCCGTCCCGCAATTTCAAGGTCAGCGACAGCCGGTCATCCGACCACGCCCACAAGGTGGCCAGTTGCGGCACCAGGTTGAGCTTGGCATCCACATCCACAAGCTTGTCGCACATCGCCGCGAACACGATCCGCCCGACATAGGACACGCCCCGCGCTGGATCGAGCAGGTCGGGGTCGGAGGCCAATCCAACACGCAAATTGCCGCCGGCAAATGCGGTGCCGGCAGCCAGTGCCGCCCATCCGCCAATCGCCAGAACTGCCAACATTCGCATGTCAAAACCTCGTGAATTAAGCGCTGGATGACAGCACGCAGCGACGGGCGGCGCCAGTGGCCGCGCGCGCAATCGGCGTGCCCGTAAAGTTTCTTCACAATTTTCCGGCTTTGACCTCCCGCTCCAAGCGCTGCATGGTTGGGTCATGTGCGGACGCTATGCCCAGCATTCCGAGGTTGAAAAGTTGCGGGCGCTGCTGCGGACGGTGAACCCGCTGCCCAACATCGCGCCGAGTTGGAACGTCGCCCCCACCCGCCTGGCACCCGTGGTGCGGCGTCATCCCGACACCGGGGCACGCCATCTCGATCTGCTGCGCTGGGGTTTGCTCCCGCGCTGGGCGAAATCCCTCGCCGACAAACCCCAGCCGATTAATGCGCGCAGTGAAACCGCTGCTGGCAACCGGATGTTCGGGGACGCGCTGGCCCGTCGGCGCTGCCTGGTGCCAATCGATGCGTTCTACGAATGGCAAGTGACGCCGGATGGCAAAATCCCGCACGCCATCGCGCGCGCCGACGGGGCGCCCATCGTTGCGGCCGGGTTGTGGGAAGGCTGGCGCAGCGCCGATGGCACGGTGATCCGCAGCTTCACCATCATGACCACTACCGCCTGCCCAGAACTCGCCCATTTGCATGAACGGATGCCGGTGGTGCTGGAACAAGCGGATTTTTCGCCGTGGCTGGACAGCGATGATTTTCCCCTCCTGCTGCGTCCATCTGCGGCGCCGTTCCGGGTCTGGCAGGTTGGTACCGCGGTCGGCAATGTGCGCAATGATCGGCCTGAGCTACTGGAAGCGGTCGTCTGATCAAATCGCCTCCAGATCAACCCCGACCTTCACGCTATGTGCCCCGCCACCCAAAATCACCCCGCGCACCGGGCTGATATCGCCATAGTCGCGCCCCCAGGCCAGCACCACATGCTCGTCCTGCACCACCAGATTATTGGTCGGGTCCAAATCCACCCACCCCATCGCCTGCCCGAGCCAGGCGCTCACCCAGGCATGCGACTGATCGGCGCCGCGCCGGGCGGGTTGGCCCGGCATTGGCCTGGTGCGCAAATAGCCCGACACGTAGCGCGCCGGCAGCCCGTGGTCGCGCAATGCCGCCAGCATCAGATGGGTGAAATCCTGGCACACCCCGGCGCGCAGGCGCAGCACCTCGGCAACCGAGGTGTTGATCGTCGTTGCCCCCGGCTTGAAGGCGAATTCGCGATTGATGCGCGCGGTCAGGTCAAGCAGCGCCATCATGATCGGCCGCCCCGGCGGGAAGCTTGGTGCGGCAAATGCGCCCGCGCCACTGTCGGCTAGTACCATCGGGCTGGCAAAGGCGAATTCGGCCGCCGCTGCCTGCATCGCCTCGCCGGCCACCAGTTCCCACGGCAAGGTCAGTTCCGGCATTGGTGGGCTGGGAAAGCCAATTTCGACCTCCGCATCCAAGGTCACCGCGAAGCGTTCATGCGGCGCGTCGAGGAACATCCAGCAAACCTGATTGCCGAAATAATCCAGGCCCCACCTGGTCCGGGTCGGGGTCGGCTCGGCGGTTACCTGGGCGCGCACCACGCGCTGGAAATCCAGCGGGCGCGGCGACAGGTGCAGCATATGGGCGGCGAGATCGACCTGCTTGGCATACGCGTAAATCGTTTCGTGGCGGATTTTGTAGCGCATGTCAGGCGGCCCCACGGAGCATCAGGGTCTCACCAGTGCCGACCCGCTGGATTTCTGGCAGCACCGCGAAATAGCGCCGCGTGATCCGGCTCGACAGGCCTTCCAGTTCCGCGATGAAGTCGGCGAGGCGTTTTGGTAGCGCGCTCGCCGCACTGGCCTGATCAGGGGCTGCCAGCACTTCACCCACCATCATTTCAACTTCCGCCAACAGCCCCGCCGCACTGCCCGCCAGCATTTCGCGCACCCCGCTTTCGCTGCCGAGTTCATCGAGCAGCCCGTGCATCGCCACCAACTGGAATGCCAGGCCGCGCGGATTGCCCTGATCGGCCAGCACCAGATCGAGCACCGGCGCCGCTTGCAACACGTTCAGATATCGGCTTCGATAGGTAATCGCACTGTCACATAATTCAAGCGCCAATAACAACCCGCTTTCAATTCGCGCCGCCGGCAGGTTCAGCACAATGCTGACCTCATGCGTCACCGCCTGGGCGCGTTCGATCCGGCGCCCGAGATCGAGGAACATGAACGCCCCGCCGCGCACCATGTTTTCGGCGGCAACGCCTGCAACCGCGGTGCAAAACCGCAAGATCGCCGCTATGCCGAGCCGTGTGCCGTCAAGATCGGGCTGGATCGCCTCGGCCTGGGCGGCGCGCATCGTCTGGGTGAAGGTGGCATACATATCCCCGGTCAGCCGGTCGCGGACCTTTTCCGTCAGCCGCGCCACCGATGCGAACAGCGCATCGATGGCGCCACCGGGGCGGAGTGCGGCCATCAAGGCCGGGCCAAGGCTTGCCGGGGCGGCGTGCTCGACATCGATCACCTGGGCGTCAATCAAGCACGCGGCCAGCGCCTGCAACTCTACCAGCTCCCGCGGGGTCGCCAGTCGGGTGAGCCGCGCCAGGGCCGCGCGCCCGAGCCTTGCCACCCGGTCCAGCCGTTCGACCGTGCGGCCGAGCCAGAACAAATTATCCGCCACCCGGCTGGGCAGTTCGCCCGCATTGCGCCGTAACGGTAGGCGCGGGGTTGGGGTGGCGATCGGGCCGATAATGTCGTTCTGCTCGTCATGCAGCACCCAGATATCCTTGGCGACGCCCGGATGATCCCGGTCCGCGCCTGGTGCCAGCACCCGTGCCAGGCCGCCGGGCAGCATGTGCCACGCCGTCCCGTCAAACATCAGGAATGCCCGCCACACCACCGGGTGCGCGTCCAGCTGTCCGGCCCCCAGGCATGGCGCCATCGACGGCACGGTATCGGGCGACGCGTTGGCCAACTTCAATTCAGCGCCCAGAAGCCGCCGGCACAAGCTGGGCAGCAATTCGGCAAATCCTGGCGCTTCGACCACGGCCGAGCCTGGTCGGTTCAGAATGCGCACGCTGTCCGTCCGCGCCGCATCAAGCAGGCCGGGCACCCCGATCCAGCTATCGGCGTCAAGTTCCAGCGGATCGATCAGGCTGCCATCCATCTGGCGCAAAATCAGGTCGATCCGTTGCAGCCCGCGCATGGTTTTCAGGAACAGCGCCCCGTCCCGCACGGTCAGATCGCCACCTTCGACCAGCGCGCAGGACAGCACCCGGGCGAGGTGCATATGTTCGAACCATAGCTTGTGCCCGGTGCCGGGGGTCAGCACCGCCACCGACGGATTGGCGCGGCCGGGCGGGGCGAGCGGGCGCAGCGCTTCCTGCCAGCGATCGAAGAATGGCTGCAACGGCCGCACCCCGAGGGCGCGAAACGCTTCTGGCAGCACCCGCGTCAGTTGCCGGCGATTTTCCTGGACGGTGCCGATGCCGCCGGCCTGCCCGGTGCGATCCGCCCGCACCTGCCACGCGCCATCCGGCCCGCGAACCAGATCGGCAGAATAAAGATGGAGCTTGGGCCCGAACAACGGCGCCGGCCCGAGGCGGAGATAATGCGCGTTGGCATACAGCAGCGCTGGCGGTAGGGAGCCATCGGCCAGCAAGGTCAGCTTGCCGTAAATATCATCAAGGATCGCGGACAACAGCGTTGCGCGCTGCGCCAACCCTGCTTCAACGGTTGCGAATTCGTCCGCCGGGATCGGAAACGGCACCGGGTCCATCTGCCAGGACTGCCGGGCTTCACCGGGCATGACGCTGGTCACCCCATCTTCGGCGAAGGCGCGTTCCAGCCTTCGGCCGCGTTCGGCCAGCCCGCCGTCGCCGAGCATGGAAAATGCCCCGAGCAATCCGCGCCAATGCTGGCGCAGATGGCCGCGCCCATCCACCATTTCGTCGATCGCTGCCTCGCTCATGCGCGGCAGTCTCTCAGGCGAATCGCCGTAGGTCCAGGGTGCGCGGATGCTCCTTGCCGCGATCGCCGATCGGTGGCTCCATTTGCCCCGGTGAATGGCCGAAATTAAAGAAGCGCGCCCGCCGACGCGCCTCGGCGGCGTTGGCGTTGACCGGGAAATCTTCATGCGCCCGGCCACCGGGATGCGATACATGGTGGGTCAGGCCGCCCAGGCTGCGCCCGGTCCAGTTATCGTAAACATCGATCACCAACGGCGCCTGCGCCGGGATTGTCGGATGCAGCGCATGCGGCGGCGCCCAGGCCTTGAAGCGCACTCCGGCGACCGCTTCGCCGGCCCGATCGGTCCCACTCATCGGCACTGCCACCCCGTTGCAGGCCAGCGTGTAGCGTTCATCCACCCAGCCCTGCACCTTCAATTGCACCCGTTCTGCGGAGCTATCGACGTAGCGCGCCGTGCCGCTCGCCCCCTGTTCTTCCCCCAGCACGTGCCAGGGTTCGAGCGCGTGGCGCAGCTCGATCTTCATGTCACGCACGGTCACGTTGCCGATTTCGGGAAAGCGGAATTCGTGATGCGGCTCAAACCAGGCCGGATCGAGCCGCACCCCGAATGATCCCAGTTCATCGAGCATGTCAGTGAAATCGGCATTGCAATAATGCGGCAGCAGGAAATCATCATGCAGCCGCGTGCCCCAGCGCACCAGATGCCGCTCATACGGCTTGTTCCAGAACGCAGCCACCGTGGCCCGCACCAGCAAAGTCTGCGCCAGCGCCATTTGCGGCGAGGGCGGCATTTCAAAGCCACGAAATTCCAGCAGCCCCAGCCGCCCGGTCGGCCCCATCGGGTCGTACAATTTATCGATACAGAATTCGGTGCGATGGGTGTTGCCGGTGAGGTCGGTAAGGATGTTGCGGAACAGCCGATCGACCAGCCAGGGCGGGGTGAATTTATCCCGCCCGACCTGGGAGAAGGCGATTTCGAGTTCGTTCAGCACATCGCCGCGCGCTTCATCGATGCGCGGATGCTGGCTGGTCGGGCCGATGAACAGACCGCTGAAGACGTAGGACAGGCTTGGGTGATTATTCCAGAACCCGAGCAGGCTTTTCAGCAGATCGGGCCGCCGCAGGAACGGGCTGTCGGCCGGTTTGCCCGCCCCGATCACCACGTGATTGCCGCCGCCGGTGCCGACATGGCGCCCGTCGGCGAGGAATTTTTCGCTCGCCAGCCCGGTCTTGCGCGCCGCGTCATAAAGCTGGGTGGTGCGTTCGACCATGGTGGCGAAATCATGCGCGGGATGGACGTTAACCTCGATGACGCCAGGATCGGGGGTTACCGAAAAATGCCGCACCCGTGTGTCGGCGCCGGGCGGCAAATAGCCTTCCAGGACGATTTTCTGCCCTTGTGCGGCGGCAATGGCTTCGACCGTGCCGACCAGCGCCAGCCAATCCGCCGCATCAACCAACGGCGGGCAGAACACGTGCAAAATCCCGCCGCGCGCTTCAACCGCCAGCGCCGTGCGCACTGGCTCGGCCGCTTCCTGGCTTGCCTCCGGCTGCGGCATCAGGAACGGATCGGACGGCGCGAAATGGCCGGTTTGCAACACAGGCTGGGCGGGCAATGCCGGCTTTTCGTCGAACGGATCAAGCTCGGCCGGCTGCTCGACCTCCTCCGGGTCAATCCATGGCAAGCTCGCCAGCGGCAGGCGGAACCCGAGCGGTCCGTCGCCGGGCAACAGGAACATCGTGTCATCGCGCAAGAACCATTTGCTGCTGCGCCAGGTGCCATCGGTCGCGCGTGCCAGCGGCAGCACGCTGCCGGCCTGCTTGGCGAGGCCGGTGCCGAACAGCCGGGCGAGGCGCGCGCGTTCCAGCGGATCGGCAAGCTTGGCGTCCTCGGCGACAACATTGGCCGGCAGCAGCTTTTCCTTCCACAAATAATAATGCACATCTTCATGCGCCGGGCGCACCAGTTCGGGGTCCACCCCAAGGGCGTCGGCTAGTGCTGCGGCAAAGCCCGCCGCTTCCGCCCAAGTTGCGGTGCCAGTGTCGCGATCGGGATCGGCGAGCAAGGCAGGCTTGGTCCATACCGGCTCCCCATCCGGGCGCCACAGCGCCGTCAGCGCCCAGCGCGGCAGCGGTTCGCCGGGATATTGCTTGCCCTGGCCGTGATGCAGCACCGACCCCTTGGCCCAAAGCGGCGCCAGCCGGCGGATCAGTTCGCCGGCATAAACCCGTTTGGTCGGCCCGAGCGCGTCAGTGTTCCATTCCTCGGCTTCGACATCGGTGGCGGCAACGAAGGTCGGCTCGCCCCCCATGGTCAGCCGCACATCGCCTGCCGACAGCATCGCGTCGACGATCAATCCGGTATCCTGGATCGCCTGCCATTCATCATCGCTATAAGGCTTGGTCACTCGCCGGCTTTCGCGCACCCGACGCACCGACATTTCAAACCCGAATTCGACCTCGGCTTCGTCCATCGTGCCCGATATCGGCGCCGCCGATGACGGTTCCGGCGTCGCCGCCAACGGGATATGGCCTTCGCCGGTCAGCAGCCCCGATGTTGCGTCCAACCCAATCCAGCCCGCGCCCGGCAGATAAACCTCCGCCCAGGCATGCAGATCGGTGAAGTCGAGCGTCGGGCCTTCCGGGCCATCGAGTGGTTTCAGGTCCGGCACCAACTGGATCAGATAGCCGGAGACAAACCGTGCCGCGAGGCCGCGATGGCGCAGCGCCTGCACCAGCAGCCAGGCGCTGTCGCGACACGATCCGCGGCCTTCTTCCAGGGTCTTTTCCGGCGTCCACACCCCTGGTTCCATGCGCACCACATAGGCAACCCGGCTCTGCACCGCCTGGTTGATCGCCACCAGAAAATCATTGGTGCGTTCGGCGCTTGCCGGCAGTTCGGCCAGTAGCGCCTGCAGCCGCTTGCCCGCCGGCCGCCGCCGCCGATAGGGCAGCAATTCCGTCGCCAGCGCCGGATCGTAGGTGAACGGAAAACTCTCCGCACTCGGTTCGAGAAAGAAATCGAACGGATTGATCGTCGCCATGTCGGCGACCAGATCAACCGTGACATCGAAATGAGTGACTTTTTCCGGAAACACCACTCGGGCGAGGTAGTTGCCGTGCGGGTCCTGCTGCCAATTGAGAAAATGCGGCTGCGGCTCAACCTTCAGCGCATATGACAGAATGCCGGTGCGGGCATGTGCTGCCGGCCGTAACCGAATGGTCTGCGCGCCCAGGCTGATGCTGCGGTCGTAGCTGTAACTGGTGCGATGGGTCAGGGCGACGTGCAGCGACATAAACAGGCTCCGGCTTGGTGCGGCGCAGCATACGGGTGGGGGGAGGAGGAAGGAAGCGCGTTCTTTTTGTGAACAAAAAGAACCAAAAAAACTTTGTCCGTTTCTTGCCGTTGGCGTGCCAAATCGGCGACTTTGTTGCCGTATTTACCAGTTTTTGGTAAAAATAATCAGGATATAGTAACTATTAAGTTCTAAAAACGTCCCGGCTGTCGAGAAAATTTAACCACCATCCCGTTCCCTCCGTCGTAGGGTGGAATGCGCCTTCGCATTCCACCATCGCACGCCAAAAACAGCGCACCTGGCGCAATGCTGGCCCCGCCGCCGACCCGCAAACCTGCCCCACACCCGCTCCATCCGGATGATGACACACCACCAAGCGCCCATCATCCAGCCGTCTTCCCACCGGCACTGCCGTCCGGCACGCCGCCGTCACCGCCCCGCAGCGTGGCGCGAACGCGCAGCCCATCCGTTCCGCTATCAGATCGGGTAAGTCCAACGCCGGCAGACTTTCCGGACAGACACTAAGGATGGCGCGGCGCCGATAAAATCTGTTCCGATGGCCCCTGTTCAACATCGCGTTGTCGGCATCTATGGTGCGCGCCACCTCGCCGGAAAAATCATGCCCGCGAAACGATCTTGCCGCGTTTAATCACCAGCCGGCGCGGCGGATGGGAAACAACCGCATGGGTCAGGCTTTCAGCATCGACCAGCACCAGATCGGCCTGGCAGCCCACCGCTACGCCATAATCCTTCAGCCCCATCACCGACGCCCCGCCATAGGTGCAGACATCGAGCGCCATTTCCACTTCGGCATCATGTCGAAAATTATTGCGCATGCCGATGAACATCGCCCGTTCCAGCATATCGGCGCTGCCATACGGCCCCCAGGTGTCGCGAATACCATCGGACCCGGAACATACTCGCACCCCCATTGACCGCAGCTTGGCCACCGGCGGGGCAGGGCGGCCGGCCGGCGCGGTGGTCATGATCGCGATGTCGAGTTCGGCAATCGCATCGAGCAGCGGCCCGATCAGAGCTGCATCCGGATCGCCAAGGCAGAAGGCGTGGCTGATGGTAACCTTGCCTTTCATCCCCAGCGCCCGGGTGCGTTCGATGATCAGATCGGTGCTGAACGCGCCCATCGTACCGGCTTCGTGCAAGTGGATATCAAGTTCTTTGCCGGTGCGTTCAGCCAGGGCGAAAATCATGTCGAGCTGGCCTTTCGGGTCACGATCAATGCCGCACGGGTCCAACCCGCCAACCACATCGCCGCCCATCCGCATCGCTTCGACCAGCAAATCCGCTACCCCCGGCCGGCACATCAGGCCGGATTGCGGGAAGGCCACGATTTCAACATCGATGATATCAGCATGGGTTTCCCGCGCTGCCAGCACGCCTTCCATGCCGGCGAGGCCGACCGCGTCATCGACATCGACGTGACTGCGAATATGGGTCGATCCCATTTGGGATGACTGCGCGATTTGCCGCCCGGCCTGACGGGCGGGATCGATATTCCATTCTTTTTTCAGCCGCCGCTCGGTCTCGATTTTGTCGATCAGCCGCGGGCCGGCCTGGTGCACCCGCCACCCCATGCCCCACAAGGATTTATCGAGATGGGTGTGCGCTTCGACCAGCCCGGGGATCAGCAGCGCGCCGCCGCCATCCTCGGTCGGCACGCCCGGGGCGGCAGTCGCGGCGCCAATCTCGGCAATTTTGCCAGCGCGGATCAGCATATTGGTCGCTGCCCCGCCCATCACCCGCACATTGGTCAACAACAGATCATTGGACATCGGAAATCCCCCTGGATATTTTTAGCCTAATTTGGGATTGAGCGCGTCGCGCAACCAATCCCCCAGCAAATTGACCGACTGGAACGACAATGTCGCCTCCGCCAAAATCGCCATCCCGAGATTGAGCGTTCCGGCCGCCAGCACCGGCGTCAGGCTGTCACGCCAGCACATCGGCGGCGGTAAAAGGGGCGCCATTATGGGACTTCACCCCCTCCCGCAGATGGAAGCGCCATGTCGTCGGCGTGGTCAGTTCCCAGGATTTGGCCAAGGCCGGCTGAATTTTGAGGTCGCCGTAGTACCGCACCAACCCCTTATACACATGGTTCAGCACCGACAGGGTAAACGTTTCCCCGAACGAATACGGATCGAGCGGGGCGATTTCGCGTGGCGCGCCCCAGCGCAAGGTCTAGGCGTCGGCCATCGGCGCGATGGCAAGGCTTGCAAGGAAGGCGATGGCGGCGTGTTTGCTTAACCGCTGAAAAATATCCTTTTCGCCGGTAAAAACAGATACTTCACTTTCCAGCCCGCTTTGCTATCGTGCCCGGCGGACGTCCAAGGCGATTGCCAAAAAAATGAGCCTTACAAGCGAGCAAACCCAGCTTTATCAAAGCCAAGGCTTCGTCGCCCCGCTGCGCGCAATCCCAACCGCGGACGCCGCCGCCTTGCGCCGGCAGGTCGAAGCCGCCGAGGCTGGGCCGATCGCGGTCACGCCGTTTTTCCGCAACAAAACCCACCTCGCTTTCACCTGGGCCGACGCGCTGATCCGCCATCCGGGGGTGCTCAATGCGGTGGAATCGGTGCTTGGCCCGGATATTCTGTGCTGGGGGTCGGGGTTTTTCATCAAGAATGCGCATGACCCGAGCTTTGTATCGTGGCATCAGGATTCGACCTATTGGGGCCTCGATCCCGCCGATATCGTCACCGCCTGGGTGGCGATATCCGAAAGCGACGTCGGCAATGGCGCCATGCGGGTGATGCCGGGGACGCATTTGCTGGACCAGATTGCCCATCGCGATACGTTTGCCGCGAACAACTTACTCAGTCGCGGCCAGGAAATCGCCGTCGATGTTGATGACGCGAAAGCCGTCGCGCTCGAACTGCACCCGGGGGAGATGTCGCTGCATCACGTCCGGCTGGTGCATGGCTCGGAACCGAACCCGTCTCCGCGGCGGCGGTTGGGCTACGCAATCCGCTATTTGCCGACCTATGTGCGCCAGACCGTGGCGACGCGGGACAGCGCCACCTTGGTGCGCGGGGTGGACCGGTTCGGCAATTTCGCTCCCGAACAGCGCCCGGCCGCCGATCTTGATGAAGCTGCCCTGGCGCATCATGCGGAAATCACCGGCAGCCTAAAAACCGTGCTGATGCGCGGTACCGGTTTGACCATGTAGGGCATCTGACCTAGTGTCCTGCCCACGAAGTTCGCCATTCTATATGGCGAACGCAGGGGATAAGCAGGCCACTGAGAACAAAGAGCTAGTGGCTCGGTTCTGGAGTTCGCGCGCTACAGCGAACTTCTGAATCGGGACACTAGCGTCCGGCCAGGAAAACGCCAAAGCGGATAACAGCATGTCAGCACTCGTGAATTTCACCATCACCCGCTTCGCGTTTGCCCGTGACCGGATGATCGGCGACAGCCAGGTGGCGATCGGTGAATGCCATGTCGGGGCGCTGGAACTGCATACCGACGATGGCCGCACCGGCCTCGGGTTCTTCCTCAATTTGTTCCATCCGTTGCCCGATCGGGTCGAACTCGAACGGGCTTTCGCCCGCGAAGCCATGGCGGGCTTGCGCGGTCAGGCGCCGGCCGGGCTGATCCACCGCGTTTCCCGCCCGCGCGGCGGCAATAATCGGCCGCTGTCGCATGGCTTTGGTGAGGCGATTGAGCAAGCCTTGTGGGACCTTGCGGCCCAGCAGGCCGGCCTGCCGCTTTACCGCTATCTCGGCGGCACCAACCCACGGGTGCGTGCCTATGCAAGCGGGCTGGATTTCAATTTGTCAGATTCTGACTACGTAAAATTCTTCGCCGGCGCCCGCGCGCTGGGGTTCGACTCCTTCAAGATCAAGGTCGGCCACCCCGATCTCGCCTGGGATCTGAACCGGCTGCGATTGTTGAAGGAAGCGGTTGGCGCGCCGTCGGCGATCATGGTCGATGCGAATGAAGCCTGGACCCCGAAGGAAGCGATCATGCGCCTGCACGCCTATCGCGATGCCGGGCATGAGATTTTATGGATCGAGGACCCGTGCATTCGCGATGATTATGATGGTCTGCGCCAGGTCTCCGAAGCCTTGCCATTCACCCAGATTAACACCGGCGAGTATCTCGACCTTGCCGGCAAGCGCCATTTGCTCGAAGCGCGTGGGGTGGACATTATGAATGTACACGGCAAACCCGGCGACGTGCTGCGCGCGGCCTGGCTGGCGGCCGAGTACGGCGTGCGGATTTCGCTCGGCAACACCTTCCTTGAAATTGGCGTTCATATGGCGGCGGCTTTGCGGGAAGCCGACTGGATCGAATATTCGTTCCAGAACTATAATCACCTCGCCGCCCAGCCGGTGCAGTTCGACAAAGGCTACGCCATCGCCCCCGATCGGCCCGGTCACGGCATCGTTCTGTCCGACCAGGCCCGCCGGGAACACGCCGTCGCCACCGTTGCCGAAGGCGTGCGCCCGGCGCCGCCTGCCCCGATCCAACTATAAGAGGGAGACACGTACCATGACGAGTTTGACCCGCCGCACTGCCCTGACCCTTGCCGCGACCGCGCTCGCGACCCGCGCCCAGGCGGCCAGCAAGCTTACCTACTGGCACCATTTCACCAGCCAGGAAGAATTCGCCGGCCTGCAAAAAGTAATGGCGCTGTTCGCGCAACGTTTCCCCGATGTGGCGCTGACCCAGGAAAACATCCCGAACCCGGAATATATGACCAAGTTCACCGCCGCGGTGATGGCCAAGTCCCGGCCCGATGTCAGCATGGTGGTCGCCGAGCGCCTGCCGGACATGCTGGCGATGGATGGGCTGGTCGACATTACCGCCCGGATTGATGGCTGGAAGAACAAGGCGTTCTTCCCGGCCGATCGCTGGCTCGGCGCGACATCCAAGGGCAAAATCTACGGCGTGCCGGCCTTCACTTTCATTGACTGGACCTATTACCGCAAAGACTGGTTCGCCGAGGCCGGGATCGCCGGGCCGCCAGCCACGCTCGATGAATTTGTCACCACAGCCAAGAAGCTCACCGATCCATCGAAGAACCGTTACGGCTTCGGCATGCGCGGCGGGCCGGGCGGGGCAGCTTACCTGATCGATCTGATGGAGGCATTCGGCTCCAAGTTTGTCGTCGATGGCAAGAACGCGATGGATCGCGGCAAGGCGCTGGCAGCGGTGAAATGGTATTCCGACCTTGCCATTGTGCATAAAGTGGTGCCGCCGAGCGCTGCCAATGACGGGTTCCGCCAGATCATGGAAGGTTTCAAAACCGGCCAGACCGCGATGACCTGGCACCATACCGGGTCGCTGGTCGAAATGGTTCGTGCGCTGAAGCCGGAACAGTTTGGCACAGCCGCCAAGGCCGCCGGCCCGGCGGCGCGCATCGCCCGGCTGACATATTTGTATAACGGGCTGATGAAGAAAGACAATGAACAGGCGGCGTGGGATTGGATCAGCTTCTGGGGCGAACCCGATCCATCGATCGCGTTCCTGAACGAAACCGGCTACTTCCCGGCCAGCACCGAAATCGCCAAGGACGTGCGCATCACGGGTAATCCGCTGTACAAACCTGCCGCCGAGACCTTGGGCTTCGGTAGCTTGCCCCCGGCTTTTGTCGGGATGGCGGGCTGGTCGCAAAACGTGGTGCTGCCGGAATTCCAGAAAATTCTGGTCGGGCAGTCGACGGCGGAGAAGGCTACGGACGCGATGATGAAGGGACTGGACGCGGCTATCAATTAAGGAAGGGATTCTTCTTTTTGTGA
>JANXRN010000307.1 GCA_025352995.1 Acetobacteraceae bacterium
CAATCAATGAAGTGGCGTTCCATCAGCGCCAGCAGCCAGGCGAAACCTTCTTCCGAATAGCGGTTGAGCGCGGCGGTAGCGCGCAGTTCGGCCTGGCTGGTGCCGGCGGGGATATCGCGGGGGCTGACAAAGGCGGAATTGCGGGCGGCGGAACCTTCGCCGACGGTGCTGGCTTCAAGCACGACGATCCGCGCCGCCGGATCAAGCTCGGCTAGCCGGCGCGCGGCGGCGAGGCCGGTATAGCCGGCGCCGATCACGGCGTATTTCACCGTCCCGGCGCGGGAAATGGCCGGGGTCGGGGTGCGCGCAGGCAGCAGCGCGGTCCAGCCGCAACGGTCAGGGTAGGTGGGGAACCATGGTGCGGTCATGAAGGCTGCTCGCTTGCAGGTGGGCGTGGCCGCGTTATGGCACTAATGTTCAAGCAGAAATGCCGTCACCCGCTTGATCGCATCCTGCGCCGCCACCGGATCGCCCCCGGCATGGACGCTGTGGTCGGCATTCTCGCTGAACGCCACATTGTGTCGGATCCGCACTGGCACTGGTGCATCGAAATCATGGTAGGCACCCGGATACACCGTCAGGCGCAGCGCCGGGCCGACATGGTCAGCGAGCGTGCGGCAAGGCGCGGCGGGCGTCCAGTCATCGGCGTCACCAATCAGGATCATCAGGTCTGCCACCGGCCGCCAGCCGGCGGTGCGTGACGCCCCCGCGCAACCTGGATAGAAGGCGATCAACCCCTTGATAAGCCCGGCCGGCACAGTGGCGCGCGCCTCGCCGGCGGCCAGCACGGTGCTGGCGCCGTCAGACCAGCCCAGCAGCACCACGCCGCCGGGCGGGACGCCAGGTTGCGCGGCGAGCCATGCGGCGGTTGCCAGGGCATCCTGCCGACGCAGCCCGCCGGAGGTCGCAATCCGGTCGCGGACGCCGCATTGCGATTTCAGCCCGCGCGATCCGAAACTATCGGGGAACACCACGACGTGCCCCGCGGCCAGCAAGATCTCGCGCCATTGCTTGTCGCGCGATGGGTAAGGGCCGCCGCACCCGTGCAGCGCCACAATCGCCGGAACCAGCTTGGGCGTGTCGGGCCGAAACAAGTCAGCCTGAAGCAAAATGCCGTTCGGCCCCGCGATCTGGACGGGTTCCGCCCGTGCAGCATACGTCAAAAGGCAGATCACAATGATGATGGTCAGCCGCACAGACCCCTCCAATATCCCAAGCCAACGGCAACAATAGACAAAGTTTTTTTTTGCTTCTTTTTGTTCACAAAAAGAAGGCGCTGTCTGCGCTAAAACAAATCCACCCCAGCCGCATCAGCCAACAACAGCATATTCAACGCCAGCACCGCAACCGCTGCCACCACCGCCGCAATCTGGGTGCCGCGACGATTAACAAAAGCGCCCATCACGTTGCGCCGCCCGGACAGCACCAGCAGGGCTACCATCGGCACCGGCAAAGCCAGGCTCAGCACCACCTGGCTCATCACCAGGCTTTGGGTTGGGTTGGCGCCGAGCGCCACCACCACAAAGGCCGGCGCCATGGTGACCAGCCGGCGCAACCACAAGGGAATGCTGAAATGCACCATGTCCTGCATGATGCCCTGGCCGGCGAGGGTGCCGACCACTGAACTCGACAGGCCCGATGCCAGCACGCTCAGCAAAAACACCGATGCTGCCAGGCTGCCGAGCAAGGGGGTCAGGGTGGCGTATGCCGTTTCGATCGTCGCGATATCGTGATTATTGGCGTGGAAGGCGACGGCGGCCATCACGATCATTGCCATATTGACCAGGCCCGCGAGGCTGAGTGCGATCAAAACCTCGCGGTTGGAATAGCCCAGGATTCGTCGGCGGTCGGCATCATTGGTTACTGGCATGCGGGTCGCCGTCAGGCTCGAATGCAAGTAGATCGCGTGCGGCATGACGGTGGCGCCGACGATGCCGACCGCCAGCATCAGGGCGCCCGCATCGGCGATGTGCGGCACCACCGCGTCATGCGCGACCTGGCCCCACGGTGGCGGGGCGATGAAAAGCTCGACGACGTAGGCGAGGCCGATGATCGCGACGAAGCCGCCGATGACCAGCTCCAAGGGCCGGAAGCCGCGGTTGTGCAAGGTCAGCAGCGCGTAGGTGATCACGCCGGTGATCACCAGCCCTGGCATCAGCCCGATCCCGGTCAGCAGCGACAGCCCGATTGCCGCACCGAGAAACTCGGCAAGGTCGGTCGCCATGGCGGCGACTTCGGACGCTACCCACATCGCCAACACCAGCGGGCGCGGAAAATGGGTGCGACACAGGCTGGCGAGGCTCTGCCCGGTGACAATACCAAGCTTGGCCGACAGCGCCTGGAACAGCATCGCAATGATGTTCGCCGCCACCACCACCCACAGCAAACTCGTGCCGTATTTCGCCCCGGCCTGGATATTGGTCGCGTAATTGCCGGGATCCATATAGGCGATCGAGGCGATCACCGCCGGCCCGACAAAGGGCAGAAAGCCGCGCACGCCGCCGCGCTGCCCGGCGAGACTGGCCTGGCCGGCAATGACGGTACGGGCGGTTAGGTTGGGTTTATCGATTGCAATGTCGCTCATGCCGGAAAGTGTAGCTACGACTACAATTCAGGGTCAAGGGGGTAATCATATTGATCTTGCCCGCCTGCTTCGCCATGGTCCGGCAAAATTGGGAGTCGGTTGTGTCGCGTCCACCTGAAACCACTGCCGGGCTGCCAACTGAACCGACCCAGGCGCGGCGGTTCGGCAAAACGCGCACCGCGCAATCCACCGCGATTGCCGAGGATTATGCCGAACTGATTGCCGATTTGCTGGCAAGCGTCGGTGAAGCGCGCCCGACCGATATCGCCCGCCGGCTTGGCGTCAGCCATGCCACGGCAATCAAGACCGTTGCGCGGTTGAAACGCGAAGGCCTCGCCACATCACGTCCCTATCGCGGGGTGTTCCTGACTGAGGCGGGGGAGGCGTTGGCCGCAAGGGTCAAATCTCGGCATCGGCTGGTGGTGGATTTGCTGCGTGCGGTGGGGGTGCCGGCGGAGGCGGCGGAGCAGGATGCGGAGGGGATTGAGCATCATGTTTCGGATGTGACTTTGGCGGCTTTTGAGAAGTATTTGAGGAAGTAAGGATGTTCTTTTTGTGAGCAAAAAGAACCAAAAAAAACTTTTTTACACTTGGTACGGTTGCCGTGGGACTGCGGTAAGTTCCCGAGCCAACGGCCAGAATTGATAAAGTTTTTTTGCTACTTTGTTTTCAAACAAAGTAGATTCTTATCTTAAATTTATTTTGAACTTGTCTTCCTCATTCTCTTCCAACCCCCGACAATCCAACCAAACAAGCCCGTCCGTAACGCGCCCAATCACCGGCCGCACCCTTCCCCGCAACCAAGCGGCCGCCGCATCCAACCCGGGGCCAGCAAGCGTCACCCCGCGCGACGGCAGCAAATCCACCGGCATGGCACCTGATCCGATCTGGCTGGAACATGGCGCGATCTCGGCGCGCAACGCCGGAAACGCCGCAGCCAGTGCCGGCAACACCCGGTCGGCGGTCGCGGCGATGTCGGCCTCCGGGCGGGTGAGCAGGCGTAGGCTGGGCAGGCGTTCGGCCAACCGATCCGGGTCGAGATACAGCCGCAGCACCGCTTCCAGCGCGGCCAACCGTCCCTTGTCCAACCGCAGCGCCCGCTTCATCGGGTTGGCATCGAGCCGTTTGATCAGGTCGGCACGCCCGACGATCAGCCCGGCTTGCGGGCCGCCGAGCAGCTTGTCGCCGGAAAAGCTGACCAGATCGGCGCCGTCGGCCAGGCTTTCGGCGGGGGTGCGTTCGTGCGGCAGGCCCCAGCGT
>JANXRN010000311.1 GCA_025352995.1 Acetobacteraceae bacterium
CGCGCAACCTGGCGTCCCGCCCGGCTGCGTGGTGCTGCTGGGCTGGTCTGACGGCGCCAGCACCGTGCTGGCCGCCGGCGAGGCGCGCGCCACTGTGCCGGCCGGGCTTATCAAGGGGTTGATCGCCTTCTATCCAGGTTGCGCCGGGGCGTCACGCACCGCCGGCTGGCGGCCGGTGGCAAACCTGATGATCCTGATTGGTGACGCCGATGACTGGACGCCCGCCGCGCCGTGCCGCACGCTCGCTGACCATGTCGGCCCGGCGCTGCGCCTGACGGTGTATCCCGGCGCCTATCATGATTTTGACGCCCCAGTGCCAGTGCGGATCCGGCACAATGTGGCGTTCAGCGTCAATGCCGATCACAGCGTCCATGCCGGGGGCGACCCGGTGGCGGCGCAGGATGCAATCAAGCGGGTGACGGCATTTCTGCTTGAACATTAGCGTCATGCCGCCGCAACAGCCTTCATGCGCTATAATGCGGCCACGCCCACCTGCAAGCGAGCAGCCTTCATGACCGCAGCATGGTTCCCGACCTACCCTGACCGTTGCGGCTGGACCGCGCTGCTGCCTGCACGCACCCTGACCCCGGCCATTTCCCGCGCCGGGACGGTGAAATACGCCGTGATCGGCGCCGGCTATACCGGCCTCGCCGCCGCGCGCCGACTGGCCGAGCTTGATCCAGCGGCGCGGATTGTCGTGCTTGAAGCCAGCACGGTCGGCGAAGGTTCCGCCGCCCGCAATTCCGGCTTTGTCAGCCCCCGCGATATCCCCGCCGGCACCAGCCAGGCCGAACTGCGCGCTACCGCCGCGCTCAACCGCTATTCGGAAGAAGGCTTCGCCTGGCTGCTGGCGCTGATGGAACGCCACTTCATTGATTGCGACCTGCAACTGACCGGTCGGATAAAAGGTGCGGCGACCGACGCCGGCGCTGCCACCGTGCGGGGCTTACGTGACGGTGCGGCCGCGCTCGGCGTGCCCCACGACTATCTCGATCGCGACGCAATGCAGGCCCGGATCGGCAGCCGCTACTATCAATGCGGCCTTTACACCGGCGAAGGCTATTTGTTGCAGCCTGCCGCCCTTATCCAGGGCCTCGCCGACGCCCTGCCGGAAAATGTGACTTTGCACGAAAATTCCCCGGTCACCGGCCTGCGGCGGGCCGGCAAATGGCATGTGCGGACCGATGCGGGGGAAATCACTGCGGACCGCGTCGTGCTCGCCACCAACGCTGCGGTGAAGAATTTTGGCTATTTACGCCGCCGGCTGGTGACGATCTACACCTATGCCGCGATCAGCGCCGCGCTGCCGGAAAACCGGTTGCACCATCTTGGCGCCATGGCCGATTGGGGCCTGCTGCCGGCGCATCGGCTTGGCACCACGGTGCGCCGGGTTGGCGCAGACCGATTAATGGTGCGGTCGATGTATGGCTATGAACGGCCGATCGATCCGGCATTGGTCGCGGCGACCCTGACTGGCTGTTTCCATCGCCGCTATCCCGCGCTTGCCGATGTCGCGCTCGACCATGTCTGGGGCGGGACCACAGCGCTCACCATGAACGGCGCGCCGTTCTGGGGCCAGATCGATGACGGGCTCTATAGCTCCGCCGGCTGCAACGGCGCGGGCATCGTCAAGGGCACCGTGCTGGGCAAGCATTTGGCCGAACTTGCGCTGGGACAGGACAATTCCAACGACCTCCGCGCCGCGTACGGCACCGCGAACTGGATCGCGCCAGAGCCGTTCCGCAGCATAGGTTTCCGCATCATTTCCGCCATCGAGCGCCGCAAGGCGGGGTTGGAGGCTTAGACGTCCTCACTAGCTCAGAAACCGTATCACCCCCTGCGCCGCAAACCGTCCGGTGCTGAGGCAGGCCTGCAGCAAATACCCCCCGGTTGGCGCTTCCCAGTCGAGCATTTCGCCGGCGAGGAACACCCCAGGCCGCGCGCGGAGCATGAGATTTTCGTCGAGCGCTGCAAAGGCAACACCGCCGGCCGACGAAATGGCGCGAGCGATCGGGCTGGGCGCGGTGAGGGTGAGCGGCAAGGATTTCACCAGATCGACCAGCGGCGCGGTGTTGCCGGCGTGCAGCGCTTCCTGCACCAGGCCGACGGCGACTGGCGGCAGGTTGGCGTGTTTGCGCAGGAAGGTGGAAAGCGACTGGCCGCGACGGGGGACGGCGAGGGCCTTGGTAAGGGTGTCGCGGTCAATGTCGGGGCGCAAATCCAGATGCAGAATTGTCGGGCCATTGGCGGCGATGGCATCGCGGAGCGGGCCGGACAGCGCGTAAATCGCGCCGCCTTCAATGCCGGTTTCCGTGACCATCGCCTCCCCGCGTTGGCTGCGCCCGGCAAAACTGATGGCGATGCGCTTCAGCGGGGTGCCGGCATAGCGGGTGCGGAAGATGTCTGACCAGGAAAGGGCAAAGCCGCAATTGGCGGGCTGGAACGGGCGGATGGCGTCGGGGGGGAGAAAGCGTGTCCAGGTGCCATTGCCGCCAAGGCGCGGCCAGGACGCACCGCCGAGGGCGAGGATGGTGACGTCGGCGCTGACCTCCAGCCCGTCGGCGAAGTGAAGTGCGCCGGCATCGGACCAGCCCGCCCATTCGGAGCCTCGGCGCAGGCTGACGCCGAGTTGGGTCAGATCGGCGAGCCAGGCGCGGAGCAATGGGCTGGCTTTGAGGGATTTAGGGAAGACCCGACCCGATGATCCCGTGAAGGTTACCTGGCCGAGTGCCTCCGCCCAGGCGATCACCGCGGCAGGGGGGAAGGCGCGGATGGCCGGTTCCAGGGCGGCGCGGGCGGCGCCGTAGCGGTCGAGGAAAGCCTCGATGGATTCGCTGTGGGTTAGGTTCAGCCCGCCGCGCCCGGCCAGGAGGAATTTGCGCGCCGGCGATGGCATGCGGTCGAAGATGGTGACGGCAAAGCCGGCCTCGGCCAAGGTTTCGGCAGCCATCAGGCCAGCGGGGCCGGCGCCGATAATGGCGGCGGTGGGTGGAATATGGGTCATCGCGCCAGGGTAGCGTATGATGC
Organism: Acetobacteraceae bacterium; assembly: GCA_025352995.1. Taxonomy (GTDB): domain Bacteria; phylum Pseudomonadota; class Alphaproteobacteria; order Acetobacterales; family Acetobacteraceae; genus CAITOL01. The sequence continues at coordinate 3,028 of JANXRN010000311.1, forward strand.
AAGCCGCGTCGCTGGACGCCAAAAATGGGAGCCGTGCATGGAGCTTTACATCACCTGGGTGTTGCTGGCGGCGGTTCTGGCGGCGATCATCTGGCTCGCTTCGCGACGCGGGGCTGGCAATGACGCCGAACTTGCCGCCTTGCGCGTCGCCAATGCCGGCCTCGATCGCGATCTCGCGGTGGCGCGCGTCTCGGCCGACCGGGTGGCGGGGCTGGAAGCGGCGCTGGACGGCGCGCGCGAACGGCTGAACGGAATGGACACGCAAGGCGGCATCGACAAGGCGAACCTTGCTGCTGCATTACAGAAAATCGAATCGCTGGGCGAAAGCCTCGCCAAAGCAACCGCCGCATTGACCAAATTCGCCACCCTCGAAGCCGATCACGCCGCCCTGAACGAAACCCTGAACCAGGAACGACGGCAGGCGGCCGAAAAGCTCGCGCAATTGCAGAATGTGCGCGACGAGATGACCCGCGAATTCAAGCTCGCCGCCCACAACATCATGCAGCAGCAAGGTGAGGCGTTCACCAAGCAGAACAAGGATCAGATCGAATTTGTGCTAACGCCACTGCGCGAAAAGATTACCGAATTCCAGCTTGGCCTCAGCAACGCCCACACCGAAAGCGCCAAGGACCGCGCGACGCTTGCCGAGCAGATCAAGAACCTGGCCGCCAAAAGCGACATGATGACCAGCGAAACCACCAACCTGACCCGCGCGCTGAAAGGCAAATCGCAAACCCAGGGCGCCTGGGGCGAAATGATCCTGGCCACCATCCTGGAAAATTCCGGGCTGCGGCAAGGCGAGGAATATGAGGCGCAGGCGAGCCACACCACCGACGACGGCCAAAGATTGCGGCCCGATGTGATTGTGAACCTGCCGGAAAATCACCGCATCGTCATCGATGCGAAAGTGTCGCTCACCGCCTACGAAGCGCATAGCAGCGCGGAAAATGACGAGGAACGCAATGTTGCGCTGAAAGCGCATCTAGTTTCGCTACGCAATCACATCAAGATATTGAGCAGCAAGGAATACCACGCCCACACCGCCGGCAGCGTCGACTACGTCATCATGTTCGTGCCGATCGAAGGCGCGCTCGCCATTGCCCTGCAGAACGATCCAAGCCTGATCATCGATGCGCTCGCACAACATGTCACCATCGCCACGCCCACCACCCTGATCACCGTGTTGCGCACGGTGCGCAGCATCTGGCGGACCTGGTCGATCAACAAGAATGCCGAAGCCATCGCCGACCGGGCCGGGCAGCTTTATGAAAAGTTCGCGGGATTTACGACCGATATGGAACGGCTCGGCGGGAGGCTCGGCGATGCCCAGAAATCCTATGGGGACGCGATGAACAAGCTGTCGCACGGCACCGGCAACGTGTTCCGCCAGTTCGAGCTTTTGAAGAATTTGGGCGCCAAAACCAACAAAACCCTGCCGGCGGGGCTGCTCGATATCGAACCCGTTCCGACCATCGCGCCGCCGGACCCACAATAATGCCCCACGTCACCGCCACCACCATACCGCCCGACAGCCTGCTGCAACCGCAGCTTGCGAGCGCCGATTTTTATGACGCCTTCACCGCCCCGTTGCACGACCAATCCCGGTCCCCGGTCGACATCTACTTGCGCGCATCCCGCGCCACGCCCGGCTGGGTCAACTTGCTGATGGATATCCGCAACGCAATGGTCCGCCCGTTCGGCCTCAAAACCCCCGCCCGCCTCGCCGAACCCAGCGACAAGCCCGTCGAAGCCTATAAAATCGGCGACCGGATCAGCATCTTCACCATCCTAGCGCTCACTGACGATGAACTCGTCATGGGCATCGATGACACGCATCTGGACGTCCGCATTTCGATCATGAAACAGCCCGGTCGCTACGTGCTATCCAGCGTCGTTGCCACCCATAACTGCCTCGGCCGGCTTTATATGCTGCCGGTCGGCCCGATGCATAAGCTCGTCGTGCGCGGCCTTATGCGCGGTGCCGCAGTTTAGCGATCAGCGCCATTAGTTCGCGCCGCCACGCCACCAGCACGAACGCCGCGCACAGCCATACTTCGACCGCATGGATGAATAATTCCCCGCCATCGCCGATCGGGTCGATGCCGAGTGGGTAGACGATGTGGAAAAACAGCGCGCCGGAAATAATCCCGAACGCGAGAATGCCGCCGTAAAGCCGGGTCCAGGGCAGAACCACCAGGATGGAGGCAATGATTTCCATCGTCGCCACGCCGAGGCGGGCCGGCTTTTCATAGCCGTGCAGGCCGAAACCGTCCGTCAGGATGGTGAACAGTTCGACCGAGCCAGGATTGGCGGTGAGTTTATATTGTTCGTACTTCAAGAAAATAGAGGCGATGAACAAGGCGGCGGGCCAGGCGAGTAGTTTCAGAATGCGGTCCATCATGGCAAATCCTTATCACGCGTAGCTAACAAACCACCCACCCAGGCAAACGTTACAGACCGCCCTGCCGCCCTGCCCTTCCCAGCCCGCGAGCCCCAAGGCTAAAACCGGGGAATGAGCAGCGACATCTACGACATCATCATCATCGGTGGCGGCATCAACGGCACCGGCATTGCCCGCGACGCCGCCGGGCGCGGCTGGCGGGTGCTGCTGGTGGAAAAGGGCGATCTGGCGGGCGCGACATCGTCGGCGTCCACCAAGCTGATCCATGGCGGCTTACGCTACCTCGAACATTATAAATTCCGCCTGGTGCGGGAGGCGCTGATGGAGCGCGAGGTGCTGTGGGGCATCGCGCCGCACATTATCTGGCCGCTGCGCTTCGTGCTGCCCCATCACAAGGGGTTACGGCCGGCCTGGCTGCTGCGGCTTGGACTGTTTTTGTACGACCATCTCGGCGGGCGGAAACGCTTGCCGGCAACGCGAACCTTGCGGCTCGACCGAGACCCGGCGGGCGCGGTGCTGCGGCCAGAGTTTACCCGGGCCTTCGAATATTCGGATTGCTGGGTAGAGGATTCGCGGCTGGTGGTGTTGAACGCGCGGGCGGCCGCCGATCTCGGGGCGGAGATTTTGACCCGGACGGCATGCCGCGCCGCCGATCGCCGCGATGGGGCCTGGCACGTGACGCTGGAAGGCGGCCGCACGGCGCAAGCGCGCGCGCTGGTCAATGCCGCCGGGCCGTGGGTGGCCGAGATCGCCGGTCAGATGGTCCATGCCAACAGCGCGGCGAAAATCCGGCTGGTGCAAGGCAGCCACATCGTGGTCAAGCGCATTTTCGCGCATGATCGCTGCTATTTTTTCCAGAACAGCGACGGCCGGATTTTCTTTGCGATCCCGTATGAGCAGGATTTCACCCTGATCGGCACCACCGACCAGGATTATCACGGCGACCCTGCCAAAGTTGCGATCACCATGCCGGAAATCGACTATCTCTGCGCCGGCGCCAGTGCCTATTTCCGTCAGCCGATCTTGCCTGCCGACGTGGTGTGGACCTATTCCGGCGTGCGCCCACTTTATGACGACGGGGCGAGCGCAGCGCAGGAAGCGACGCGGGATTATGTGCTGGCGCTGGATGCACCCAGCGACGCGCCGGCAGCGTTGAGCGTTTATGGCGGCAAGATCACCACCTATCGCCGGCTGGCCGAAGCAGCGTTGGCCAAGCTTGCGCCGCATCTGCCGGCGCCAACCGGGCACGGCGCCGGCTGGACGGGTCACGTAGCGTTGCCCGGCGGGGATTTTCCGATCGATGGGTTTAACGCGCTGCTGGCTGATGCTTTGGCGCGCTATCCGTTCCTGCCCCCTGCCCTCACCCGCCGGCTGCTGCGCGCCTACGGCACCAAGATCGATGTGCTGCTCGCCGGCCGCACCGATCTCGGCCGGGATTTCGGGGCGGATGTGTCGGAGGCGGAAATTCGCTATTTGGTTGCCGAGGAATTTGCCCGCGGCGCGGAAGATATTGTCTGGCGCCGTTCCAAACGCGGCCTACATCTAACCCAGAACCAGATCGCTGAGATCGATCATTTCGTGAAAGAGCTTACATGACGGATTTAGTGCCCAGCGATATCGTGCCCGCAAACCCGACCGAAGCCGCCATCCTGTCCCGCCGGGCCGTCCGCGGCTTTCTGCCAACACCTGTGCCACAGGCCGATATCGAGCATCTGCTGAATGTCGCCGCCCGCGCCCCGTCGGGCACCAACATGCAGCCATGGCGGCTGATTGCGCTGGCCGGCCAACCGCTGATCAATTTCACCGCCGGCATGGTGGCCGGCTTCAAGCACCGCGCCGAAACCGGAGGCAGCGAACGGCCCTACTACCCGACGCCACAGTACGAACCGTATTTGTCGCGCCGGCGGAAACTCGGCTGGGACCTCTACGGCACGCTGGGCATCGCGCGCGGCGAAACCGACAAGATGGCGGCCCACGGCGCCCGCAACCTGGAATATTTCGGCGCACCGGTCGGGCTGATCTGCATGATCGATCGTAAACTGCAAGTTGGCAGCTGGATTGATTATGGCTGCTTCCTGGAAAACATCGCCATCGCCGCGCGCGGGCGGGGGTTGGATACGTGCCACATGGCAATCTTCGCGGAGTTCCACACCACCGTGCGCCGGCTGCTCGATCTGCCGGAAGACGACATCATCGTTTGCGGGGTGGCGATTGGGTATGCCGATCCTGGCGCGCCGGCGAATGCGCTGGTAACGACGCGGGTGCCGGCTTCGGCGTTTAGTGAGTTTCGGGGGTTTTGAGGGAAGATTAAAGCTAAGAAAGCACTCCTTTTTTTGAAAAAAAAGGAGCAAAAAAACTTTTCCACTTTGGTTCGAAGCGCTGCGCTGTTGCGGGGGGCGCACGCCAACGGCAAGGAATGGATGAAGTTTTTTTGGTTCTTTTTGTTCACAAAAAGAACTGCTTACCTTCTGATTTTCCTTGACTGGGAGCCTTGCTTAACAAAGAACCCGCGCAGTTATTCAGATTTTTCCACCAGCGTCGCCGCAATGATGT
>JANXRN010000323.1 GCA_025352995.1 Acetobacteraceae bacterium
AAGAGTCTTCTCGTCCCCTGCCTTCTCGGCTACGCTTTCTGCAACAACCAAGAACCAAGGGAAACGCCATGCAAATATCCCGCCGCGGCTTCATCGCCGCCATCGCAGCCCTTGCCCTTGCTGGCCCCGTCGCCGCGCAGAAAAATTACGCGCCGGGGGTAAGCGACACTGAAATCAAGATCGGCCAGTCCTTGCCGTATAGCGGCCCGGCTTCGGCGTTTGGCGCGATCGGGCGGGCGGAACAGGCGTTTTTCAAGTCGATCAATGCGGCCGGCGGGGTGAACGGGCGCAAAATCATCTTGATCAGTGTGGATGACGGGTATTCGCCGGCCAAGGCGGTGGAGCAGGCACGACGGCTGGTGGAAGAAGACAAGGTTGCGGCGATGTTCAACGTTCTGGGCACGCCGCTGAATATCGCGATCCGCAAATACCTCAACGCGCAAAAGGTGCCGCAGCTGTTCATTGCTGCGGGGGCTGCGCAATTCGCCGATCCGGTGAATTATCCCTGGACGATGGGCTGGCAGCCAACGCTGACGTCGGAGGCAAATTTCTATGCCGCCGATCTGCTCAAAGCCAATCCGAAGGCCCGCATCGCGGTGCTGTATCAGAACGACGATTTCGGCAAGGAATTGCTGGCCGCGCTGAAGCAGGGCCTCGGCGACAAGGCGGCGTCGATGCTTGTGGCCGCCCAAAGCTATGAAGCGACCGACCCGACGGTTGATAGCCAGGCGGTGGCGATGCAGGCGTCCGGCGCCGATACCGTCTTTTTGTTCGCCTATCCCAAGCAGGCCGCCCAGGCGATCCGGCGGATCTACGATCTGGGCTGGAAACCGCGCACCTATTTGCATCTCGGCTCGGCATCGGTGACCTCAACCATGATCCCGGCGGGGGTTGAAAAAGGCGTGGGGGTGCTGACCGCCGGCTTCATCAAGGACGTAACCGACAGCAAATGGGCCGACGATCCGGATTTCAAGGCGTGGCGCGCCTGGATGCAGGCTTGGCTGCCGGAGGGGGATTTGAGCGACGGGCTGAATGCCGCCGGTTATTCGATGGGGCAGATGCTGGTGCAGGTGCTGAAACAGTGCGGTGACGATCTGAGCCGCGAGAACATCATGCGCCAGGCCGCCAATCTGAAGGATTTCCGCCTGCCGATGCTGCTGCCGGGCATTCTGATTTCCACCAGCGCGACGGATTATCGGGTGATCAAGGATATGAAGTTGCAGCGGTTTAATGGGAAGAACTGGGACCTGGTGAATTAGACAAGCACAAGAGAAGCACTTCTTTTTGTTCACAAAAAAAAGACCTTCCTTTCCTCTACCCTCCGCCCGGCAAATAAATCGTCACCAAGGTCCCGCCACCTTCGCGGCTATCGATGTTGAGCATCCCGCCGGCGCCGCGGGCAAAGCCGCGTGCCATTGACAGGCCAAGCCCGGTGCCTTGGCCGGATGGCTTGGTGGTAAAAAATGCCTCTCCGGCACAGGCAAGCGTGTCAGGTTTCATGCCGATCCCGCTGTCGCGCACATCGATCCGCACATAGCGCCCGGCGTCCAATCCAGCCGGGGCGTCTGTCGTAGTGGTTTCCACCGTGATCGTCCCGCCCGTGGGCATCGCGTCGCGGGCGTTGACCAGCAGGTTGATCAGCACCGCCTCAAGCTCGGGCGCCGTCACGCGTAGCTTGGGCGTGTCATCCGGCACCGGCGCGATCCGCAGCGTGATATCGGCCCCAAGCGCGCCGCCCGACAGCAGCGCCGCGACATTGTCGAGCACCTGCGCGACCGCCTGCGGCAATGGCGGGACGATTTCGCCGGTGCGCCTTGGGTCGCGCCGCGTCATATCGAGCAAGCGCCGGGTCAGGCCGATGCCGCGGTCGCTGGCGGCACGTATAACCGTCGCCGCACGGCGGGCGGCATCGAGGGTTGGCGCCGCCTGGGCTTGCTCGGAATGAAGTATAATAGCTTGCAATAAATTATTGAAATCATGCGCAATACCGGCAGAAATCTGCCCGAGCGCGACGATATTTTCCGATTGCCGCATTCTTGCCTCGAACGCGGCGCGCTCGGTCGCGGTGGCGGCATCGGCCTCAGCGCTCGCCATGCGCTGATGCAGATGGGCGCGTTCGGCGAGGGTGTGGGCTTGGGTGCGGGCGGTCAGCGCCAGCAGCAGCGCCATCGCGGCGGCGGCGGCAAGCGTCGGCGACAGCATCTGGCGATAATATTGCCCCTGCACCACTGCGGGATCAAGGCGGTGGATGATGTGCATAGTGTAATTGGCGACCGGGCGGGTGGCGATCAGTTCGCCATCGGCGAGCAGCCACCCTTGGGTGAAAAACGCGATCTTGCTAGGCGCATCACGGCGCAAAGCCTGCATCGCCAGATCATCCGGGGCCAAGCGCTCGCCTTCCCGCGCGACCGGCGCGGGGAAGCGCGCCAGCAGCGTCGCATCATCGAGCACCAGGCTGAAGCCGGTGCGCCTTGTCTGCACGACCCCGGCGAACGCGGCTTCGAAATTGCCTGGGGCAAAAGTTGCCACCAGCACGCCGCCGTCGCCAAGCCCATCGGGGCCAAGATGTGGGCGGGATACATAGACATGGCGGCGGCCATCGGTGCGGCTGAAAGTGACCGCGCTGAAATAGGTCCGTCCGGGCTTGCTGCCGACCGGCCACGCCTTGATATAATCCCGAAATAGCAAATTGATACGCGGCGGCGTTGCGGTTTCATTACCCGCCGCGATGAAGCCTGCCGGGTCCACCACGCCCAGCGTTTCAACGGTGGGCGTCGCGGCCGTAATGCGCCGCATGAACTGATAGGCCGGGACGGAGCCATGGATTTCATCCCACCCCAGCGGTGCCAGAAACGCATCGATCGCGGCCAGCACCGCTTCCTGGGTTTCCAGGCCACGCAGCACTTGTTCGTGCACCATGTCGATGCTGCGCGCCATTTCGCCGCGCGTGGCGTCCATGACGTTGTTCCAGGTCCAGGTCCCAGCCGCCGCCACCGCCAGCAGGGGCAGCAACACCGCGGCCGCCCACAGCCGGGCAAATTCGGCACGGATCGGCAGGCGGCGGGCCCGGGCGGCGCGGATCACATGCTCGGCCATCAGCGCCAAATCCCCGTGGTTGCAGCAGGTAGGCGGTCGATAACAACCTATAGCTGCACTATACTGATCGACAGGGTCGCGGACAATATTTGTCATACAATAGCGATAAGCGGCACCTATGATATGGCTAGCACCGGCCACGGCCACGCGTGTAGAAGCATGTTCGGCCCGCGCCGGGCTGCGGCTTCCCGCGTGTCAGGCCTTCGAAGGGATCGACGACGCCAAATGATTTGGGACGTGCTCATTCTGTCACTCCAGCTGCGCCGCTTCATGCCGCACCGCGATCGGAGGTAACCCGATGGCTGGCATAGGCGAGTTCCTGCGCGGACTATTCGGATTGCGCCAACGCAACACGCGGCAGCGCCGTCGCGATTCAACCACCGATATGTTGACCGCCGCCCTTCACCAACGGGCAAATGCGGAGCGGGTTGTCGCAAAAGCGACCGCCCCACCCATGCCGCCGTTGGTTGGCCGCAATCGCGACCGGGAGGTGCCTTTGGTGCCGCCGCCGGATCGAAGGCGGGAAAAATCATCGCGTCGGCGCGGTCAGTCGGCCCCACTCTGGCCGCAAATCAGCGCGGCGCTCGATCAATTGTCGGTTGGCATCGAACGGACAGCGCGCGTGACATTGCGCGTCGGCTTTCGGGTTTTGCGCTGGCTGGTGATTGTGGGCGTGCCGATCGCCGCCATCGCCATCCCGGCCACGCTGATGGTGCGTGAGGTTCGCAATGTCGGGATCGAGGTTGCGCGCATCGAGGTGCCGGACCAGCTATCCGCGCGCGGCATTACCCATGAGATTCTGGGCGCGCGTCTTTTGGACAAAATCCTCGCCGTGCGCCAACTCACCTTGGGTGACCCGACCGAACGCCCGTTCGGCGAGGTTGGCGGCCCGGCGGTGGAGGTGGAAGTCACCGCGACGACCACTGTTTGGCACCGAGGCGCCGTGTGGATCCGCGACTTGTTCGGTTTATGGACCACACGGGTAACCGGCGAACTGGTGCTCGCGCCGGACAAAACCCTGTCCTTGCGGCTGCGGGTGCCGGGTTTTGGCCAGATTGCCGATGTCAACGGCTATGCCGAAGCCGACCTCGACAAGCTTGTTGCCGCTGCCGCACCCGAAGTCTGGCAGATTGCCCAGCCGCGGCTTTATGCGTGGTATGCCTACCAGAACATCTACGCCCAGGAGCAGGTACAAGGCAGCCTGGAACGGCTGCGCAACACTGGCCGGCTTGATGCCCACAGCCTCAATACCGTCGGGTTCCTGCTCTCCCGCCTGCTGATCAATGGCAGTCGGCCAGAGGATGCGCTGGCTTTTGCGGAAAACCTGGCCGAGCGCGCGCCACGCTTCGCGCCGGCCTGGTACATCAAGGCGCTGGCGCTGTTGCAGCTCGGCAAGCCGCAGGACGCGGTCGAAGCCGGGCAAAAAATGGTCGAAGTCGATGGCGGCTCGATCTGGGGCCGCAAGGCAACGGCGCGGCTGTTCACCGCCTCGGGGCGGTTCAACGAAGCGTTCCGCGAAATCCGCGCTGCATTGCGCGTCGATCCGGAAGACATCGACGCGATGATCCAGGAAAGCGCCCTGCACAGCGTATTGGGCCGCATCGATGAAGGCATCGCCGTTGCGCGCCAGGCGGTGGAATTCCGCCCGAGCCATCCCGGCGTACACGAAGTGCTGGCCAATGCGCTGATGGCCAAGAAACTCGTAGCGCCCGCGCTCGCCCAGCTCGATCTCGAAATCCAGAACCATCCGCAGCGCATGTCGAGCCGGGTGCTGCGCGGTAATTTGCTGCTCAGCGTCGGCCGTGCCGAAGACGCGCTCGAAGAAGCCGAGCGGGTTCTTAAGGAAACGCCCAATAGTGGCCAGGCGCTGATGATCCGCGGCTGGTCGCAGTTGGCGCTTGGCCGCCCGACGCCTGCTTTGCAGATGATGAATGCGCTGATCGCTGGCAATGTTACCAACCCCGGCGTGCTGCATGCCAAGGCGGTGGCGTTGGAAATGCTGGGGCAGCGTAGTGCTGGCGTGGTGGCATTGCGCGGTGCGTTGCAACAATCACCAAATAACCCGCTTTTTCTTGCCGACCTCGCCCGCATGCTCAGCCCGGCAGAGTGACCGCCCCATAATAGCGGAGACAGCAATGACCATACATCGGATCGGCGACACCACGATCACCCGCATCATGGAACAGATGGGGCCGGGCTTTCCGGCCAATCATCTGCTGCCGGACTGGGACCCGGCGATCCTGGAAGAACACGGCCATTGGCTGGCGCCGAACTACTATCAGGCGGAAACCGGCAAGTTGGTTTCATCCATCCATTCCTGGGTGATCAAGACCGGGCACCACACCATCCTGGTCGATACCTGCTGCGGCAATGGCAAAAACCGGCCAGGATCGGACCGGTTCCATATGTTGAATACACCCTATCTCGATCGGCTGGCGGCAGCCGGGGTACAGCCGGAAGATGTGGATTATGTGATGTGCACCCATTTGCATGTCGATCATGTCGGCTGGAACACCAAATTGCTCGATGGGCGCTGGGTGCCGACATTTCCGAACGCGAAATACGTCATGTCCCGCGTCGAGCGCGAACATTGGGACCCGAGCCTGAACGCCGGCCTGCGGGCGAGCCAGGGCGATATTTTCACCGACAGCGTGCTGCCGGTCATCGCGTCCGGCCAGGCGGTACTGGTCGAAATGACCGACCAGATCGGTGATGGCCTGCTGATTGAACCCGCCCCCGGCCATGCGCCCGGCCACGTGATGCTGCGGCTGATGTCCGGCGGGAAGGAGGGCATTTTCGTCGGCGACGTGATGCATCATCCGATCCAGGTTTATCGCCCGGAATGGTCATCGGGTTTTGACACCGATCCGCGCCTGGCCGAACAGTCGCGCCGGCAGATGCTGGCCAATTGCGTTGAGCGCAACGCCCAGGTTTTCCCCGCCCATTTC
>JANXRN010000345.1 GCA_025352995.1 Acetobacteraceae bacterium
GAATCGCGATTTGCGCCGGGGTGATATCGACGGATGTGATGACGGCAAGTAACTCGGCTTCGGCAGCCTCTGGCGTTTCATCTGGTACGATGCGGCGATCCATGCGGAACACCACCCGGTCTGGTACCACGTTGGTGTTGATGCCGCCGGAAATTAACCCCACCGTCAGCTGTGGAGCGCCAATGCCCGGAATCGCCGAGGCTCGGCCCGCAAGCGATTTACGCCACCGATAGAGCGCTGAGAGAATCGCATTCGCCGCTTCCAACGCATCAACACCTGTCGATGGTCGCGCCGCATGGGCAGATCGGCCGGCAATTTCGACTTCCAGGTGAAGGCAGCCATTGTGAGCTTGGACAAGTTCATAGGAAAATCCTCCGCATAGCGCGATATCAGGCTTGCTGATGCCTTGGGCCAACAGCCATGCAGGACCAATCTCGCCACCGGTTTCTTCGTCATAGGTGATGTGGAGCTCAACCGTCCCACGCGCTTGCTCCGACGCTTTCAGGGCAGCAAGCGCGTAGGCATAGGTTGCGATGTCCGACTTCGACACCGCCGCTCCCCGTCCGATCATCCAGCCATCACGGATTTCGGCACCATAAGGATCTGCCGACCAACCATCACCAGGTGGCACCACGTCGCCATGGGCATTAAGCGCGATCGTAGGCCCTGGGCCGAACCGATGGCGGACGACGAGGTTGGTGCAAGTGACCATGCCATGGGCCGCAATATCCGCTGCGGGAACTGCATGCCGTTCGACCATGAAACCCATGGCTTGGAGCAAGCCGGCAGTCACCTCGGCGTGCGGTGCCATGTCGCCGGTGGGGTTATCTGACGGGGTACGGACAAGGGCCGCTAGCATTTCTGTCTGGGCAGCCCGACGGGTGGCAAGGAAGTCTGTAATCACAAGCTAGCTCCCAGCTGGTCAATGATACGCTCCATGCCATGTGCACCGCCCGCGGCCAAGAAGCGACGGTAACCACCCTACTCCGCCGCCACCGCCAACGGCGCCGAGTGCAATCGCCCTAACAAACGGCCGCGTTCGGCGGCCACGTCACGCATGCTGCGTTCCTTGACGTGCCCAAATCCGCGGATTTTGTCAGGAAGCGTTGCAATGGCCACTGCAACTGACAGGTTCTGAGCCGATAACCCTCGCAATACCGCCTCGATATCGGCTTCGTACACCGCAATCAGCGCGCGCTCGGCCTGCCGTTCGGCAGTATGGCCAAACGGATCGAGTGACGTTCCGCGGAGCACCTTGAATCTTGCCAGCAGACCGAAGGCTTTAAACAACCATGGGCCATAAGCCTGCTTGATCAAATGTCCAGTGGTCTTATCGCGTTTGGCAAAGATCGGCGGAGCAAGATGGAATTCTACCCGTTCGGTTCCCTCGAACTGCGCCGCCAGTTGTGCCTTGAAAGCCGGATCGGCGTAGAGCCGCGCCACCTCATATTCATCCTTGTAGGCGAGCAGTTTGGAAAAATTCCTCGCCACCGCCTCGGTCAGCACCGCGCCGCCCGAGAACAGCATTTCTTCCTTCGCACGCACCTTGGCAACCAACGCCTGATAGCGCCGCGCGGTGCGGCGGTTCTGGTAGGCGATCAGATGGACCGTACGGCTCGCGATAATTTCATCCAGGGTTTTCGGCGCCGCCACTTCCACGCTGATGCCAGCCGCCTCGGCGACCGGGGCAAGATTGACGGCCGCTTCCCGGCCCCAGTTAAAGGCGGTCTTGTTGGCCTCGGTTGCAGTACCATTCAGCTCAATCGAGCGTAACAGGCTGTCGAGGCTGAGCGGCACCAGGCCTTTCTGCCAAGCATAACCTAGCATGAATGGGTTGGTAGCGATCGAGTCGCCCATCAACGCGGTGGCCAAAGCGGTCGCGTTCAGCGTATCGACTGCGGCTTCCCCCACCACATCGGTTACCGATCGCCGCAGCCGCGCGCCGGGCATGACGATGGTGGTATCCATCACGAAATCGCCGGTGGGTGTTTCGTAAGTATTCAAAACCGCATGCGTTACGCCGGCACGCAAGGTCGCCAGCGCGTCCTTGCTGGCACCAACCACCATGTCGCAGGCTAGCAACAGGTCGGCGTCGCCACGGCTTATCCTTAAGCCGTGCAACTGCGCAGCATCTGCGGCGAGGCGAATGTGGCTGAACACGCTGCCACCTTTCTGCGCCATACCCATCATATCGAGCGATGTGACATGCAACCCATCGAGATGGGCTGCCATTCCAAGCAAGGCACCAATGGTGACAATCCCTGTGCCGCCAATGCCGGTAACTAGGATATTCCACGGCTCGGCAAGCGACGGCAAAACCGGGTGGGGCAGATCAAATGCTTTGGCCTCGATTTTCTGCCGCTTTTTAAGCCCGCCGCCATGCACCGTGACAAAGCTCGGGCAGAAGCCCTCGACACAGGAAAAGTCTTTGTTGCAGCTCGACTGGTCAATGCGGCGTTTGGTGCCGAACTCGGTCGCCAGCGGTTGAACCGAAAGGCAATTCGATGCCTTGGAACAATCGCCGCACCCTTCGCACACCGCCGCATTGATGAAGGCGCGCTTGGCCGGGTCGGGAAACGTGCCACGCTTGCGACGGCGGCGCTTTTCGCTGGCGCAGGTCTGATCATAGATCAGAATAGTGCAACCGAGCGTTTCACGGAGTTCACGCTGGACCGCTTCCATCTCGCGCCGATGGTAGATTTTCGTGCCGGGGGCCAGGTCCGTGACATCATCGTATTTTTCCGGCTCATCGGTGACCACAACAATCCGTCTGGCGCCTTCGGCAGCAACCTGTCGGCTGATCTGTGGTACGGTAAGCTGACCATCAAGCGGCTGACCTCCGGTCATCGCTACAGCGTCGTTATAGAGAATCTTGTAGGTTATGTTGACGCCTGACGCGACCGCACCACGGATGGCCATATAGCCTGAATGAAAATAGGTGCCGTCACCGAGATTGGCAAAGACGTGGGATTCCTCCGTAAACGGAGCCTGGCCGATCCAGGCGATCCCCTCGCCACCCATCTGGCTGAATGTGTCGGTGCTCCGGTCCATCCACATCGCCAAAGTGTGGCAGCCAATGCCGCCCAAGGCGCGACTGCCGTCGATCACCTTGGTCGAGGTATTATGGGGGCATCCGGAACAGAAATACGGCCGTCGGGCCGCAAGTATTTCCCCACCCGCGATCTTGACGGCCTGGTCCTTGAGAAAGCCGATGCGTCCGCGGATGTCGTCATTGTCGACGACCCGCGCCAGGCGTCCGCCCAGCATGATCGCCAGTTCGGACGAGGTGAACTCGCCGTAGTCGCGCAGGAATACCTGTCCGGCCGGATCCCGCTTGCCATAGATCGGCGGCCGGTTGACGCTATTATATAGTGTGTCGCGGACCTGCTGTTCGATAATCGGAGCCTTTTCCTCGATGATGATGATCTCATCGAGGCCCTGCGCGAAAGCGTGGATGGTGGCGCGGTCGAGCGGCCACACTAGCGCCAATTTCAGCAACCGAACCGGCGCACGATCACCAAGCCCAAGGTCAGCGAATGCCTGTCGCGTATCCTGATAGGACTTCCCGGCAGTAATAATGCCGATGCGGGCGCCGGGCGGGTCCATCACCACACGGTCGATCCCGTTGGCACGGGCGTAGTCGACGGCCGCGGGTAAACCCACCGCAAAGACTCTTGCCTCCTGCTCGAGGGCCACATCAGGCAGTCGGATGCCAGCGTCGGGGAAGTCGCCATTGGGAAGACGAGTACGGAACGATTTCAGATCGAACTCAACCGACGCCGCGCTGTCCATCACATCGCCGACAGTTTTGAAGCCAACCAGCCTGCCCGACCAGCGCGACATCGCCCAGCCATGCAGACCAAGCTCCAGCAGATCCCGCACATCAGCCGGTACAAGGATCGGCACGCCGGCCGCTATCAGCGCGGGTTCGGACTGGTGCGGGACCGTTGATGATTTGCAGGCATGGTCGTCGCCTGCCATCAGCAACACACCACCGTGCCGGCTAGTGCCGGCATAGTTTGCGTGCCGAAAGGCGTCACCAGCACGATCAACCCCGGGCCCTTTGCCGTACCAGTAAGCAAAAACGCCATCGTATTTAGCACCGCGGGTCAGCGGTAATTGCTGGGTACCCCAGATAGCGGTCGCGGCAAGTTCTTCGTTCACCGCAGGACGGAACTGGATGTGGTGGTTTTCAAGGTGCTTCTTCGCCGCCCACATCTGAATATCGACCTGCCCAAGCGGCGATCCACGATAGCCGGATACGAAGCCCGCCGTATTTAGCCCGACAGCGAGATCGAGTTCACGTTGCAGCATCGGCAACCGCACCAGCGCCTGAGTGCCCGTCAAGTAGAATCTGTCGCGATCGGTCGCATACTTGTCTTCAAGGGTGACAGCGGAATGCTTCATGGCGGCGAACTCCGGATCAGCCTTAGACAGTATCTGGGGGTGGACTGCACCGCAAGGAAGTCGCGTCGGCGAGGAGCTAGATCCTGAATAGCAACAATGGTCGATATTTCCGAAACCGGATTGACGCCCCGGAAAACCGACCGCATAAGGCTGGCGATAATAAGGGAGGAACGCTGCGAATGGAAAGCCTGGTGGGGCTGTTGCAGCTTGTTATCAATGGGGCTGCTACCGGCTGCATCTATGGTCTGATCGCACTTGGCTTTGTGCTGATCTATAAGGCCACTGAGATGGTGAATTTCGCCCAGGGCGAAATCATGATGCTTGGCGGCTTCGCAGCCTACACTTTTGTTGGTAAATTTGGCATGAATTACTGGGTCGGGTCGGGCCTGGCAATTTTGGCCACAGCTGCCTTCGGCTATCTCCTTGATGCGGTGGTGCTCCGGCGAGTGATCGGCCAGCCGCAATTTGCCGTGGTAATGCTCACTTTGGGCTTGGCTTTCATTTTCCGAGCCGGCGCGGGCATTGCTTGGGGGTATGATTCGGTCGCATTTGTAACGCCGTTTACAAACAGCATCGTAAAATTCGGAAGCGGCGTCGTGCTGGGCGCCGACAATTTATCTATTATTTTTGGTACCTTGGTGCTGTGCGGTGTGCTCTATCTGTTTTTTAGCCGCACCCGGCTCGGTATCGCCATGCAGGCTTCGTCGCAGAACCAGTTGGCTGCCTACTACATGGGCATTCCGGTACGTCGCGTGTTTTCACTGATCTGGGCGATCAGCGCCGGGGTCGCGGCGGTGGCAGCGATTCTCCTGGTCCCAGTGCAGATGGTCGACGTGAATTCTGGGATCGTTGGCTTCAAGGCGTTTGCCGCAGCCGTGCTCGGGGGGTTCGGTTCGATCCCCGGCGCTTTGGTCGGTGGCGTGGTTGTGGGTGTCGTCGAACAATTGGCCGGCTTTTATTTGCCAACTGGATTTCAGGAAGTTACCTCGAATATCGTTTTGTTGGCGGTGCTCATCCTGCGCCCTCAAGGCCTGTTCGGCCAAGTCATCAGAAAGCGGGTCTGAGGCCATGATCGCGCCCTTCAAAACAAGCTATCTCCAGGACATGGCACTCACCAAGACACCGCTCGCCAAGGCAAGCTACGCAGGGTTGCTGATTGCCTTGGCGGCGATCCCGCTGGTGACCGGCGAATTTTATGTCGGCGAACTCGGTGGATTGTTTATCTTCGCCATCGCCGGCGTCGGGTTGATGCTTCTGACCGGCTATACCGGGCTGGTGAGCCTCGGCCACGCCGCATTCCTCGGCATTGGGGCTTACGCCCACGCGATCATGCTCGCCCAGGGGGTGCCGTTCCTGGTCAGCCTGCCCTTGGCGGGGCTGATCACAGCGGCATTCGGCATTGCGATCGGCGTGCCAACCCTGCGGATGAGCGGACTGTATCTCGCGATCTCAACCCTCGCCTTCGGCAGTATCATTGGCACTGTTCTGCAGAAATGGGACAAGCTGACAGGCGGATTTGACGGATTTCCAGTGCGGCCCCCCACGATCCTGGGAATGAAGGTTCAAGGCGCGATTGGCACTTACTACACGTCGCTCATCGTGTTGGTGCTGGTCATCTGGGTGGCACTCAACATCCTCCGCGCGCCGCTTGGGCGGGCGATGGTCGCGATCCGTGACAGCGAGATTTCGGCCCAATCGATGGGCATCAACCTGGCCGTCACCAAATCGATTGCCTTCGGCATCAGCGCCGGCATCACAGGCCTGGCAGGTGGGCTCTACGCCCATTACGTCAGGCACCTCGCGCCTGACAGTTTTGACATTCTGCTATCGATCCAGCTGGTCACGATCGTGTTCATCGGCGGCCTAGGATCGATGCACGGCGCCATCTTCGGCGCAGTGTTCATGCGCTTGCTACCCCAGGCAATCGCCATGGTGCGCGACGATCTGCCGTTCGGACTTGGCCGGACGCCAGGGCTGGAGCCTTCACTATTCGGGCTGATCCTGGTGCTGGTGATCATGTTCGAACCCGGTGGCATCAACGGCCGTTGGGTAAAGCTAAAGCATTGGTGCAAGGCATTCCCTTTGCATCGCCGAGCCGCCTCCCGTCGCCAGAAATCCTACGCCAAGTCGGAGCGCCTGCGATGAGCTTTTTTGTCGCTGACGAAATTGCAATGAACTTTGGGGGCATCCGTGCCGTCGAAGGCGTAAGCTTTGCCGTCGTGCCAGGGGAGGTATTCTCGATCATCGGGCCAAATGGCGCCGGGAAGACCACCATCTTCAATATGATCAGTCGCATCTATACGCCGTCGGCTGGGCGGATGATGTTCGACGGAGCCGACATCACCAATGTGCCGCCGCATACGATTGCCAGCCTCGGCATCGCACGCACATTCCAGAACATCGAATTGTTCGCCAATGCCAGCCTGTTGCAGAATCTCCTCATCGGTCGGCATTGCCACAGCAAAGTTGGATTACTCGCGCAACTCGGTTTTACCAGATCGGTGCGCGACGCCGAAATTGCTCATCGCGAAAAGGCCGAGGAGGTCATTGAGTTTCTCGGCGTGCAGCGCTACCGTGATCAGCTGATCGCCAATCTGCCCTACGGTGTGCGTAAAGTAGTCGAACTCGGCCGCGCCCTTTGCATTGAGCCCCGCTTGTTGCTGCTTGACGAACCGTCGTCCGGTTTGAATGTCGAGGAGACCGAGGAAATGGGCCACTGGATCGGTGACATCAGACGCGAGCTTGGGGTCACCATCATTATGGTCGAGCACGACATGAAGTTGGTTCACATGGTATCCGACCGGGTGATGGCGTTGGCCGGCGGACGTATTCTGGCGCTTGGCACATCGAGCGAGGTGCAAAACGACCCCGAAGTGATCCGCGCCTATATCGGTGGAGCGCCGGCATGAACGCGCCCCTGCTTCAAGTCTCCGGGATCGAAACCTACTATGGGCCGATCCAAGCTATCCGCGGCGTATCGATCGAGGTGCCAGAAGGTAAGATCGTCACCGTGCTGGGCGCAAACGGCGCCGGTAAGACCACAATCCTGCGCACTATTTCCGGAGTGCTCGACGCCGATCGTGGGGAAATTACGTTCCAGGGCCAATCCATCGCCGGGCAGACGCCCGATCGTGTAATGCGCGCGGGGATTTGTCATTCGCCCGAAGGGCGGGAGATTTTTCCTTTTCTGAGCGTCGCCGAAAACCTGACGATGGGCAGTTATACACGACGGGACACCGATGGCATTGCCCAGGATTTGGAGATGTGCTTCGGCTATTTTCCACGCCTCAAAGAACGCGCGCAGCAACGTGCCGGGCAATTGTCGGGGGGCGAGCAGCAGATGCTGGCAATCAGCCGGGCGCTGATGGGCCGGCCCAAACTTTTGTTACTGGATGAGCCTTCGCTCGGGCTATCTCCGCTGCTGACCACTCAAATTTTCGAGATTGTTAAACGCATCAACCGCGAGCGTGGCGTGGCGATCTTACTGGTCGAGCAGAACGCCCATATTGCCCTTCAAACCGCCGACTACGGCTATGTGCTGGAAGTCGGGCGCATCGTCATGCAGGACGCATGCGCCGCGTTGCTGGCGCGTGACGACATTCGCGAATTCTATCTCGGCCACAAGGATGCGAGCGCCCGCGGGCAGCGGCGCTGGAAGAAGAAAAAGCTATGGCGGTGAAAGATCTTTCGGTCCCCGCACTGCTTTTGCGCCGTGCGGCCGAGACGCCCGGGACCACCATCCTGCGCAAGAAGGATCGCGGCATCTGGAAAGCTACCGATTGGGCAAGCCTTTCGCAGCAGGCGATGGCTTTCGCCGGCGGGCTAGCCGCGCGAGGGCTGGCGCGTGGATCAGTTGTTGGTGTGCTGTCCGAGATTTCACCACACGCGGTCGCCGCCGACCTCGGCACTCTGGTAGCCGGAATGGTGGCGCTCGGGTTGCAACCAAGCGAATCCGGCAACGCGATAGCGGACATTCTGGTCGATTCTGATTGCGCATTGGTTTTTGTGGAGGGTGAGGAACAGCTCGACAAAATTCTTCAGGTCCGCGATCGCTGTCCGAATCTCCGCTTCGTCGTCATTCTTGATATGAAAGGGCTGCATGATTTCGTCGACCCAATCTGTTTGGGATTGAAGGAGTTTCTTCCCCGTGGCGCGCCCAGGGCTTTTGTCGCGGTCGATCCAGACGATGCAGCTGTTTTGGCCTATACAGCTGGAAGTACTGGTACCCCACGTGGGGTTCGCCTGAGCCATCGTAATCTGATGGCACAAGTGGCGGGCGCGCTTGGTGTTGCCCAGATCGCTGACGGCGACGAAAGGCTTGCTTTTCTGCCTCTGGCGCTGCTGACCGAACGGGTGCTTGGGCTTTATCTGTCACTCGCGGGCGGATGTGTTAGCAAT